>CAZRLK010000129.1:0-14599 GCA_964600555.1 uncultured Bradymonadales bacterium
AATCTGAGCGTATGGATGCGTTCGTCCCGCCTTCGATCCTCGTCCCGGGCGCCGGATCTGGCGCAACCCCCGGCACCTGCGAGTCCGCGTCGCGCACGCCGGGAAACCGGGAGCTCGGAGTCTCGACGATCACTCGTCGGCCATCTCGCGAATCATCGACTTCAACTCGTCGATCTCCTCGCGCAACTCCTCGACCTCGGGCTCGTCGTCCCCCTCCCGCGCGCCGTCCCGGTGGGACTCGGCAGGTGGAGGGGTCTCGGCCTCCTCGACCGACGGTGGCTCCGAGTCCCCGGTGCTTCCGGCGGCGCCATTGCCGCTTTGCTCCCAGGGCGTCGACGACTCCCAGGGAGTCTGATTCATGAACATCCGAAAAAACGCCTCGGGCCCGGAGAACATGTTGTTGCCAAAGGGATTGTACGGGCCCATCGTCTCGGCCCCCTCCTTGAACTGCAGGTACAGCTCGAGCGACCACGACATGAACTGGCCGAAAAACTCGGCGAGTCGGTCGTCCCCCATCCGAATCAACCGCATCAACAGCGGTACCGGGAGCAGTTTCGCGGCGCCGCGACTCTCGAGGATGATCTGGGCGAGCACCTGCTGGGTGATGTCCTCGTCGGTCTTGGCGTGCACGACCCGGACGTCCTCGCCCTCGCGGATGCGCTCGGCGAGCTCCTCCTGGGTGATGTAGCTCGAGACCGACGTGTCATACAGGCGTCGGTTACTGTATTTCTTGATCGTGATCATTGCCCATCTCCTCTCGTGTGCGAATGCATGGATTCGTATCGCGACGCAACATAGCTCGCCGTTCGCCTGCATTTCAACCGAGATACTCCCGAGCCAACCGGGATGTTGCACCGCACCACAAACAGCTTGACGATCCCGAAGAAGGCTGTAGAATTCGGCTCGAACGCGACAGATATGCGGTATGTTCTCGACTGCACGACAGGAGGTACGCCGATGTCGACCGACGACGGTTCGCAGGCGCAAAATCCCGTTTCGTTCTTCACCCGTGCGATGGAGGATCAGCTCGATCGCATCGACTCCTGGCTCGATCAAATACAAACGTGGCAGGAGCGGGGGTTCGACCGCACCGAAGATGCCATCGACGAGGCGGCCGATCTATCGAAGAGCACCCTCCGGTACGCCGAGCGCCTCACCGACGAGTGGCGCGAGATGACCACGGAGACGCTGCGGCGAGCGACGCGTGTCGGTGAATCGAGCGATTAGCCGGCCGTATTCGAGCAGTTTGCGAGCTGTTCCCGAGCTTTTCTCGAGGAGGCCTCGATGTACATGCAAAACGTCGATCCCGACGCACTCGATCTCCCGATCGCGCCGACCGGCCGCGACAGCATCTTCGAGGTCGGTACCGCCGAGGTCTTTCGGTTTCGCCACCCGGACGGGGAGCGCAACGAGGGGACGCCGGTACTGCTGGTTCCGTCGTTAATCAACCGCTGGTACGTGCTCGACCTGCGGCCCGGGGCGAGTCTCGTCCGGGCGCTCATCGACGAGGGCTTCGACGTGTACTGCCTCGACTGGGGGATTCCGAACGACGAGGACCGGTATCTAAGCTGGGACGACATCCTCGATCGACTCCGCCACTGCGTCGGGGCCGTCAGACGCCGCGCCGGGGTCGACGAGGTCGGCATGCTCGGCTACTGCATGGGGGGCACGCTCGCTGCCATTCACTGCGCCCTGCACCCGGACGAGATTGCGGCGTACGTCAGTCTGACGGCGCCGATCGATTTTTCCGAAGGGGGGCTGCTGGCGACGCTCGTCGACGAGAGGTGGTTCGACGCCGAGGCGATCACCGCTGCCGGCAACCTGCAGCCGACGCAGATGCAGACCGGCTTCGTCACCCTGCGGCCGACCGGCCAGATCTCGAAGTGGATCACACTGGCCGATCGGGCCGACAACCCGGAGTTCGTCGAGTCGTTCCAGGTGCTCGAAACCTGGGTCAACGACAACATCCCCTTCCCGGCCGACGCCTACGCGACCTACATCTCGGAGCTGTACCAGGCCAACGACCTGTACGAGGGACGCCACTTCGTCGACGGCCGGCGGGTCGAACTGGGGGCCTACGACTCGCCGGTTTTGACCATCGCGGCCGAGCACGACAACATCTGCCCGCCGGAAGCCGCCCGCCCGCTCAACGACCTGGCGGGCAGCGACGACACGGAGTTTGTCACCGTACCGGGCGGACACGTCGGCGCCGTCGTCGGCAGCAAGGGTCCCCGCGTGCTTTACCCGAAAATCGCGGAGTGGTTCGGCGACAAACTCGGCTAGACGGCCAGAGACTCGCGGTCTTTCCACCGAGACGAGCGCTTCGCTCGGCGCAGGATCTGGAGAGGCGCGGATCGGTGTTTAGAATCCGCCCCACTCGTGTCACGTTTGGAGGCGAGTCTCCGACATCAAGACGCTCCGAGGAGGATTCATGAACATCATCGTCGCCACCGATCTCTCCGACGGCTCGGTCCCGGCCGCCCGCTGGGGGTTCGACTTTGCCGGACGCCGCGAAGACGCCGGCGAATCCGTCGACACGCACCTCGTCCACGCCGTCCAGGCGCGCTATCCTCAGGTACTCGATTTCGACCTGCGACTCTCGCAGCCGGCGCACCGCGAGGAGTTCGAAGCGAAGATCGCGGAGTGGCTCGACGAGCAGGTCGGCCACCGGCCGGACGCCTACGCCTCGTCGATCGAGGAGGGGCAGCCCGAACAGGTGCTCCGAGACGCGGTCGACGAGCACGACGCCGAGTGGCTCGCCGTCGGGATGACCGGCCGCGGCGCCCTCGCGCGGATGGTGGTCGGCTCGACCGCCGAGGAGGTCGCCCATCGCCCGCCGTGCAACCTCGTGATCGCCCACCCCGAGCGGCCCGTGCCGGGCGAGGAGCCGACCTTCGTCGTCGGCCTCGATTTTACGGATGCCTCCGCCCGGGCGATCCGACTCGGCGCGGAGCTGGTGCGCACCTACGGCGGGAAGCTGCGAGTCGTACACGTCGTCGAGCCGCCGACCTACGAGGCCTATCCGATCGACACCTTCGACGAGGGGGCGATCCAGGATCTCGACGAACTGATCGAGCGGATGCGCCAGGAAGTCGACCAATTCGTCGACGACCTCCGCGAGTCGCTCGAGGGCATCGACTGGCAGACCGACACGGTCACCGGCTATCCCACCAACGAGTTGGTGCGCTACGCGGAGGACCACGACGTCGACGGCCTGGTGATGGGGACGGCGGGTCGGACGGCGATGGGCGATTTTCTGATGGGTAGCGTCAGCCGCGGGGTCGTCAAACACATGCCGTGCTCGGTGTATCTGACGGAGGCGCAGCGGTGAGCGGAAGGCGGGGGGCCGACCGGCCGGCGATCACGCGTCGGCGAAGTGGCGGACCGTGACGACGGGGCGCCGGGCGGCGCGCAACACCTTCATGGCGGTGCTACCGACGAAAAACCGCTCGAGCCCCCGGCGCCCGTGGGTGCCCATGACGACGAGATCGGCCTGGTGTTCCTCGCCGCGGTGTCGGACGATCTCGGCCGGGTCCCCCTCCTGGAAGTCGATCTCGACGTCGAGCGCATCGGAGTCGAGTTCATCGACCATCTCGTCGAGTCGTTCCCGGGCGCGACGGCGCTGCTCGTCGGGCGGCGCGACGTCGTCTGTCATCTCGAACGGCGGAACGCGGGCCCGGCGCCGGAAGGCATGCAGCACGACGAGCGTCGCCCCGTGGCGCTCCGCCCATTCGGCCGCCTCCCGGAGGCTCGCGCGGCTGCAGGCCGAGAAGTCGACCGGAGCGAGGATCGTCTCGATCGGCCCGGAGTCGACCTCCGGAGGCACGACCATCACCGGACGGGACGCCGAGCGGACGACCTCTTCGCTGACACTCCCCAGGATCAGCCGCTCGAGGGCATGGGTGGTGGTTCCGGCGAGCACGATCAGCGACGCCTCCTGGTCGTCGGCGGCGCCGAGGATGCGATCGGCGGGTCGGCCCAGCTCGGCGACGTACTCGACGTGGGTCGGCTTGAGCTCGTCCGGCGTGTGCTGCTCGTACAGTTCGGTCAGGCGGCCGAACGCCTCGGTTCGAAATTGATCGGCGCCGTAGCCCGATCGCTGGACGAAATAACTCCAGTTGTCGCGCCCGTGGCCGACTTCGACACAGTGCATCATCACGAGGCTGCTCTCGCGGCGCGTCGCCTCCGAGGCCGCCCACCCGAGTGCGGCACGAGATTCGTCGGCGAAATCGGTCGCAAACAAGACGGGATTCATCGCTCCCTCCGGGGGGGCATTCAGACGAGAAGCTCGTCGATATCGGGGTGGCGGGCGATGAGCGAGATGTCGCGATTCCAGGCCCGGATGAACATCTCGAAGGCTTCGGACTGGAAGAGCGGCGGCCACCACGCCTCGAGCGCCAGGTCGCGGTCGTCGTCGAGATAGATCCGCAAGACCGCCGCCTCGGCGTGCACCTCGTCGATCAGATCGTACAGCTCGAGATCGGAGGCCGCCTCACGCGCCTCGATCGAACTTCGCAACAACAGCCCGCCGACATCCGGGGTGTACACGAAGTTCCACCGCTCCTCGTGCATCGCCTCGTAGACCTCCTCGTCGCGCCGCTCGACGCGGTAGTCGAGCTGCTCGAGGGCCTCGCCTACCCGCTCCAGCCAGTCGCTCATCGCGCCTCCGTCTCGATAGTCACGGTCGGCCGCCGTCGACGACGGTGGCCGTCTTGCTCGCCGATACCTCACCTTCCCCGTCGATGTCGACCCGGACCTCGAGGGAAATCTCGTCGCCGATCAGGGCGCCGGGGGAGTCGATCGAGAGGATGACCCGGCTGCTGTGGTGCAGCAATCCGTCGCAGTAGTCCATCCAGGCGTGGTGGTCGGCGGGATACTGCGAGATCTGGTTGAGCTGCTCGTCACTGCCGGTGCGTCGGACCTCGTAGTGGACATCGGCCTGGAACTCGCCTCCGGGCGGGTCGGGCAAAAACAGCGCCGGCTCGACGTGGTAGCCCCCCTGAAAGCCCTGGATGAGTTTCACCTCGGCCTCTCGCTCGGCGTACGGCGTGAAGGACTCGAGATCGTCGCTCGACTGCCCCATCACCAGCCCCGAGCCGCTCGAGGCGTCGGCCTCGGAGGGCAAATCGGGACACGATGGCGGCCCGGCATCCGCCTGTTCGTCGGTCCATCCGTCGCCGCCGTCGTCTTCGGGTTCGATTTCCGGGGGGCAGCCGATCAGCCCCGCCGCCGCGACGATCACCACCAGAGCGAGATTCCGTACGTCGCTCGACCACATCTCGTATCTCCGTTTACAGGCTACGAAGAAAGTTCAACAGCGAGGCGCGTCTGTCATCCGACAGCTCGGCGTACGCCTCCGCAGCGTCGCTCGCTTCACCGGCATGGCGGCGAATGGCCACATCCAGGGTCCCCGCCATGCCGTCGTGCATGTACGGATCCGTCTGCGCGATGCCCCACAACGGCGGAGTCCGAAACTCGCCCATTCCGGCATCGGCCCCCTCGATGCCGGACGCCTCCGGCGGGGCGACGCGGTGCAAGAGGAGATCGGTGTACGCATGGATCTTTTCGCCGCCGGTCGTCTCCAGTGTCGGGACGTGGCATGCGGCACAGCCGACCTCGTGAAACACGGCCTCGCCGGCATCCGGCTCGTCGGCCGGCGCCCGGTCGCCGGGCGGGGGCCCGAGCATGCGCGAATAATACAACAGATCGTCGTAGTCTTCGCCGGCGAATTCCGGATCCTCGACGCCATCGGCGTCGCTGGTGCGTCCGGCGACGAACTCCTCGCCGGCGGGTACGGTCAGGCCGCTTTCGTTCGAGAGGGCATCGCGGACGAAATCCTCGAGGGTCGGAAAACTCGCCTTCCAGCCGAACCGGCCGGCCCGACCATCGTGCGGCCGGGAGACCCGACCGGCAATTCCGTCGCCGTCGACGTCCATCGGATCGGCGTGGCGCTCGAGCTCTTCGTCGGGGACGCGGTTGAGCAAACCGAGCCCGAAAAGCGGCGGTGGCTGACGGAGTTCAAACGTATTTACCTGCTCGTGAGCGGCGGGTCTGGAGGCGAAATCGATGGCGAACCGAGGCAGAAGCGTTCCCTCCGGCGGTGCGGTGAACTCCCCCGACGAGTCGACGTGCCCCTGTCGGGTGACATTCAGGCCGACCGGCCCGCTTCCGCCGACCGTCGGATCGAAGTGACACGCCCGGCAACTGTCGCCGTTGAACTCGGGTCCGAGGCCCTCTTCGAGGGCGAAGTCCGAGTCGAACAGCCGGCGGCCCCGCTGGAAGCGCTCGCGAGCATCGCCCTGGAGGGGACGTTGAGCCCCCCCGAATTCCCCGGCGGAGGGGGCCGACTGGTCGGGGGGAATCAACCCCTCGGAGTCGCGGTCGGCTCCGCCGAGCGAGCGCAGGAAGGCGATGACCGCCTGCTGCTCCTCCTCCGAGAGTTCCTCGTAGCCTCGGCGTGCCCGCTCGGCCTCGCCGCCGTGCCACCGGATCGCCTCGTCGAGGGTGTCGGCCCGCCCGTCGTGCAGATACGGCTCGGTTGCCGCCACGCCCCACAGCGGCTGCGTGCGAAACTCCGATCCACTCGCCCGCCCCTGCTGGATGCCGTCGGCGAGCTCCTCGCCCATCTCGTGCAACAGCAGGTCGGTGTAGGCTTCGACTCTTCCCCGAGGCCCCTCGAGCGCCGGGACGTGGCAGTCGGCACAACCGATCGAGGTGAACAACTGTTCGCCGCGGCCGGTCCGCTCGGTCGGCTCGTCCGGTTCGGGGGCGGCCAGGAGCATCGTCCAGGAGACGAGATCGAAGACGGCCTCCTGGCCGAGCTCCGGATCCTCCACCCCGTCGTCGTCGGAGAGATCGCCGGAGGGGGGGGTCGCCTGACAGTGAATGCAGATCTCCTCGGGCAAGAGTGCTCCGCGCACCTGCTCGGGGGAGACCGGCGTGCCGGCATCGCTGTCGCTCGGCACCGGCAGTTCCGCCTTGCGTTCGTCGGGCATCGGGTTGGTCGTGACACCGAGGTGATTGAAGAGCGGTCCCCGGACGAATCCCACCAGCGAGGCGGTTTGGGCCTTGCGCCCGAATCGTCCCACAAATCGGCCTTCGAGATTGACACGGCCGCTGATCCCGTCGCCGTCTTCGTCGTTCGGATCGGCCCGCTCGAGGATCTCCTCGGCCGGGATCTCGGCGAGTGCCCCGACGCCGAAAAAGGGAATGGCGTTGCGGGTGGTGAGGAGGTCGGCCTCGTCGGGGGTCGGACGCCGGGCCGGCGAGCCAGTGTCGAACTGCCGGTGAACCCCCTGTTTGCCCAGGAAATTGATCGTGCCGTCGGGCAGTTCGTTGGCAACCAGAAAAAAGTTGCGGTACCTCGGCGAGCTTCCACCGGCGACGGGCTGTTCGTGGCAGCTGGCACAAAACGAGACGTTGAAGGTAGGGCCGAGCCCCTCCTGCGGGGAGAAGCGCCGCTGCGCCACCTTTTCGCCGCGCTCGAAGGTCTCCCGCTGCCGGTCGCTTGCGGCCGGCATCGGCTCGCCCATCTCGCCGTAGACCTCGTCGGCGAGCTCGGGTTCGGAGTCGTCGGGCTGATCCTGTCGTTCGGGCGGACAACCTGCGGCGAGGAATGACGCCAGCAGACCCGCCAGCCAGATGTGTCGATGTGCGTCACTCATGCCAACGGCCATGCGAGATTCGCCGATTCCGCCTCGAGCATAGCGACAATACGTCCGGATTTCTAAGTGCCGTCGCCCGAGGTTCCAGATTCGGCCAGGGGAGCAGCACCCGGTAGATACAGCCCCCCCATCTAAGCCCTCCGGGGAGCCCTGAGGCTCCGCCCCGACCGATGCCTTCCGGACGGGGGGCGACACCGACCGCCGGTCAAACGGTTCCCAACTGGCGGCGTCCCCTCCAGACAACCCCTCGGACACCGCACGACCCCCGCCACCATATGTTACCGACGCACATCCCCGGATCGTTTCGTCGTGATTTCGCCCACTGCCGCCAACCGCGCAACTCGCAGCATCCCGGGGAGGTGCCGGCCGGAAGTCGATCGGTCGCCTACTGCTCGACGATCTCCCGGAGGGTCTCCGGGTAGGGAGCACGGGCCACGCCTCGTTCGGTGACGATCGCATCGACGTACCGCGCCGGCGTGATGTCGAAGGCCGGGTGGGCGACCTCGATCCCCTCCGGTGCGATGGAGGTCTCGCCGATACGCGTCACCTCGCGGTCGCTTCGCTGCTCGATCGGGATCTCCTCCCCCGAGGCCGTCTCGAGGTCGATCGTCGAGACCGGCGCCGCCACGTAAAAGGGAATCTCGTGAGCGTCGCACAGCACGGCCAGGCCGTAGGTGCCGATCTTGTTGGCGACATCGCCGTTGGCGGCGACGCGGTCGGCGCCGACGACGACCGCATCGACCTCCCCTTCGGCCATGAAATGCGGCGCCATGTCGTCGGTGATCAGCGTCGCCGGCAGATCGTCCTGGAGGCACTCCCAGGCGGTCAACCGAGCCCCCTGTAGGTACGGCCGCGTCTCGTCGACCCAGACCCGCTCGATCTTGTCCGCTTCGACGCCGGCCCGAATCACCCCGAGTGCCGTCCCGTACCCCCCCGTCGCCAGCCCTCCGGTGTTGCAGTGGGTCAGCACACCGGCCTGCGAGGAGAGCAGCTCCGCACCGTGGCGCGCCAGCTCGAGGTTGTTCTCCCGGTCCTCCCGTCGAATTGCCTCTGCCTCGCGGAACACCGCCTCGAGCAGCTCTCCCGGCGGCCGGTCGGCGTGGCGTTCGAGGGTCGCCGACATCCGCTCGAGCGCCCACGTCAGGTTGACGGCGGTCGGACGCGCATCGCCGAGCCGCTCGAACACCGGTTCGAGCCGAACGAGGATCTCGTCGCCTCCCTCGGTCTCTTCGAGCGCCTCGCGCACGGCCAGCACCACGCCGTACGCCGCCGCAATGCCGATCGCGGGAGCCCCCCGAATCACCATCTCGGCGATGCCCTCGGCGACGTCGGCGGCCGTCGTCATCTCCAGCCAGACCTCCTCGTCCGGCAGTCGGCGCTGATCGAGCATGGCGAGTTGTCCGTCCTCGATTCCGCCCTCCCATCGAAGTGGCACGACCTGCGTCTCCATCGTCACTCCCTGTGCGTCGCTCTCAGAAGTTCACATTCGCAAAGATGCGCCAGCGCCTCGACGTGGCGTCGCGCCTCGAACATCGATTCCCCCCAGGCGTACAGGCCGTGGCGTTCGGCGATGATACCGGGGACGGCGAGTCCGTTCGGATGTGACGAGAAAAGGTCGTCGAGCCGCTCGGTGAGCCGCTCAGCCCGTCCGCAATCGGGAAGAATTCGCACGGACGTGGTCGCCTGGACGTCGGTGACGCCGAGGGCCTTGACCATCGAGTAGCCCTCGAAAGCGATGTACTCGTCCGACGCGCGTCGGGAGCTGAGGGCGACGGCGTGCGGCTCGTGGACGTGGTAGACCGCTCCTACCTGCTCGAGATGCCGGTAGATGGTGTGGTGGATGATGCTGTCCGACGAGCTCGTGCGGGCTGCTTCGTCGCTCGCCAGTTTGGCGAGTCGGCAGCGGACGAAATCGCCGTCTCCCAGTTCTCCCTTGTGGCGCCCGGTCGCGGTGATCACCACTTCCGTATCGCTGGCCCGCGCGGAGAGATTGCCGGCCGTCGCCATCGTCCATCCGTGCCGATCGAAGACGCGTCCGTGCCGAGCGAGCACCTCGCGGATCTCGGGCCCGCCCGACGAAAACTCTGGTCGATCGTCCATGGTCTTTCCGTTGTCGCCTCTCACGCCAGTCGTCTCACGAATCCAACACTCCGGTGGCCCCGTTCGACGCCGTACGAACCGAGCGGCGGCACCGTCGCAAACGAGGCCACCTCGAGCCGCCTCGCCCGGCCGTTCACCGCCGGGAGCGCTCCATCGCGATGCCGAAATACGGTCCGTCGCGGCTCTGGAGCGTTCCGCCGACGGCGAACGTCCGTCCGGAGTCGAGTCCGTACACGGCATGAAAATTCTTCCGGGTCTCGATGCGCGTCGTCTCCACGCTCTCGAGCGGGGCCGTCGGATCGAGGCGCCCGAGATACCCGTCGACGCCGGCGATCCAGGCCCGGTCCGGCTCGGGCATCCAGACGCCGTTCATCCCGGGCAATCCGGTCAACTCCGTGCTCGTCCACGCCTCGCCGTCCCATCGAGCCAGGACGCCCCGCGCTCGGCCCCCGATCGCGACGATGTTCTCCGGGCCCGTCCCCCACAGCGAGATGAGATCGGAACTCGTGCCGGTGAACTGTTCGAGCAGCCGGTCGCCGTTCCAGTGCAACACCAGGCCCTGATCACCGACGATGAAGACGTTCTCCGGGCCCGTCCCCCAGACTTTAAACAGCGCAGAGACGTCCGTGTGCTCGAGTTCCGGAAGATCGACCGCGGACCAGCTCGTGCCGTCGTAACGAACGATCGCCGGCTCCCCGGTCTCCGGATCACTGTCGCCGCCGACCGCCCAGACGTCGTCCCGAGAGTCGCCCCAGACGCCCCACAGGTCCTGGTCGGTCGGCGTCGATTCGACCACCCACTCTCCGTCGCGCCGCCACACGATCGTTCCCTCGTCGCCGGCGACGACGGGCCGTCCGTCCTCGAAGCAATGGACCCAGGTCAACAGCGGAACCTCGTCTGGAAGCTCGACGTTCCGCCACTCGGAGCCGTCGTAGGCCATCATTGCGCCGTCGCCCGGCTCGCCGCCGACGGCGTAGACGCGGTCGTCGGACCGGCCGGCGACGCTCAAAAACCAGCCCCGGTCGTGGGCCTCGAAGCTCTCTCGCCAGCCGCGATCGCCGGAACCGTCGTCCCCGTCGTCCGGCGGACAACCGCTCGCGACGGCGACGATCGACGCAGCGACCAGGAGTGCGGCGAGGTCGTACAGTCGAGCGAAGGTCGGGGGAAAAAGGCTCAAAGTGTGGCTCGCGGCTCGATATTCGTTGATCGCTCGAATCCTTGGCGCTCAGGGAGACGTACGACGCCGTCACATGCCGTCGAGAAACGTCGAAATCGTCTCGGTGACCAGGTCGGGTCGCTCGATCGACGGCGAGTGACCGGCCTCCGGAATCGGGACGAACTCGGCCCCGTCGATCGCCTCGGCGAGTCGCCGCCCCTCGGCGGGGGCGATTGCTCGATCCTGCTCGCCGTGCAGCACACGGGTCGGCACCTCGATCTTCGGCAATTCCAGGTCGATCCTCGGCCGATAGATGACGCCGTTGACCGCCCGATAGATCTGGTTGGAATTGCCGGCGAGTCGCTCCCGCCACCGCCGCCGCTCCGGGGCCCGATCGTCTCGCTGCATAAAGGTCTCTCCGAACATCAGCGGCATCACTCGGTCGACGACCGCCGAGACGCCGAGCAGACGCGCCGCCCAGTTGAGCCTCCGATAGCGCGGGCGGTTGACGAACGGTTCACGGCCGGACCGAGTGGCCATCAACGTCAGCGATTCGACCAGATCGGGACGCCGCGAGGCGAGCCGAAGACCGACGAAGCCCCCCATCGAAATCCCGACGAAATGACACGGTGCGACATCGAAGCGCTCGATCAAGGCCACGGCATCGAGATACAGCGTCTCGATGTCGATCACCGGCGAGGAGCTCAAGCCGCTCTCGCCCTGCCCCCGGTGATCGTAGGCGAGGCATCGGCGCCGGTTCCCCAGCATCTCGATCTGGGCATCGAACATCCGATGATCGAACAGCAATCCGTGCGAGAAGACGATCGTTTCGTTCCCGCGACCGGCGTATCGGTAAGACAGTTCCGTGTCGTTGATCGGCAACGTTGGCATGTTCCTGCATCGGCATCCGAAAGGCGATCAGGCCGGAGAGATCACGGCAGCTCGACTCCCCAGCGGGTCGTCGAATAACCGCGCCAGCGCGAGTAGGCGAGATCTTGATAGGTGAAATTCCGGAAGGTGGCCTCTCGGGCATCGATCCCGACGATCAGGACAAAAGCCTGCCCCGAGTGGTACGGCTCCGGGCGTCGATCGGCGGGCAGGAAAGAAAGGTCGGGAAATTCGGGCAACTCGATCGTCGTCGACTCGCCGGCCATGAAGTACCGCCAGAACGGACGGCCGCGCTGGTTCAACAGATAGATCGAGTAAAAGTCGGGATAGTGAGGACCGGCGGCCTGGAAGCGAATCTCCCGGTCCGACACCTCGCCGCCGGGCTGCGGGTCGACGGGCTCCGGGACATCGACCAGCGGCGGCATGACGACGCGACCCGACGCACTCGAGACGTCGTGGACCTGGGTCTGGGTCGAGGGAGACCCGTTGCCCGTAAAGCTACCGCCGACGACCGAGAACGTGACATCGGAGAGGGCCCCGTCGAGCGCCGGCTGGTTGTCGACCCCGAGCACCGTGCCCATGCCCCGGGCGGTGGTCGGACTCTTGTAGACCCCTTCGAAGCCGAAATCCCAGTACACCTCGGCCAGGTTCGAATCCGGCCCTTCAGGGGCGAAGACCGGATTTTGCAGTTTCACCTCGAGCGTCTCCTCGAGCGGAATCTCACAGACGATGTCGGCTTCGTAGCTCTCCCCGTCGCTGACGCTGAGGTAGCGCTCGACGCCGAGATAGTGCGGCTCGAATTGCTCGGTCTCCTGATCGTAGGCGCCGCAGACGGCGACGACGGCCAGATCTCCGATTCTCGATTCAATCTCGTAGTCTCCCCCTTCGACGACGACCGCCCCGTCCCCGGATCCGCTCGCCGCGATCTCGGACTGAGTCGTCCGAACGACGGCCATGTCGTAGGTCGTCCGCTTGTCGGGATTCGCCATTTTGTAGGGGGCGCGCACCTCGCCCCGAATCGTTCCGGAGGGAGGTCCCCCGCCTCCGCCCCCACCCTGGCCGTCTTCCGGATTCATCTTCTGTAAAAACAGCGTGACGTTCTCGGCATCGACCGACTCGACGGTCGCCGACGAATAGCCCTTGGCGGTCGCAGTGACCGTCTGGGCCCCCAGCACCTCCGGTCCCGACATCGTCACCTGGCCGTTGTCATCCGTGATCCCCGTATAGGGAGTATCGGCACGGGTCGAGAGCATGACGAAGGCGTTCGGGATCGCCCCCGCGCCCTGCGCCATCACCGTGACGTTGACCGCCCCCTCGATCGTGCTGCCCGAGACGCCGCCGTAGCGACTGGCCGGGTTGAAATACTCGAAGCTGTACGGCCCCGTGGCCGTCCGATCGTTTGCCTCCACCGTCAGCTCGACTTCTCCGGCTTCGTGCGGCGGAGTATACAGATACAGGTTGTTGCGGTCGATGCGACGTACCTCCGAGGCCTCGCGCTCCCCCAGCCGCGCATCGACGCGGCCGACGAATCCCCGTCCCCGGACCTCCAGGTAAGTGCCCCCGGCGACAGCGCCGCGGGTCGGCCCGAACCCCCAGATCTCGAGGTCGCTCTCGTAGGTGAAGGCATCCTCGAGTCGCGCCTCCAGACTTGCCCCCTCGACCCACACGTCGACGGTTCCCGGGGTGTGCGCGGGCGTCGTCACCCTGAGGCGACCATCCGACAGGTGTTCGAACTCCGCCGGGAGTCCGCCGAATTCGACGCGCTCGACGTTTTGCAGGCCCTCTCCCTCGAGGAGCACCTCGGTCCCCCCGTCGGCGGGCCCGGCCCCCGGCGACGCGCCGTCGACGGAGAGGTCGGGGCGGTACTCGAAGGCTCCCCCGAGGCGGGCGACTTCGCTCCCGGCCGACTCGAGAGTCACATCGACCGATCCGGGCGAACCGACCGGCGGTGTCTCCACCCGTGCGCTCGTCTCCGAAACCTCGAGAATCGTCGCCTCGGCGGCGCCGAATCGAATCGACGGATCGGCGACATCGAGTCCGCGCCCGACGAGCGTCACTTCCGTGCCCCCTGCCGTCGGCCCGTAATCCGGATGCACCGCCGCGACACTCGGGGTCGTCGCGTCGCGGTAGAGGAAGCCGTCTTGCCGGAGCACCGCCTTGTCGCCGGATTCGACCGAGACGTCGACCAGTCCCTCGGCGTGCACCGGCGTCTCGACTTCGATTTCACCGCGCCGCTCGGCGAGGTCCTGCACCTCCGCCCGCCGGTTGCCGAAATACACCGTCGCCTCGTCGCTCAGCCCGGCCACCTCCAGGAGCACCGTCTCGCCGCCGTCACTCGCTCCGGCTGCCGGCGCAATCGACTCGATCGCCATCTGCTCGACGTACTCGACTCCGTCTTCGACGACCCGACTCTCGTTGGGAGTCGTCAGCCGGACGTCGGCGGGCCCGGCCTCCCCGCCCGGCGCGACGACCCGTAGCAGCGAATCGTCGAGGCGCTCGACGCGACGTGCCGATCGCTCTCCGATCCCGACCACCGTCGGCTCGACGAATCCCTCGCCGTGAATGCGGACCGTCGATTTCCCCTCGACGGGCAGGCGACTCGGGGTGATCTCGTCGACGGCCAGCTCGGCGACGTACTCGTAGGCATCCGCCAACACCCGGGTCGTCCCGTCGGGGCCGATCGCCTTGATGGTCACCTTCCCCGGGCTCCGGGCCCCCGGCGCCGGTCCGCCCAGGGCGCCGGCCGACCGTTCGAGATCGGCTTCGCGATTTCCGAAAAACACCGCGCGGT
>CAZRLK010000130.1:0-14473 GCA_964600555.1 uncultured Bradymonadales bacterium
CACACTATCCCCGAGTATCCCCGCAGTATCCCCGCAGTTCCCGCAGTATCCCCGAGTATCCCCGAGTATCCCCGAGTATCCCCGAGTATCCCCGAGTATCCCCGCAGTATCCCCGCAGTATCCCCGCAGTTCCCGCAGTATCCCCGAGTATCCCCGCAGTACCGACCATGTGTATTTCTCGACAGTTTTTGGTATGACTGCAGCGACGACAAGTGGCTGCTCAGTTGGAGAGACGATGACGCGACAAACACGTATGCCGAAGTTGGACGGGTGTCGAGTGAGGGCGGGAGTGGTGGCCGTGGCGCTGGCGGCCGGGCTCGCGGTCGGCTGCTCCGGCGGATCGGGCGATTCCGACGACGGCGACGATCCGATCGCAGACGCCGGGGACGTGCAGACCGACGGGAGCCTCGACGCCGGCACCGACGATGCCGGCGCGCCGGATGCGGGCGAGCCGGACGATGCCGGCATGCGGGACCTCGGGCCGCCCGGCAGCGAGGTGCAGTTCGGCGGCCTGCAGGTCTATCCCCCCGTCCCCGCCAGTTGCAGCGAACCCGGCGAGCGCCACCGCGTGCCCTTCGCGCTTCGGCGCAACCAGAACTTCACCACCCCCGACGGCCGGCTTCCTCCGATCCGCGAGGGGGATTTCGTCAACGGCGAGAAGGTCGAGGCCGACGGCATCGTCGGGGCGGGATCGTTGACGACGCGGCGTACACGCGTCTCCGAGGTCTCGAGCACCCCGTGCACCTCGAGCGCCGACTGTCCCGGCGAACTCAAGTGCGGCGCGTCGGGCGTGCGGGGCGCCCGGCGGTATTGCTCGCGGCAGACCGGCGTCGAGTTCATCCCGGGCACGACTCGCCACGACGTCGAGCCGAACTTCCGGCCCCACTCCAAACAGATCGTCGCCCTCGCCCTCGACAACACGGCCTCGTACGAGGGGAACCTGCCGAACATCGTCGCCTCGAAATACGACGAGCAGGGCGAATCCGGCATCGGCACCCACGAGGGGTTGGCGACCGACCCCGACTGGATGAACCGCGAGGCGGTCCACCGCTTCAGCACCTTCCTCGCCTCCGCCGCCAATCCCGAAAACACCCAGGTGTCGTTCTGGTTTTTCGGCGGCCAAAACAAGACCGACGCCCAGCCGACCGTCGACCCCCGATCCGACAACGGCCATTTCTCGAGTGACCTCGAGACGCCGTCGCTGCAGATCGACAGCCACAGCGCGTTTTCGACCTCCGACGGCGCCGAAAAACGCCCCGTCCCCAAGACCGCCAACGTCTATCAGGCGATCCACGAGACGATCGAACACGACCTGGGGCTGGAGCGATTCTCGGACCGCGAGAAGTTCCTGTTCGTCATCACCGACGGACCGAACGAAGTCTACGATCCCGACGCCACCCCCGAGAAGCTGGCGGACAAGCTCGACGAGCACAATATCCGCCTGTACATCCTGCACCTCGACGCCGAGATCGACCCCGATCTGGTGCGCGATCTGCCGACGTACTGGCGCGGCAACTCCAACTGCCAGGAGGACGACTCGTGCGGCGCCCCGACCTGCAGCAGCGACGCCGACTGCGGCAACTTCGAGACCTGCCGTCCGGCGACGCTGTACGCCGATTCCCCGCCCGACGAAGGCGGCGAGGTGACCGAGACCGACGCCGAGTACTGTCTGCCGGATTACTCGGGCGGGCGGACCGGTCCGATCGACGAGTACGCCGAGGTGACCTGCCAGAGCGGCGGGAACTACTTTTATCTGACCGGGGCCCAGGACCTGCGCGACTACGCCGACAAGCTCCCGTTGCTTGTGGACGGCCAGTGGTCGATCGAGGCCGAATTCTCGGCGCTCGACGAGCGGGTCGGACTGGCCGACGGGTTTTACCGGCTGACCGGCACGTTTCTGGGCCTGCTCGCTCCGCAGATGGCGACGACGATGTCGGCGCCGACGGTCGAGGGAGCGCGCGAGCGGCACACCAACGACACCCGCGGATTGTTGCGACTGCAGACCGACGACGGGGAGTAGACTGGCGGAAGGTCGGGGCGAGGCCATGTTCGAGGAGGACCAAAAGCTGCGAGTCCCGGACCCGGACGAGGCCGAGGCAACGGAGGAGTCGCACGGTGAGATCTTCGTCCTCGCAGCGGCGGTGAGCCTCCTCGCCGGACTCGCCTTTTTCCTGGACCGCTACGAGGCGGCCCACGCCCCGGAGGAGACGACCGAGCGCGAGGCCGCCACCGGCGCCCCCGAGGGTCCCTCGCGCGACGTCCCGCTCGCCGACCGCGCCGACCGCCTCGCTGCCTACACCGAAAACGAGGGGCTCGACGATTACCGGTGGCGTTCACGCGACGTCCTGGCCTCCCTGCGCCACGGCCCGCGCCGGATCGCCGTGCGTGCCTGCCGCGCGGCGTTTCGCGACCGCCCCGACGAGCTTTTGTCCGGCGAGATCCGCGGCGAGCTGCTGCGGATCGTCGACCGCCGCGCCGAGCACGTCCCGTGGAGTTGCCTGTACCGCGTGTTCTTCTCGGAGCGCGACCGCCTGCAGGCCTCGGTCGTCGACGAGCTGGCCGGGATCTGGGAGCGCATCAGCAGCTTCGACGGCGCCAGCCATATCGCCTCGCGCATCGGCTACGGCTTCGCCGCCGAGACGTTCCTGCCCGAGGCCCCCGCCTTCCGCCGCTGGGCCCGCCTTTGCGCCCTGAATTTCGACCGCCCCGAGGGCTACGGTTGCCGGCGGCTGCTGGCGGAGGTCGCTCCGCAACAGGGCGCCGACCTGCTCGACCTCGCCGAGGTGCACCTGCGCGAGACCGACCTCAATCCGACCTTCGACCTCCCGATCCTCGTCTCCGGGCTCCGCTACCTCGCGGCCCGCGGCCAGCCGCCGGGCTGGCGCATCGAGGAGACCGACGCGCTGGCCGACTACGACACCGACCTGCGCCTCGCCGCGATCTTTTATCTGTGCCGGTTCGTCCAGTCGCCGACCGACTCCGTCGCCACGGCCGCCGCCGGCGCGTTGAGCGAGGTCGCCGGCTACGGGGTGCGCGCCGGCGACGAGAAGATGCGCCGCCGCTGGTTGAGCGCCTGCCGGATGGCGTTCGGCGACAAAGCCGACGAGACGAGCGAGGAGGCGGGCGAGCCGGCCGCCGGGTCGGTCCCCGCCCTCGCTGTCTGGAGCGGCGAGGAGGACGAGTCGCCGCAGTACGCCCTGCAGGCGACCATCGATCGGGGCGACTGCCGGGTCCGCCCCGACCACCCGCGCTGGTACTGTGGATCGGCGAAATTCCGGGGCACCTCCCCCGACGAACTCACCGACTATTTCGTCGAGACGCGGCATCTCGAGTGGGACTCGGCGCCGCTCGAGCTTCACTGACGGGTCACTCCGCCCGCACCCACCAGGCGACCCGCTCCTCGAGCCGCGGGTCGTCCTTGCGCACGAACGTCGAAGCCTCCTCGACCACCAGCTCGAGGCGCCTCCACTCGCCGCCCACCTCCCCCGGCGCCAGCTCCAGCGTCGCCGATTCGCCGACCACCTCGTCGTCCAGCCGCCACTCGACCGTCGTGCGCTCCCCGTCCCCGCGGACCCCGGCCTCGAGCCGAAGCCCGTCGTCGCGGCGGGTGATCGTCGGGTGGCCGGGCCGCAGCAGATCGACGTGGGCGTACATCCGGCGGACGAGCTGCTCGGCGCAGACCGCCCCGAACTCGTTCGACGAGTTGCGCATCTTGCAGGCATCGGCCGGCCGGTACAGATCCGGGCAGTTGTAGGCGCGCTCGTAGGCCCCCGGCTCGAGGGGGTCGTCGCCGGGCGAGGTCGGCAGCGCGGTCTCTTCGGAGACCCACCGGCTCCACTTCAGCTCCTCGCGCCCGGCGGTCGCACTGATGTTCGCCGGCAGCGGCACCCGCGGGCGGTTGTCCCAGCACGGGTCCGAGTCGATGAAATACTCGTCGCCGAGCGCCCCGAAGCTGTGGCCGAACTCGTGGACGGCGACGTCCGCGAAATCCTGCTCGCCCTCGAACGCCGTCAGCACCCCGGCGTACATCCAGGCAAACCCCGAGCGCCTCGGGGTGTTCGAAATCAAGATCACCTCGTCGTAGGCAGCGAGGGCGGCGACCTCGAACATCCTGGCGATCTCGAGCGGCAGGCCGACCCGCGTCGACGCCTCGGCGAAATCGAAGCCGAACTGCTCGGCGAGGGCCGTGATCAGGAAGGTGTATCGGTAGGCCGTGTCGCGAAACTGGTGGCACTCGTCGCGCTCGCGGTGGATGCAATCGAAGCCCGCCCCCGACTCCTCGCTGGCGGTCCAGACGGTGTGGAAGTTCATCAAATCGGCGTGCTGCTCGAACGGCGGCGTCGTCTCGAATTGCTCGACGATCGCCTCGGCATCGTCCAGGAAGGCCTGCTTCTGGCCGGTCGTGTACCCGTCGCCCAGGATCGCGACGTCGGTGTGGCTGCGGGCCGGCCCGTTGTCGACGAGCGTGTGCACCCGGCCGTCGTATTGCGGGGGCTCGGCCTGCTCGACCAGCTCGTCGATGTCGAGCCGGATCACCTCGTAGTACTCGCCCTCCGTGTCGGGCACCTCGAGGACGTACTCCTCGCCCCCCTCGAGATCGACCGGGACCCGCACCGGAAACTCGAACAGCTCGGGGTATTCCGCCTTGCCGAACTGCCGGATCTGCTCGAGCGTGAAGTTGAACTCCGAGGAGGTCTGCTGGTTGAAGGCGAGCTTCAAAAAGTCGGCGAACTGGAAAAACGAGTTGACCCGCTCGCGCCACAGCGTCTCGCCGTCCGCATCGACGACCTTCGCCCGGGTGACCCAGGCGTTCGGCCCCTCCGGCCCCCGGTCGATGTCGTGATACAGCTCGGCGTCGACCGACCGCACCAGCTCCGCCTCGTACGGCTCGGTCTCGTGATCCGACAGGTCCCCCTCCAGGATGGCCAGGATCGCCCGCCGGTTCTCGCGGTTGCGCTCGACCGACTCGCCGACCTCCAGCTCGAGGCGCTCGGCGCTCGACGGCTCCTCGCCGTCGGCCACCGCGATGCGGTCGAACTGCTCCCCGGCGTCGACTTCGAGAACCTCGGAGTCGTCCGATTGCGACTCCCCGCACCCGGGAACGAGCACCAGGGCGACGAGGGCGACAGACAGCACGCGAGCCATGGCATCCACTCGGCCAGAAGTCATCTCTTGGTGGCGATCGGCGTCCCTCCGGCGACGGGCGGGACGATGATGTTGTAGGCGTCACCCGGCCGGCTGTCGAGGTTGGAGGCCGCCCGGCGGTCCGGATACAACTACGTCGAACCGCAAAGAACGCGAAGAACGCAAAGGGGGCCTCGGGCTCCCGGCGGTCGGGGATCCGTTACGCCAAGATCGCCAAGATCGCCAAGACGCCAAGCCGTTCTCGGACCCGCGACAGGACTCGCGCGATCGCGGCACCGGTCCGGGAGACGGTGTCTCCCGGCTGGGCCCCCCGCAATCGGACGCAGATGAGAGGCCGGACTGCGGGCCTCTCACTGCGGTCCATCTGCGGCGACCCGGGCGGCCTCGCCGCCGGCCGGTGCCGTCGTTTGGAGGGAGGTACGTCGGGAGCGTGGGGGTTGGCCTCCCGGCGGGCTGGTGCATGCAATCGAAGGCTGCACTCCGATCGAGGCACCGGTCCGGGAGACGGCGTCTCCCGGGAGGTCGCCGCATGCGGACGCAGTTGAAAAGCCGAATTTCAGGTTTTTCACTGCGCTCCGGTCGCGGCGACCCGGGCGGCCTCGCCGCCGGCCGGTGCCGCCGGTGGGGAGAGGGGCGCCGGGGGTTCTTGGCCTCTCGGCGTGCTTGGCGACCCGGGCGGCCTCGCCGCCGGCCGGTGCCGCCGGTTGGGAGAGGGATGTCGCGGGTTTTGGGCGTTGTCCTTGGCGTCTTGGCGTGCTTGGCGTCTTGGCGAACCCGACGCGGGACGCCGGCAGCCGTGGTGTCCTTGGCGTCTTGGCGAACCCGACGCGGGCCGCCGGCACCCCGACCGGCCGCCGGGTCACTCGCTCACCGTCACGTTCGTCTCGAGCGTGCCGGTGTTGCCGTGCGCGTCGGTCACCTCGACGCTCATCGTGTACTCGCCGGACGCGAGCCCGTCGGCGGGGGCCGAGAAGCGCGTCGTCGGGACCTGCGAGGCGCCGTCGCGGTCGGCCGGCTCCGTGCCGAGCGTCAGGTCGCCCCCGGTGTACTCGGCGACCGTCGACTGGTCCTGCTCGAGCGTGACGGTGACGTCCCCGGCGCTCAGATCCTCGTCGACCACCGGCGGCGCCCCGGTCCCGGGCGGGACGTCGGGGTCGCGCAGCCGAAAGTGCCCGCCCGGCTGCCCCGGATCGCCGGTCTCGTCGACGAGCTCGAACGGGGTCGCCGGCGGATAGGTCACCGTCCCCTCGATCGCGCCCTCCCGATAGCCGCCGTCGATGCGAAGATCCTCGGAGGCGGCCAGCTCGAACGCGCGGCTCGTCGCCGTGTAGCTCTCGCGCGCCCCGTCGCTCCGCCAGTGCCCCTCGACGCGAAACCGGTACTCGCCGGTCGGGAAATCCCGCAGCTCCTCCCAGCGCACGACCCACTCGCGGTCGTCGTCGTAGCGGTGCACCCGCGTCAGCATCACCGGCTCGCGGTTGGTGTACGGCCGCCGCCGGTCGGTCTCGACGGTCTGCCAGGCGCCATCCTCGCGGCGCTGCAGGGCGACCCGCGGCGCCTGCGGCATCTCGGCCCCCGGATCGCCGCCGATCCAGGCGAACTCCACCGGCTCGAAGCGGGCGACCTGCTCGGGTGGCTCGGTGTTGACCTCCCCGACCGCCCCGGTCCCCTCGTCGACCGGGAACGGCTCGCTTCCGTACTCGCTGAACTGCGCCGGCAGCGTCTCGGGCACCTGGCGGTCGAACTCCCCCGGCGCCTCGAGTTTCGCGACCGTCCGCGAGGCCCGCTCGACGAGGTAGTCGCCGAACTTCCAGCCCCAGAAACTCATCGACGCCTCGTAGCCGCCCTGCAGGTAGCTGAACGCACGATCCGGGTACTCCTCGGGCGCCTCCGGCCCCTCGAAGCCCGGATACGACGGCGCCCCGCCCCGCAGGTTCGTCGGCAGCAGATAAAACTGGTGGTCCTGGGCGAACCCGAACGTCCAGGTGTTCGCCGGGTCGAGCCCGTGATCGTCGCGCAGTCGCCGAGCGATCTGCCAGCCGAGCTCCATCGACAACTCCCCGGGCGCCGTCACCATCCGCACGTCCCCGAGCCGAAAGGCCGACATCTGGCTTTTGACGAAAAGCGACGGCGGCCGGTGATACAGAATCTCGTGGATCGCCAGACAGTCGAGATCCTCCGGGTCGTCGTGGGTTGCGTAATCGTCGTCGCCGTCGCTCGCACACTGCAGCCCGCCGTACTGGTAGTTCTCGTCGACGGTATCGAGCGTCGGCCCTCCCCACTCGTCGGGGCCGTAGCCGAGCCGCTCGTACGAGATCGGAAACCGGTGGGTCGTGCCCGCCAGCTCGAGGCTGCGGTCGGTCTCGATGCCCTCGAGATCCCCGACGATCCGGTCGGCCAGATCGCGGCCGAGCTTCTCGAAGCGCGCCGGTCCGCCGTGGTTGCGCCCCCCGCCGCGCGGCGACATCGTCCCGCCGTTCTGGTTGAAAAACAGGACGGGCACGCGGGTGCCGTACGCCTCGGCGAGTGCCGCTTCGAGACCGTGTTCGATCCCGGCGATGGCGTCGCCGTTGAAGTAATCGCCGCTGTGGATCGTCCCGTGCATCCCGAAGCTGACGGCGACCGCCCGGGGCGTCCCGTCGGGGTCGTCGATCCGCATCGCCAGAAGCCGGTTGTCGTCGAACGGCGGAGTCTGCTCCCAGCGGTCGCTGGCGATCGCGTCGTCGCCGTCGAAATCCTCGAGGATCGTCGACCCGAAGGCCGCCGGCGCGCGGTCGTCGAGGGCGTCGAGGGCGGCCGAGGTCGTCGAGTCGACGAGCCACTCGAAGGCCTGGTCGTGGAAGTTGTCGGTGCCGAAGGCCCCGAGCGGCAAAAGCGTCTGCTCGGGGAGGTGGTAAAACCGCGCCGGCCCGGAGTGCGTGTGGGTTGCCGAGATCATCAGGCTGCCTCGCCAGTTGGCGCCGGTCTCCTCGTGCAGCCGCCGGGCGACCGCCTCGTGCAGCGCGCCGGAGGTGAAGATGATCGGCAGGCGCACGAACACAAGTTGGCGCGCGCCGTTATCCAGGGCGATCGCCCGGGCGTGCAGGCCGTGCATCTGCCCGTGGCTGGGGCGCAGGCGCTCGACGTACCGGCCGCTGCCGCCGCCGGCGCGCGAGCCGTAGCCGCCGAGCGACAGGCCGATCGGAAACTCCATCAGCGCCGAGCCGACCCCGGCCTCGAGCGGCGCCTGCTCCCCGCCGCCCGGCGGGTCGGCCTCGAGATTCCCCCCGAACTCGCGGCATGCCCCGTTGTCGGTGCACACCTCGCCGTCCGGGCAGTGCGTGTCGAGGGCGCAGCCGACCGTGCAGGTGCCCGACTCGCAGTAGGCCCGGCGGGCGAGCGACTCGTCGTACTGCGAGATCTCGTACACGCAGCTCGACCAGTCGCCCGGCCGGCCACACGTCGGCGCCGCGCGGCAGGTCCCGTCGTGGCAGAGCTCGTCGTCGGCGCAGTCGGCCTGGTAGCGGCAGCCGCCATCGGCGTCGGCGGTGTCGGACGCGCCGGCGTCGGACGAGCCGTCGGGCGGGGAGGTCTCCGGCCCGAGGTCGGTGGCGGCGGCGTCGGAGGTCGCGTCGGCGGCGGCGTCGAGCGCGGCGTCGCCTGCAGCGGGATCGTCGGTGCCCGAGTCGTCCGGACTGCAGGCGCCGATCAGAGTGAGCGAGACGATCAACGAAAGGATGAGACGTCGCATGAGGGCCCCGGGCCCGGCGGAGAGACGATCGCGGTATCGGGCGAACGGGGGGAGTGTAACGCAATCGGCGGCGTGTGGCGAAGGGGCGAGGTGGTGGAGGGTTGAACCGCAGAGGCGCGGAGGGCGCAGAGGAAAACGGCGGGGGAGTAAAAAAAAGGCGTGGGTGGGTTTGGGGGTGGGGGTTCGAGTACGTGGGGAGTGCTCCAGGTCGGGTGAGGCGGCCTCGCGACTTTGGAGCGTCGGCGGCCTCGCCGACGGTTGTGGAGGAGCGTTGGCGGCCTCGCCGACGGCTTGCGACCGGCTGTCGCGCGGCAGCGGAGTTGTGCGAGACGGCTTGCGACCACCAGTCGCGCGGTAGCGGAGTTGCACGAGACGGCCTGTGACCACCAGTCGCGCGGTAGCGGAGTTGCACGAGACGGCTTGCGACCACTAGTCGCGCGGCAGCCGAGTTGCACGAGACGGCTTGCGACCACCTGTTCCCCCCGTCGGGCGCCTGCCGGATCTCGCTCGCCACCACCTGGATCTCGGAGGCGCCTCCCGGGTTCCGGCGCGTTGCCTCCCGTCGCGTCCGACTCGCCAGCCAGTCATCTGGCGGCCACCACCGGATTTTCGGAACGCGTCTCGCTGGAATCTGGTGGGAGCCACCAGATTTCTCGGACGCCGCTGCCACGAATCTGCGTGTTACCACCAGCCGCGCCGAACCTATCCACCAGATTCTGGTGGGATCCAGCTGTTCGGGCAAAAAAGAGCCCGACGCGGACGGAATCCGCGCCGGGCGGTCGTGGTTGCGGTGGTTTGTCCCTACGAGGCCTCTGAGACCAGGTGGGGGGTTCGGGGGCGTTTTGTCTCCCCGGGTTGAAACCCGGGGCTACGAACGGCACAACCGACTCTGGAGGGTTGCGCTCGGGCTGAAGCCGCTCGCTTTGGCTCGATCGCGATCCGGTTCCCGCGTGGGTCGGTATCGATCGCGATCCGGTTCCCACGTTGGTCGGTGGATGGCGTGTGTTTGTGGCGTTTGCCTGGCCGGTCAGTTCTCGTCGTCGTTGCGGGGCTCCCCGTCGTTCTGGGGGGGCTCGCCGTCCTCCTCGGGGGTCTCCCCGTCGTTCTGGGGTGTCTCCTCGTCGACCGGCTCGCCGGTCTCCGGGTCGACCTCGGGGACCGAGCCGCGGCGTTCGAGGTGGCGGCGCGCCCGTTCGTGTTGCTCGTGGATCGGGGCGTATACCTCGTTGAATGTCTCCATGTCGTCGTCGAATTCGGCCATCACGTTGACGATCACCCGGTGGAAGGCATCCCGGGCCTCGGTATACGCCGCCTCGACCTCGCTGTACTCGAGGCGCTCGGCGTCCGGGTTGAGCTTGTCGCCGAGTTCGGCGTTCAGCTCGGCGAGCCGGTCGACGACCGGCCCCAGGTTCAACGCCTCGACATGCTCGGCGTATTCGCCGTCGAGGCGCTCGAGGTACAGGTTGACCTCGGCGTGCTGGTCCTCGAATGGCTGCGAGGTGATCGGGTAGACGCCCTCCGAGAACAGATCGTCGAGAAACTCCTCGGCGAGCCGGGCCTCGTCGGTGTCGATCTCGAGGTCGGCGAAGACCTCGGCACCCTGGACGAGTTTGCTGAGTAGCCTGTCGATGCGGTTGTCGAGCTTCTTGGTGCCCGGCCGCTTGAGGGGGTCTTCCTTTTGTTGCTGCTTCCAGCGCGAGTTGAACAAGAGCGAGCGCTGTTGTTTCTCCTTCGCCCAGGCGATCAGCTCGGCCAGCTTCGACAGGCCCATCCGCTCGACGATCCCGTGCATCTCGTCGAGCGAGTAGTTCATCGACCCGGGCGAAAGCTGGTAGTCGTCGATCAGTTCGTCGAGTCGTTCGATTGCAAATCCACGATTGCGCACAACCATTGGTTTTCCTTCGTCTCGTCGATTTCCACATCGCGGCACCCTAGGGCCGCCCCGTCCGTACCTACCGCCGGCCGGCCGAACGTACGCAACGCGCTCGACGAGACACCGACGTACCTCCCGGTGGAGCCCCGAAGTACCTCCCCCGCGACGGAGGTACCTCAGCCCTCTTCTGTTTACTGCGTGCCGCCCAGTATACGGGGGTGATCGCCGCGGTCAAGGCAAATGACGGATGTCGACGCAAACGAAGTTCGTCGACGTCAACGTAAACGATGCCCGCCGTCTCAGCCGGCGGCGAGCGCGACTTCGTCGCTCTCGTCGGCCAGGAAGTACCGGACGGCCGCGTCGCCGAGGGCGAAGGTGGCGCCGGTGGCGATGCCGCTCGAGATGACCGACCCGGCGAAGGGGACGAGCTGCACCAGGATCCGCGCCAGCTCCCGGAGGGCGTAGCCGGCGCCGACGTTGAGGCCGACGGCGCCGGCGAATTCCCCGACGGTCTTGAGGCGAAACCGGCGGCCGCCCAGGTGGGCGATCGTCGCGATCATCAGCACCTGCACGCTCGTGATCGGGATGATGTCGGCGACGGGCAGCGGGATCGTCGCGATCGTCGCCGCCACGCCGGCGCTCGAGCGGATGATCAGGCGGGCGAGCCGGCGTTTGCTCTCGGGCGTCTCGACGACCTGGGCGAGCTGCAGGCGCGCCTCCATCGGGGCCATCTCGACGAGATCGGCGTCGAGATCCCGGATGTCGGCCTGCTGGACGACGCGAAACCGCGTGTTCGGGACCTCGGAGTCGCGCAGGCGCTGGCGCAACAGCCGCTCGGCCCGGTTCGGCGTCACATCCTCGGGCAGGGCGTCGGTGTCGACGACGGCGACGATCGGGGGCGCCTCGCCATCGAGCGACTGCACCTCGGTGATCGCCTTCTCGAGATCGGCGATCGCCGGGTCGGGCGCCTCGTCGGCCTGCTCGTCGTCCGGGTGCGCCCAGGCGAACAACACGACGTCGGGTGTCTGGTGCTCGAAGGGCTTGAGCGCGAGCGACTCGTCGGGGCCGGTCCGCAGATCCAGCAGCTCCAGGGGCGTCTCGCCGACGCGGTAGTCGTACCAGCGGTTGTGCCCGAGATACGATTTGACCTCGAGATCCCCGTCGACGCCGTCGCCGACGATGCCGCGAAGCAGCCCGGGCAGGTCGGTGTGTTCGGACCCGACGATGGCGATGCGCGCGGGGCGTTGGTCGAGCAACGTGCGGCGGATGAACGAGAGGTTCTCGCGCAGCTTCTCGCGTTTGTCGTCCGACAGGCCGTTGAGATAGCGAAACGACAGGACGCGCTCGATCAGGCGGACGGCCCCGTCGGAGAGGTCGGTGCTCGAGCGGTTCGATGGCATGGCAAATCCTCGCGAAGACGTCGGTTACTCGCTGATGGCGCTGGTCGACCAGGGGATGCGTCGTTTCAGCTCCCCGGCCCGGCTGCGGGCCAGCGGGATGCTCGCGCGCTCGTCGGAGCCGGCGTCGTCGTCCATCCCGTCGACGAACAGCCGGTAGGTGCCGGCGCCGGCGGGCACGATCGTCTCGATGGCGCCCAGCCGGACGATATAACTGCGATGGCACCGGAAACATTCGCCCGAGGGCAGCCGGGCGTCGAGAAATTTGAGGCTGAAGTCGGTCGCAAACCGCCCGTCGGTCGTCTCGACGAACACCTCGCCGTCGTCGGACTCGAAATACAGGACCTCCTCGAGATCGACGACCCGGTAGCCCTCGTCGCTCTGCACGGAGATGCGCCTCAGCTCGTCGTCGTCGTCGGCGCTCGGCGCGCCCTCCCGGTGGGGGGCCGGCTCGAGGCGCTCGCGCACCCGGTCGACCGCCTCCTCGAGGCGCTCGAGGCGGACCGGCTTCAGCAGGTAGTCGACGGCCTCGACGTCGAACGCCTCGACGGCGTACTCGTCGTAGGCGGTCACGAAGACCGTCGCCGGGCGCGAGGGCAGCTCGTCGAGGCACTCGGCGAAGCGGATCCCGTCGACGCCGGGCATGTCGATGTCGAGAAAGACGACGTCGGGCGCGGGGTCGGCGGATTCCAGCGCCGCCCGGGCCTCGTCGGCGCTGGCGGCCTCCCCGACCATCTGCACGCCGTCGCACTGGTCGAGCAGCCAGGCGAGCTCCTCGCGGGCGGGCTGTTCGTCGTCGACGATGAAGGCGTTCACCGGATCATCCTCCGCAACTGCTCCCTCGCTTGCTCCTTGAGGCCGGTCTCGCCGGGGTCCGGCACCTCGAGCGGGATCACGCACTCCGCGCAGGCCCCGGCGGCCTCCCGGCGGGCGCGAAGCGAGAGGGTCGCGTGGCCGTGGTAGTAGCGCTGGAGGCGCTCGCGGACGTTCTGCAGGCCGACGCCATCCTCCGAGTCGGGGCCTTTCCCTCCGTCCGTACGCCAATTCTCCGGGGGGCCCGGGCCGTCGTCAAGCACCCGAATCGCCAGGTGATCGTCGCCCTCGTCGACCTCGATGGCGACCTGCACCGAGTCGTCCTGCGAGCCGTGGCGGATGGCGTTTTCGACCAGCGGCTGCAAGATCAGCGGCGGCACCGGCACCTCGCCGGCCCGCTCGCTCGGCAGCTCGCCGACCTCGAAGACCAGCCCGTCGCCGAACCGGGCGCGCTCGAGGTCGACGTACCGGGCGATCTGGTCGAGCTCCTCGCGCAGCGTCACCTGCTCGTCGCCCTGGCCCAGGGTGAACCGGAGGAACTCGGCGAGGTCGAGGGTCATCTCTCTCGCGCGCGCCGGGGACGTGCGGATGAGATAGGCGAGGGTGTTGAGGACGTTGAACAGGAAGTGCGGGCGGATCTGGTAGCGCAGGGCCTCGAGGCGGGCCGAGCGGACCATCGCCCGGGAAGTGCGCGCCTGGCGGCGGGCGAACTCCAGCTCGCGCACGAGCTTGAGCAGGCCCATGAAGACGGTGACGCCGACGGCGTTGGCGGCGATTTTGGCGGCGTGCAGCTCGACGTGGCTCGCCAGGTTCAACGCCTCCTCGAAGCGCAGGGCGGCGTAGATGCCGCCGAGTCCGACGTGGTAAGCGAGCTGGATGGCGACCGCGCCGACGACCGCCGAGACGAGCCCCGTGCCGAAACGCCGGCTCCAGAGGCCGGCGAGCAGTCCGTTGAGGATGCTGGCGGCGAACGCGAAGCTGGCGTACGCCGGGACGGTCTGGGCCGCGAGCACGCCGGCCGGCAGGCCGACCGCGATGCCGACCCACGCGCCCCCGAGGTAGCCGGCGACGATGATCCCGACCATCCGGACGTTGAACCGCAGCCCGTCGAGCTCGAAGCCGAGAAACACCCCCCAGATCGCCAGCCCGCCGAGCACCGCGACCAGAAACGCCCGCCGCCGAAACGACGCCTCCGAGCCGGTCTCCCCGAGCCAGACCTCGGCCGGCCGCAGCATCAACAACACCAGCGCCGAGGCGACCAGCACCGAGACCTTCTCCAAAAGGCGGATGACGAGTTCGAGGGCTTCCAACATACTGAGCGCCTGAGCAGTCGGGCAACTGAGCGGCTGAGCAGCTAGTCGAGGAACAAAGAGGTTTCTTTCGCACATCCTCGTAGCCCCGGTCGGAGCCACGCGGAGGCCGGGGAAACGCGGAGAACTACAAATAACGGGGGTTTCCGCGCGTGCAACCCCGGCCTCCGGCTCCCTTCGGTCGCCTGCGACCGGGGCTACGAGA
>CAZRLK010000131.1:0-14465 GCA_964600555.1 uncultured Bradymonadales bacterium
ACGTCTTCTGGGAGATGATGCTGATCCCGATGTACCTGATCATCGGGGTCTGGGGCGCCGACAAGCGGATCCACGCGGCGGTCAAGTTTTTCGTCTACACGATGGTGGGCAGTCTGTTGATGCTGGTGGCCATCCTGTACGTGTACTTCCAGACCGGTGGGGCGGGCGGGGAATACAGCTTCATGTTCACCGAGTTTGCGGCGGTCGATCTCAGCTTCGAAGAGCAGATGTGGCTGTTCGGGGCCTTCTTTCTGGCCTTCGCGATCAAAGTGCCGTTGTTTCCGTTCCACACCTGGTTGCCGCTGGCGCACGTGCAGGCGCCGACGGCCGGGTCGGTGATTCTGGCCGGCGTGTTGTTGAAGCTCGGCACCTACGGAATGCTCCGCTATGCGTTTCCGGTCTTTCCCGACGCGCTGAAAGTCTTCGCCCCCTACATTGCAATTTTGGCGACGATCGGGGTGGTGTACGGGGCGCTTTTGGCGATGGTCCAGGAGAACGTCAAAAGCCTGGTCGCCTACAGTTCGATCAGCCACCTGGGGTTTTGCGTGCTGGGGCTGGTGGCGATGACGCCCCAGGGACTGGCCGGCGGGATGTTCGTGATGATCGCCCACGGGGTCGCCACCGGCGGGCTGTTTTTGTGCGTCGGCATCCTGTACGAGCGGCGGCACACGAAGATCATGGAGGAGTTCGGCGGGGTGGCGAAATCGATGCCGGTCTTCTCGGCGATGTTCATGGTGATCGTCTTCGCCTCGGCCGGGCTGCCGGGTCTGAACGGATTCGTCGGGGAGTTTCTGTCACTTCTCGGGGCGGCGAAAAGTCATTTTCTGTGGTTTGTCTACGAGGGGCCGCTGGTCTTTGCGATGCCCGAGGGGGCCGAGGGATACAGTCAGGTCTACGAGCTGGTCCAGCCGGTCCAGGCGCTGCCGATCGAAGGGCAGGTCGGGCCGGAACTGACGGCGCTGGTGCTGGCGGTCGTGGCCGCCTCGGGAGTGATCTGGGCGGCGGCGTATCTGTTGTGGATGTGGCGCCGGGTGATGTTCGGGCCGCTCGACCGAGAGGAAAATCGCCAGCTCGACGATCTGAGCCTCCGTGAGACGATCTATCTCGTGCCGATCGTCACCATGTGCATCGTGATGGGTGTGTTTCCCGGGTTTTTCCTCGAGCGCATGGAGCCGACGTTGGACGGGTTTTTGGACTACATGGAAGTCCAGATCGAGCAAGAGGAGCCGCGCTTTCGAGGGACGGTCGTCAACGAATCGTCCGACACCGACTGACACACTCCGATCGGCGGCCTCGAGCGGGGGGATCGGTCGCCGGGCCGAGCTTTACCGAGTCGAATCGAGGGAAGTCTCTATGTTTTCGCCAGTCACGTCGTCGATCCCGTCGATCCTGCTTTTGACCCCGCCGCAATGGATCGAATACGGGGCCGTGTTGCCCGGGGCGATTGCGTGTGCGACGGCGCTCGTGCTGATCTTGTTGAACGTCTTTCACAAGGGCACCGAGACCTCGCGCACCTACCAGGCGTACGTCAGTGCGATCGGGCTCGGCTTCGCCATCGTCAGCTGCTGGATGCTGTGGGACGATACGGTCGCCCGGCCGGTCTTCCACGGGATGCTGTATTTCGACAAGTTCACCCTGTTTTTCACCGGGCTGTTCTGTGCGGCGGGCATGTTGGCGATGCTGATGAGCCCGCGGTATCTGCGCCACCAGGGGATGGAGCGACCGGAGTACTATCTGCTGATTTTGTCGAGCGTCTGCGGGATGGCCTACCTGGCGGGCGTGGCGGATTTTCTGGCCTTTTTCGTCGCCTTCGAGGTGATGTCGATCCCGGTCTACTGCGTGGCGGGATTTTTGCGTCGGGATTCCAGGAGCGCCGAGGCGGCGATGAAGTATTTCATCCTCGGGGCCTTCTCCTCGGCGCTGATGCTGTACGGGATCGCGCTGTTGTACGGGTTGACGGGGACGACGAACATCGAGCTGGTCGGCCAGCACCTGATCGAGGTGTTGACCGCTTCGGGCGGGGCGGGCGGGAGCCAGATGGCGATCTTTGCGATGCTTCTCGTCCTGTCGGGCTTCGCCTTCAAGATCGCCTCGGTGCCGTTTCACCTGTGGACGCCCGACGTGTACACCGGGAGTCCGACGCCGGCGGTCGGCTTCATGGCGACGGCGGTCAAAGCGAGCGCCTTTGCGCCGATGATCCGGGTCTTTCACGGCGCCTTCGGGCACGTCGGCGAGGTCGGCGGCCAGATGATCTCGCTTCGGGGCGGGTTTTTCGGCGTCGGCTGGATCGACGTGTTCGTGTTCGTCGCCGCCGCCAGCATGATCCTGGGCAACCTGGTCGCGATCACGCAAAACAACGTCAAGCGCATGCTCGCCTACTCGACGATCGCGCACGCCGGCTACATCCTGGTGGGATTCGTGGCGGCCGGGGCGGAGCCGGAGTACTTTTTGTACAACGACGCCGTGCTCTACTATCTGGTCGCCTACACGTTCGGGACGCTCGGGGCGTTCGGCGTGCTGGCGTATTTCGACCGTCGAGATGATCCGACCGAAACCTACGAGGACCTGTCGGGGCTGGGATTCGAGTATCCGGCGGTGGGACTGTTGATGGGGGTGTTCATGTTCTCGAGCGCCGGAATTCCGCCGACGGCCGGCTTCGTCGGAAAATTGTACGTCTTTCGCGCGGCGGTCGACGTCGGAGCGACGGAAGGCGAGATGATGTTTGTGGGACTGGCAGTGCTCGGGGTGCTGACGAGCGTCGCCGGGGTGTATTATTACCTGCGTGTGCTGGTGTACATGTACATGAAACCGAAAAAGCGCGAGCTCGGCGACGTCGGTGAACCGTCGGCGAAGTTTGCCCTCGTGATCTGCGGCGTGATGACCCTGTATCTGGGTGTCCTGCCCGAGCGGGCTCTCGACCTGTCGCGCCGCGCGATCGTCGGGTTTTCGGGGGCGCCCTCGTCGATTCAGCAGACGATCGACGAGGGGGAAGAGAGGCTCGATCGGGATCGAAACGACGAGCGCTAGTCTAGAGTTTTGCGCTCTTACGCGACCGCCGGTTCCGTATCGGCCCCAGAACGGTCGATCTTTTTGCCAAACCCGCCCTCATCGGGGGTTTGCCACAATTGTTCGATCTCCATCTGTCGTCGGAAGGCCTCCAGCATGTCTCGGAAGCTGATACCAGACTTTTGCGTATACCACGGCGCCAGCAGTTTCGCCCGTTTGAGATCCGTCTCGGGATCCCCGTTCTTCAGATACCACAGGACCACGAAGCCGTAGGCGATCATGCCGAACGGGACCGTCCGTCTGGAGGCCGTCGGCTCGCGTCCTTCCGGAGCATCCGGCCCGGGTTCGTTCGGATCGTTGGGCTCGTCTCCCTGGGCGAAGCCATTCTGAACCGACGAGATACGCATGTGTTGCTTGCAGTTGCGAAAACACATCTCGATGCCCCACCGACGAGCGGCCGGACCCAGCACCTCCTCGAGGGTGGCTCCCGCCCGGGTTCGAAAAAAGTACCCATCGTCCAGATGCCCCTTCGGATCGCGGGTGATCACCACGGTCAAAGTCGCCGACGCCGGCGCCGATTTCCACTGCACTTCAAGGCGTTTGATCTTCAACTCGACGCTGTCTCCGTACAGCTGAACCTGGCGCGTCTGCCAGGGAAAACGATCCGATTCGGCCAGCTCGTCGAGCCGACCCAGCCTCGGTCCCCATATCCGAGTCCGGCCGCGTTTTTTCTGCTCGAAGTCCGGGTCGTAGACGACGTTTCGGCCCTGCAGACGACCGACGACATCGACCGACTCGGGCCGGCCATCGAGCACGGTTTCACACGAGTATTCATTGTCACAGGCCACCACGATCTGGTCGCTGTCGAACCACTCGATACCGACCTCCAGCATCCGGACGGCCAGCTCGGTGCGTTTGCGGTATTGCTCCTCCGGGGTCTGTTTGCGCGGTCGGTACAGACGAAACATCACGGGAATCGCCAATCCCCCGGCCTCGACCCACTCGATGGGGACCCAGACGGCCAACACCACGAAGCTCAACCCGAAATCGATCCGCGGCCGAGCCCCCTGTGCTCCCGAATAGGTGGACTCGCTTCCGTCGTAGTGCATCCCGGCCCCGAGGATTCTCGGACCCGATCGCTTCTGGAACGTATCGTCGATCATCAACACCAGCTCTCTGTCCTCCGGCAACGCGAAGGCCAGCGCCTCGACGAGACATTTGCCGAGTTCGTCGAGCGTCCACCTGGCCTCCGAGAAAAACCGGTACAGAACCGAGTAGTGTTTCCACTTGCCACTCGTCCGCCGGGGGGCGAGGGCCGGCATGAAACGACGAGCTCGCAAAAACTCCGAGATTCGGGCGCGGCCCGAGGTCTTGATCCAGCTCAGCAAAAGAAAACAGGCGTTCGAAAAGCTCGGGGCCGTCAACGCGGGACAAAAGATCTGGACAAGCGACCGAATACTGTCCATCCTTGGACCTCCGGTCTGGGTGGCGATTCCTTTCGAATTAAGGCGCGAAAAGAACCGTATCCCAGACCGGTTTTCTCTGTCTATCGGCCCGTAAAAACGCAAAAGTCTAGGCTAGTTCCTTTCGAACAACCGACGATCGGGTTGACTTGTGGCATCGCGTGGGGATTACCGAACTGGCCGGTGCGGCGGGTACGACTGCCGGTTGGCAGCCGTCTCGACGGTCGGTCGTGTGGTCCGTCGGCCGCCGTCGAGTCGACCGCGTGCGACAACGCCGTGCGCGAACACCCATGCGAGGATTCGGGAGGATGAGATGCGTCCGACCCTGCGAGTGCTTCTGGTCGGTTTGTCGATCGCTGCGGCGACCGCCACCAGCGGGTGCCTGTACGCCGCCGCGATGCCCGTCGACGACGAGACGGTCGTGATCACCAAATACAACTCCTACATGTTCGGGGCGTTTCGATCCGATCAGATTTGCGAGGTGCCGGAGACCGGGGAACCCGTCTGCACCGAGGCCGATGCCGAATAGGCCGGGCCGAAAAGGTTCTTGCTAACGAGGAAACGAAGTTTACAGATTCGACTGGCGGGAAATTGGCGGATCTGGAGGACCATCACGCCACGGCCGGCGGATCGTCCGTCGAATGGCTGTAGAGCGTCGGGGCGGAGGTGCAGGAAAGTGGCGTCCCCTTTGCGATGCTCGGGCTACGGTTTGACTTGTTGAAAGTCGGATGCTACCTACGGTGCTGGACACTGACCAGTTCGCGCGCGCTATGGATGATGGTGGAGAAGCTGAAGGCGGACTGGAGGTGAATCGCGATTTCGGATGGTTGATCCGAGTGGCGATTGTCCAACCACCAGGCTGGCGGGAGACCGCCTGCCGTGAGAGGTAAATGATCGCAGTAGTCGAATTGGTTGATGACATCGGAGGTTACCCAATGAAAGTTGCCAAAACAGTAGTGTTGCTCGCACTCGCGGGCCTGCTCGCCGGGTGCGGTGCGAAGGTCCTGCAGGAGACGGACATCACGTCGAACCCGACGGCGAACAAAAAATCCGGAGAGTCGTGTGCGAAAAACGTCCTCGGGGTGGTTGCCACGGGCGACGCGAGTATTCACGCGGCGGCCAAAGACGGCGGGATCAAACGTGTCGCGACCGTCGACACCGTCGGCAAGCAGGGATTTTTCACCTCGGAGTACTGCACGAAGGTCACGGGCGAGTGATTGGATGAATTCTGAAACTCGCTTGTTTATCACAGAATTTGCGAATGTGGTGGAGGTAATCGATGCGTAGAGTTGTTCTGGGAAGTGTAATCGCCCTGTCGCTGTTGGCGATTGGTTGTGCACCAACGTCGCCGATCGGCTCATTTTACTCGGATACGAAGGTGCCGATGCAGGCGACCGAAAACCCGACCGGCGACAAGACCGGAAAGGCCTGCAAACAGACGATCCTCGGCGCGCCGACCGGCGGGTTTTTGACCTTCGGGGATGCCAGCCTTCAGACGGCCGCGCAGGACGGCGGAATCAAAAAGGTCAGCTCGGTGAGCTCCGAGTGGACGACCATCTGGTTCCTGTACGCCAAAAACTGCACGGTGGTCAACGGCCAGTGAGCCCCCTGTTTGTATCCAGTCGAAATCCACAATCAATTGCTAGGTTGATGAGGTGTCAAGAATGAAGAAAGCAACGAAACCACTCCTTGTCGTTGTGGCGGTGTTGACCCTGGGACTCGTCGGCTGTGCGGCGACGACCGTTCCGCCGTCGACGTCGTTCATTTCGTTTGAAAAGAAGCCCCGCGAGGCGACCAGCTCCGAGGTCGGTGACAAAAGCGGTGAGGTCTGCAAGACCTCGATTTTGATGATCGCGCCGCTGACCTTCGGAGAGTCCGGCTACTACAAAGCGGCCAAAAAGGCGGGCGTCGACAATATCGCGAGTGTCAGTGACTCGTGGACGCAGATCGGTCCGCTGTTTCTCCAGCACTGCACGATTGTGACTGGAAGCTGACCGAAGCGATCGGGGGGGATCGTTTGAACGCACGATGGGTGTCTCGTCGTTGTACGGCGGGGCACCCATTTTTTGTGGTGCGATCACGAGAGAGACGTGCCGCGGGGAGGCGGGCCCGTCGGACGACAGCGGCATCGGTGGGCGAACGGGTTCGACTTGAGTTCCCGGAGGGCGGGGCCACAGTTGCTGATGTACCGGGAGCTCGGACCGGGGCGGGCCGTGGAAGCACCGTGGATACGCAATCGCACAGGTCGGAGACAGGAGAAGCCATGAGACGACGAGCGAGACGTACGGGGCTGTTGTGTGTGACGGCCGTCGCACTGTCGGTGTTTCCGGCGACCGGCGGATCGGAGGAAAAGTCCGACCGATCCGGGGAGGAGCGGGCGGACGAATGTGCGGGCGAGTCGGAGAAATGTGAGCAGGAGACCGAGGCGAACCCGGACGAGTCGGAGACGGCATCGAACGACGGCGAAGAGGCATTCGAGGAGATGTCTGCCAACGAACGCGAGCAGACACTCAAGGAGCGTCGCAACGCTCAGCGCCGGGCGATGGCGAATGCTGAAGGATCGAACGGCTGGCTCGAGGAGTACTGGTCGTGGGATCTGAAACTCGAGCTGGGGGTTGCCCGGCAGGCTTCGCGGTACGGAGTCAAAGGCGACATGCGGACCGGGGCGGTCTACGTCGCCGAGCCGCACGGATACGCCTTCGGGCTGGTCGGGGAGTTGAGCAGCATGAGCGAGCCGGCGGCCGGCGTGGAGGTCGAGTATCTTTCGATGAAGTTCGGGACGTTCGCTCAGCTCGGGGCCATGCTCGACGTGCACGGCCGTCCGATGGCGACCGCAGGGGTCGGCTGGCAACTGTTCGCCCTCGAGGTCCAGTACGAACCGACGCCGGATTTCAACCGTGGGTCGTCCTGGATCGGAATGGCGAAGTTGCACTTTCCGGTCTCGTGGCTCGTTCGGGCGTTCAGCGAATGACCCGGGCGGTCGCGAGGGGAGAGCAATAGGGAAATTGACGGGGGCTGTGCCCATCTGTTAGGCAGGCAGATACGTCGATGTACCCAGAGGGGGAGCGCGATCTGCGGAGTACGCGCGGCGTGACGAACCCGAAAGAAGTTCGTTCGTTTCTGCGTGTCTCGAATGGAGTGTAGCTTATGACCCGTCAACTCTGTACTGTGATCGTCGGCCTGCTGGTGGCTCTCGTCGCGAGCGCCTGTACCTACGGAGGTGCTGCAGCGGTCGACGAGGATACGGTCGTCATCACGAAGACCTCGTTGTTTGGACTCATCACCAACGTGCACGTCTGTCAGGTGACCGACCAGGGACTCACCGACTGCTCGCAGCGGGATACCCCGTAGGCTCGAGTGTCGGTGACCGTGATGTCAGTGATCCGGCCGAGTTCGGTGCTGTTCCGGACCCGGCCGGTTTTTTGTTTGCCGGGGTGAGAAATGATGACGGTGAATTGGAAGAGGTATCTCGGAGTCTTTGCCATCGTGTGGTTGATCGGATCGGTCGGATGTGACCGCGGAGAGGGGCCTGTGAGCGGCGAGCCGGCGAAGGGGGCAGGGGAGGGGTTGAAGCTGGTGGTGCCGGCGCACGAGGCGACCCCGAAGGCCACACTGGTGTTTCGCATACGGGGTCTGGAAGAGAGGGAAGTCGACTCGCTGCGGGAGCCACTGGGGAATCTTGTCTACCTCGCGGTTCGGGAGTGTAAGGAGATTCATCCCCCGGCCGGGGAGAACCGACGATTCGGGCTCTGGATGGTCGTCATCGGGGATGGCGAGGTGGTCGACCTGGAAGGGGACGGGGAGGGCGGAGCGCTCGACGAGGCGGGCGAGCGGTGTGTGATCGATGAGATCGCGGGGGCGGAGGTCGACCTCCCCTCGAGGAACAAGGGAGCCGAGGAGCGGCTGGAGCTGTCGGTCCGAGTATGGCTCCGTGCGAAAGACACGGAGTGAGCTGACGGTCGTCGGTCGTCAGTCGTGTTCCGGGTCGGGGTTGGCCGGCTCGTCGGCTTCGAGCTATTCTGGCTCGTCGAACGGGTCGTCGTCGACCTCGCCGCCGTCCTCGAGGTCGCTTTCATTCGTCGACGCCTCGTCGGTGGGCGACTCTCGTTCGGGGACCTCCGCCTGTGCGTCGGCCTCCAGCGGTGATTCTGCTTCCTCGTGGACAGCCTCGTCTTCCCACTCGGCCCCGGAGTCTTCGGGTGTGGCGGGAGAGGAGTCGGCGGCGACGCCACGCGATCCCGGGAGGTTGAACTCGAGACCGATCTCGCCACCGAAGATCAGGACGTCTCCATCCTCGAGTCGGCGGTGCTCGCCGAGTTCCAGCCTCTCGTCGTTGATCTGGGTGGCGCCGTCCGAGGTGACATACAGCGTGTAGTTTCGATTGTGCCGATACAGCGTTGCGTGGCGGTGCCACAGCTCGCCGTCCTCGAGATGCGCCCCGAGATCGATGTCGATCTCGGAGGCGTCCTCGCCGTCGCCCTGCCTACCCAGCAAGAGTTCGTCCTGCGCAACGGCGAACGTTTCGTGTTCGTCTCCGCCGATCCAGAGGGTCAGGGTGGCGGGGTCGAGGTAGGGACCAAGCTCGGGCAGCGGGTCGACCTCGACTGACTCGGGTTCCGGCGCCTCGAGGACGGCATCGAGTTCGGCGGCAAGAGGTGTATCGGGGCCGGTCGACTCTACCGCGTCACTGTCGGCTTCGCCTCCGGCCGCGGCGGAGGAGTCTTCCAGCTCGACCTCGTCGTCGGCCTCGAAGGTGACTTCCTCCCGGGGCTCGTCTCCCCGAGACGCATCGGCGGGGGCCGCGTCGGCTTCGGCCTCCTGCATCTGAGTCTCTTCAGGGCGTGACTCCTCGATAGGGGGCTCCTCGTCCGGCATTCCACCGTCGTGCATCGCGCCGCCGTCGTCGGCCGTGTCCGTTTCGACGGCCGCCGGGTCGTCTCCCTCCGCCGGCTGGACCTCGTCGTCCGCCTCCCCGCTGTCCATTTCTTCCGGGACGGCGTCGTATTCGCCACTTTCGGCGTCGAAATCCTGAGTTTCGGACTCGTCGACCGAAAAGCCGGTCGGGACGGCGTCGTGCTCGTCGCTGAGTTCGCGAGGTGCCGGCTCCTCCTGGGAGTGGTCGCCGGTCTGGGACGAGCTGGCGTCTTCGTGGGAGTCGTCGGCCATCAGATGCCCTCGTCGGGAGTCGAACCGGAATCGGACGCGAAGTGATGTTCGGTGAGTAGCGGCACGTATTCCAATGTACGATTGTCGGGAAATCTGCGCAAGAGCAGGCTCGTCGCGTCTACTGCTCCGGCTCGGCACCGTCGGGGTCGTCGTCAAAGGGGGCCTCGTCGATCAGGACGTCGCGGGCGGTACAGCCGTCGGAGGGGCCGACCAGGCCCTGATCTTCCATCATCTCGACCATGCGTGCCGCACGGTTGTAACCGACTCGGAGTTTGCGCTGGATCATCGAGATCGAACACTTGTTTTTTTCGACCACGAGCCGAACGGCATCCTCGTAGTATTCGTCCTTTTCCATGCCGCGCTCGAGGGGGCTTTCCGGCTCCTCGTCGTCGTCCTCGACGATCGATTCGTCGTAGTCGGGCTCGCGCTGGTCGCTGACGTGTTCGACGACCCGTTCGATCTCGTCGTCGGAGACGAAACAGCCGTGGACGCGCTCGAGGTCGCTGGAGCCGGGGGGCATCAACAGCATGTCGCCGTTGCCGAGGAGGTTTTCGGCACCGTTCGACCCGAGGATGACGCGGCTGTCGGTGTTGCTGGTGACCCGCAGGGCGATCCGGGCCGGGAAGTTCGCCTTGATCATCCCGGTGATGACGTCGGTCGAGGGGCGCTGGGTGGCGAGGATCATGTGAATGCCGGCTGCCCGCGCCTTCTGGGCGAGTCGGGCGACGGCGCTTTCGACCTCCTTTGAGGAGGTCATCATCAGGTCGGCGAACTCGTCGATGATGACCACCAGATACGGCAGGTGGGTGTGTTTCGGATTGCCGTCGGCGTCGACGCCGAGCTTCGAGAGTGCCTCGGATTCCTCGTTGCCGGCCCGCTGGTCGCGGCGAGCCTGGTCGGTCAATTCGGCGACCTTGTCGTTGTAGCTTCGGATGTCGCGAACTCCCATGTCGGCGAGCTTCTCGTAGCGTTTTTCCATCTCCTCGACCGCCCAGTTGAGCGCGATGGTCGCCTCCTGGGGGTCGGTGACGACCGGCAGGTGCAGGTGGGGGATGCCGTTGTAGACACTGAACTCCAGGACCTTCGGGTCGATCATGATCATTTGCAGCTCTTCGGGCGTGAAACTGTACAGGAGGCTGCAGATCATCGAGTTGACGGCGACGGATTTGCCCGAGCCGGTGGCGCCAGCGACGAGCAGGTGGGGCATCTCGGCGAGGTCCGTCGTCTCGACCTCCCCGGCGGTGCCCTTGCCGAGTGCGAGTGGAAGTTTCATCTCCGAGTCGCGAAAACTCTCGTCGGCGAGGATTTCTTTCAGCCAGACCATCTCGCGTTCGGGATTCGAGACCTCGATGCCGACGACGGACTTGCCGGGGATGGGGGCGACGATGCGGACGGACTGGGCAGCGAGATTCATCGCCAGGTCGTCGTCACGATTGGCAATCTTCGAGATCTTCGTGCCGGGAGCGGGCTCGAACTCGAACATGGTGATCACCGGGCCCGGGCAGATTTCGACGACCGACCCTTCGATGTTGAAATCGAGCAGCGTCTGTTCGATTTCGGTCGCCATCTCGCGCAGGGCGTCCGGGTCGATGCCGACCTCGTCGGAGTCGTACTCGAGGATGTTGATCGGAGGCAGCTCGAAGTCGCCCTTTTTTTCGGGCTGGAACAGCACTCCGTCATCTTCGAGCTCGTCCTGTTTGCGCCGCGCTTCCTTCTGAGCTTCGCTCTCGACGATCTCGGGGCCGAAGTCGGTGTCGACGTCCCCGGACGGGTGACGTTCGGCCTGCATGTCGATGACGTCGGAGTCGGAGACCTCGATGGTCTCCGCGGATGCCTCCTCCGGGGCAGGTGGAGGAGAGTTCCCGTCGGTGGCCTCCGAGTCGTGTACGATGATCTCGGGCTCCCGGCGTCGCTGCTCGCCGGCCCGGTCGGCTTCGCCGATCTCCCATTCCTTCGCCTCGGCCTCGGCGCCGCCCGGAGGGTCGGTTTCGGGGGCGTCTCCGCTCTCCTTGCTTGCGTCCGATGCGGTTGAGTTGCTCGAGTCTCCGGAAGGCTCCGGCCGATCGAGATCGTCGAGGCGTTCGCGCAGCATGTCGGCGAGTTTCTCGGAGAGCTTGCCGGCGACTTCCTCGTCGAAACGTTCCTCGAAATCGACGTCGGCGACGAGTTCGGAGGCATTCAGTTCGGCCTCGGCGCGGGCCGCCTCGTCGAGCAGTTCGTCGCTGAGGTTCTGGAGCTTGCGGCGCTCCTGTTTGAGTTTGCGTCGGTACTCGCGGTGGACCTGCCACTTGTGCCCGATCCAGGCGCGAAAGCGGTGGCCCTGGCGGACGCCGGTCCGCAGGACCGCCCCGAGGCTCATGCGGGTCGCGAGGACGAGCCCGAGCAAAAGCGTGCTCGTCGAGATGATCGCGGTGCCGACCGTCCCGAACAAGCCCCGGAGGATCTCGCCGCTCCAGACGCCGACGACGCCGCCGGGTTCGTGGTCGAAGACGAGATATTCGGCGAAGGCGAGGTGGGCGACAATCGTCGATGCGGCGACCAGGAGGCCGGCGCCGAAAATCTGTCCCCAACCCCAGTTGACGTGCCGGCCGATCAGGAGATTGAAGCCGAGGTAAAACAGCATTGCGTCGAAGGAAAACGACGCGACGCCGAACAGGTACAACATCGCATCGGCGACGCGGGCCCCGACGGGTCCGATCAGGTTGGAGGTCGGCTCGGCTGTCTGCAGATCCGTCACCTCGAAACTCGCGATCGCGAGCAGAAGGCAGAGCCCGGCGGCGAGCAGGAGTATGCCGGCGATTTCCCGCCAGAGCGCAAACGAATTGGTCGGTGAGAGATCGGGAGACGTACTGGTGTTCGAGGCCATCGCAAAAACCCTCCGTGGCGATCCCGCGACCGCCGTCAGTTGCGGCGGGACCTCCGCATCCATGCGGAGGGCGCCCGGGGGGCGTCGCGGACGGGGAACCTGATGCTCGTTTATCGTAGCGAGTGTCGGATTTCGGTCAACAAATTCGGTCGTCAGGCGTCGGTCGTCGGGGGTCGGTTCTACCCCGTCGTTTTTGCAGTTCCCGAGGCCCGACGACCGACACCTGCCGTTCACAGTTCGTGGACGATCGGGACGACGACCGGCTGATGGTCGATCCGGGTGCTGAAGAAATGCCGGATCGAGGAGCGCAGGGCCTGGTCGACCTCAGTGGAATCTCGGCGGGCCTGCGGGGAGAGTTCCTCGAGGCCCTGGCGGGCAGCGTCGGTGGCCCGATCGATGAGGTCCATGTTGTCTTCGGTCAACAGGCCGTGCTGGAACAAATCGGGATTGCCGGTCACATCGCCGGTATCCCGGTCGATGACCGCGAAGGCGACGATCAGCCCCGAGTCGGCGAGTTTGGCGCGGTCGCGTACCGCCAGCTCCTGCTTGTCGCCATAGGTGTCGCCGTCGACGATGACCCGCCCGGAGTGGACGTGGCCGACGACCTCGGTGCCGCCGGGTGTGAACTCGAGGACGTCGCCGTTCTCGATCATCAGTTGCTCGGAGACGCCCACCTCTTCGCCGAGTTCGGCGTGGCGTTGCCGCATGGCGTAGTGGCCGTGTACCGGGACGAGGTAATCCGGATCGGTCAGGTTCATCATCAACTTGAGTTCCTCGGCACAGGCATGTCCCGAGCCGTGGATCGGCGCGTCGCCGGCCTGGAAGACCTTGACCCCGCGGCGGGCGAGGTTGTCGATCATGTTCTGGATTCCCTGTTCGTTGCCCGGAATGACGCGGGCGCTGATGACGATTCGGTCCTCTTCGTCGAGTGTCAGATCACGGTGCTCGTCGAGAGCGAGCCGCGAGAGGCTCGCCCGTGGCTCGGCCTGGCTTCCGGTTGAGACGACGAACAACTCGTCGTCGTCGAGCTGGCGCGCCTCGTGGGGTTTGACCATCAGGTTGTCGTCGGGCAGTTCGACGAAGCCGAGTTCCATCCCCAGATGGAAGCTCGATCGCAGGCTGTATCCCAGAAGCAACACCTTGCGGTCGTGCTTGTGGGCGATGTCGAGCAGCCCCTGCAGCCGGTGGATGTTGCTGGAGAACTGGGCGACGATGACCCGACCGGGCGCATCATTGAGGACGTCTTCGATGCCGGCGTTGACGTCGGCCTCGCTGGTCGAAAAGCCGTCGACCTGGGCGTTGGTTGAGTCACCGAACAGAGCGGTCACCCCGTCGCGTCCGAATTCGGCGAAGGTCTGCAGGTCGGTGACCGGCTCGTAGGGGGCTGTCTGGTCGAGCTTCCAGTCGCCGGTGACGACAAACCGTCCCAGGGGCGTGTTCAGCGAGATCGATCGGGCATTGGGGACGGAGTGGTTGACGTGGACGAATTCGACGCCGAACGGTCCGATCTCGAGGATCTCGTCGGTGCCGACGTCGATCAGGGAGACCTGGTCGGCGAGATTGTTCTCCTCGAGCTGGCTTTCGAGCAGCCCGAGGGTCAGTCGTCCACTGTAGATCGGGACGTCGACTTCCTGCAAAAAGAACGGAAGCGCGCCGATGTGATCCTGGTGGCCGTGGGTGATGACGACGCCGTCGAGCAGGTCGATGTGCTCAAGGACGTACGACCAGTCCGGGAGGATGTAGTCGACGCCGAAGCTTTCGGATTCGGGGAAGGTGTAGCCGCAGTCGACCATCAGCATCGAGCCGTTGCACTCGATGATGGCGCAGTTGGCGCCGACTTCGTCGAGGCCGCCGAGCGGAATGTAGCGAACGTAGTCTCCGTCCGGCGGGGCCGGAACGGACGAGGACTCGGATTGGGCATTACTCATAATAAACGAGATCCATCAGTATCGGTTGAAAGGAGG
>CAZRLK010000132.1:0-8647 GCA_964600555.1 uncultured Bradymonadales bacterium
TCTTGCCCGGCTTGCCGAACCGCTCCTGGTGGACCGGGTGGCTGACGCCGTTGCCGGGCCGGCTGTACCAGACGCCGAACTTGCGCGAGGCACTGCGCAAAAACAGGTGGTCGTCCGGGTTTTTGTGGTCCTCCTGGATGAGGTTGTGGTCGACATACTGCGCCGACAGCTCGGTGCGGACGCGATCGAGTTCCATCGCCTCCAGCTCGAGCATCACCAGCGTGCCCGTCGCGTCCTGGGTCAATGTCTGGTCGATCTCGAGCGAAATCTCCTCGCCCGATTCGTAATCGTCGACCGTCCCGTCGACCAGGTGCGAGTTGATGAGCTTCTCGGCAACGTTGTAGCCCATGTGGGGACCTCCAATCACTCAAAACACTGAAAGTTCGTGGTGCGAATCTGCGTGCGTATCGGTCGGTTTGTCATCCGTCGTATTTGACCGAGCAGCCATACGGCTTGCTGGTCCGCGGATCGACCTCTTCGTCGTCTTGCAGCGCGGTGACCGCCTGCAGGACGTAGTTGGTCGGGGCGTCTTTTTCACCCTTCGGCGAATCGTCGATCGCGCCGTTGTAGCGCAGCACCCCGTCGCTGTCGACGACGTACATGTGCGGGGTCGTCTTCGCGCCGTACCTCTGGCCGACTTCCCCCTCCGGATCCTGCAAGACCGGATACTCGAAGCCGTGCTTTTCCTTCCAGGCCTTCGAGTCTTTCGGCTCGTTGTGATGGGACGAATCGATCGCCAGCCAGGTCACCTCGTCGGCGCCCCCGAGCCGCTCGAGCGTCGAGGTCATCGTCTCGGAGTCGTAGTGGCGCTGGACGTAGGGGCATTCCGGATTGAGCCACTCGAGGACCACCGGCTCGCCGCGGTACTCCGAGAGGGTGTGCTTTTCGCCGGTCGCGTCGGGAAGCGTAAAGTCGGGCGCCGGCTTGCCGACCGTCGCCTTTTCGGGCGCCTCGGCCTGCTGGTCGCCTTCCTCGTCCGCCCGGTCCTCGTCGCTGGCGGCGGCCCCTTCTTTGGCGGAGCCCTCGTCGCTCTCCGCCTGGTCGTCGTCGTCGGACTCCACGGCCTGCGCTTTGTCCTGCTCGGACCCGTCGGCCTCGTTTTGCTTCTCGCAGCCGACGGCCGCCAGGGCGACCCACGCGACGAGCAAGACGATCCAACCACTCTTCGCAAATGTGTGCTGCTTGTCCTCCGACATGAGATCGCCTCCGTGGGTGTCGTGTTCGATCACCGGCGCACTTCGCGCGGCCAACTATAGGTATCGGCTCCGAAAATACAACCACGCGAGCCCCCTCCCGCCCGGGAAGCTCCGGGACGCGCTCTCGGATCTCGTCGGGCTGCTCGGGGATGCCCTCGCGTCATTCTCCGCCGCCCCCGGCGGCCTCCTCGAGCGCGCCGACGACCTCGCCCGGCGTCAGCACCTCCGGCAGCACCTGCGGGTCGTCGGGCGCCCCGGGGCTGTAGACGAGATACATCGGCACGCCTCCCTTGCCGAACTCGCGCAGTTTTTTGGTGATCCGCTCGTCGCCGTCGGTCCAGTCGGCCTTGAGCGTCGCGACGTCGTGGCGCTCGAAGCCGTCGAGCACCTCGTCGGTCGACAGGACCGTCCGCTCGTTGACCTTGCAGGTGATGCACCAGTCGGCGGTAAAATCGACGAAGACCGGCCGGCCCTCCTCGAGCCGCTCGTCGACCCGCTTTTCCGACCAGGGCTCCCAGGGAATCTCGCCGTCGGCCGCCTCCTTGTCGCCGTCGGCCGCGGCCTCGCTCGCGCCGGTCTCGGGCTCCGGGAAGTCGAATGCCCAGAAGCCGGTCGCCCCGGCGACGCCCACCGCGAGCACCGTCGCGGCCGTCGCCAGTGCGCTTTTGGTCCCCTGCGTCGCGCCGTACACCCAGGTCGCAAAGCCAACGACGCCGAGGAAAACCAGAAGCTGCATCATCCCGTCGACGCCCGTCGACCGGCCGACGATCCAGACCAGCCAGATCGCCGCTCCGACCAGCGTGAACCCGAGGACCTTCTTGACGTGGACCATCCAGTCGCCCGGCTCCGGCAAAAGCGACGCCCATCCCGGCATCATCGCGAAGACGACGAACGGCGCCGCCAGCCCGAGCCCGATCATCGCGAAGACGGCCAGGATGATCGCCGGCGGGGCGGTCAGTGCGAACCCGACGGCCGTCCCGAGAAACGGCGCCGAGCAGGGCGTCGCCAGCACGACCGCCAGCACCCCTTCGGCGGCGCTGCGGCGAAGCCCGCTCGCTTTGCGCGTCGTCTCGGCGAGGCCGGTCGACTCGACGTGGATCTCGAAGACGCCGAACAGGTTGAGCGCGAAGACGACCACGACCGCCGCCAGCACCGCCGGAAAGACCGGGTTCTGGAATTGAAACCCCCATCCGACGGTCGTCCCGGCCGCCCGCAGGGCGAGCACCGCACCCGCCAGAAGCAGCATCGAGACGACGATCCCGGCGGTGTAGGCGACGCCGTGCCAGATCTTGTGCGAGCGATCCCCGTGGACCAGTTCGGCGAACGAGGTGACTTTGAGCGCGAGGACGGGGAAGACGCACGGCATCAGGTTGAGGATCATGCCGCCCAGGAAGGCGAACAGAATCGCCTGCAAAAACCCCATCGTCTCTCGGTCCGAACTCCCGCCCTCGGAGCCGCCCTCGTCCTCTGCGGCGGCCGACGCTTCGGCCCCGCTCCCCGGGCCCGACTCGCCGCCGCCGACCCCGCCGGCCGCATCCTCCATCGCCAGGAGCGTCGGGTCGCGCTGCTCGCCCGCCCCCCCCCCCGCGCGGGGCGGCCGGGGACGGTCGACCAGCAGGGCGCACGACTCGCCATCCTCGGGCTCGAGCCAGATCACCCCCGAGAGCCGCTCGTCGTCGCCGGGTCGATTCGGACTCGCATTGCCCTCGAGCGCCAGCACCCGGCCGGCCTTCGCCGAGGGATGCCGGTACACCGACTCGGTCGTCCAGGAGACCTCCGAGGTCGCATCCGGAATGAACCGAAACCGCTCGACCTTCCCGCCGATCTCGTAGGCCCCGCAGGCGTCGGGTCCGTCGGCGCAGAAATCGAGTCCGATCGCCGCCCGGAAGGTGTCGCCGGGGCGTATCGGCTCCTGCGAATACGCCACGTCGACCTCGATGCCGGCCTCGTCTGGCGAACGCGGCACCCGCGCGGCGTAGCGCTCGAACAGTTGGTTGCGCTTCCCGTCGACCAGCGTCGTCTCGTCGCCGACCTCGACGCTCTGCTCGAGCGTCGAACTGCCGGGGATGCAGTCGACCTTGCAGGCCAGGTAGTCGACCGACGCCTCGACGGTCAGCTCACCGCTCGCCGATTCGGCGATATCGGCCTCGGTAAACAGCATCACCTGCTCCCCGTAGCCGAAGGTGAACACCTCGCCTTTTTGCTCGTAGGCGTGCGGCGCCGGCCACCGAAGCTCTCCGAAGCTCAGCCCCTCGCCGGCCCACTCGACGTCGGTCGCCATCCCGGCTTCGCCCGAGTTTCGCCAGTAGATGTGCCAGTCGGGATCGATCGAGAAGACGACGCCGACGCGCATCGACTCGCCGGGAGCGACCCGGTCGCTGTCGAGCACCAGCCGCGATTCCACACGGGGAGTGTCGCCGTCGACCGCCCCCTCGCCGTAGGCGGCATCCGGAACCTCCGGGGCCTCGGCGGCGGTCGCGCTGGCGGCGAAGGTGAGCACGAGGAGGGTGGTGAGAGATGTGAGGAGGTGTCGGTACATTGCGACGCGGGGTTGAAATGGGCGGCGGCGGGGCTCCCGCCGCTGTCGAACGGGCCATGCGTGACGACCGGCGGCGGTTGCACGAGGTCGATGCCTGACGACGGCCGACGGTTTCGAGTGTAGCCGGTCGGCCGCACAGCTTCCAGTCGAACTACCCACTCGCGACGAGGTCGGTCAACGCCTCGAGCGTCGGCTCGATCTCGACCTCCGAGGTTGGCCGCTCGAGCATCTCGGCCATCTTCGCCGGCACGGCCACCTCGCGGCCGACCAGCGGTTCGACGACCTCCGGGAACTTCGCCGGGTGGGCCGTCGCGACGACGAGCGCCATCGGCGAGTCGAGCCGCTCGCGGACGGCGACCGCGCAGGCGGTGTGCGGGTCGAAGACCTCGCCGAATCGGTCGAGCCCCCGCCGGATCGTCTCCCGGATTTCCTCGTCGGAGACACTCGCAGCGGCCAGCCGCTCGCGCAGCTCGTCGACCGCCGGCCAGTGGTGACGGATGCGCTCGAAGTTGCTCGGGTCGCCGACGTCCATCGCCGTCGCCAGCGTACGCTCCGTCTCGAAGGCTCGCCACTCCCCGGTGTTCAAGTAATGTGTGACGGGCCGGTTTTCATTCGTCGCGGCGACGATTCGGCCGATCGGTAGACCCATCTGTCGGGCGTACAGACAGCCGAGCACGTTGCCGGCGTTGCCGGTCGGGACGACGACGTCGGGGCGGCGTCCGGTCTCCCGCCAGATCGCGAGGCTCGCTGCCGCATAGTAAGTCGTCTGCGGCAACAGCCGGCCGACGTTGATGCTGTTCGCCGACGACAACCGCCGCTGCTCCCGCCACCACTCGTCGGCGAAGGCCTCCTTGACGACCCGCTGGCACTCGTCGAAATCCCCGCGCACGGCGACGCTGGTGACGTTGTCGCCCCAGCAGGTCAAAAGCCGCTTTTGGCGCTCGGAGACCCGGCCTTTCGGAAACAGCACGATCACCTCGCAGCCCGGCCGCCCGTCGAACGCCGCCGCCACCGCCGCGCCGGTATCCCCCGAGGTGGCGACCAGGATCGTCAGCTCCTCCCCGCCGCCCTCCTCGAGCCGCCCGAGCGAGGCCGCCAGAAACGCCGCCCCGACGTCCTTGAACGCCGCCGTCGGCCCGTGGAACAACTCTAGGAGGGCCGTCTCCCCGCCGAGCCGCCGGGTCGGGACCGGAAAGCCGAAGGTCTCGGCACAGATCGCCTCGATCTCGTCTTCGAGCGTATCGCCCTCGAGAAAGGGCGCGAGCATGCGGGCGGCGATCTCGTCGACCGCCTCGAGCCCCTCGAACGCCCCGGGGCCGAGCTCGGGGAGCCGCTCCGGGACGTACAGCCCCCCGTCCGGCGCCAATCCCTCCCGGATCGCCCGGGAGAACGACGCCCGTTCGCCGTCGTCTCGGCTGCTGTGAAACTCCATCGCTTCTCCGATCGGTAAGAGGACGGGCCGGGCGCCGGGGCGATTACGAGTCGGGATCGACCAGCCGCGCGCCCTCCTCGGCGATCTTCCCCGTCCACACCTCCGGCTCGTTGCCGCGCTCGGCGAAGGCCGCCCGCATCGCCTCGGCGACCTCCCCGGTCGTCTCCGGCGGCGAACACCAGGCGAAGACGCTCGGCCCGGACCCGGAGATCGAACAGCCCATCGCCCCGGCCTCTTCCGCCGCGTCGCAGACGGCGGCAAAACCCGGAATCAGGGGCGCGCGGTGCGGTTCGATCAGCATGTCAGCGAGCGACCGGCGGATCAGGGCGAGGTCGTCGGTGTAACAGCCGGCGATGAAGCCAGCGAGATTGCCGGACTGGGCGACGAACGCCTCGAGGGGCAGCTTGCCGGGGACGGCCTTGCGGGCGCGCTCGGTGTCGATGCGCCGGTGCGGATACACGACCGTACAGCCGATGCCGTCGGGGACGGGGATCTCGACGATGTCGACCGGCTCCAGAGAGCGCGTCAGCGTCAGACCGCCGCACAGGCACGGCGTGACGTTGTCGCCGTGCACGCCCCCGCTGGCGACCGACTCGCCGAGCAGCGCGTACTCGAGCTGGCGTTCGACGCTCAGATCCTCGTCGACCAGCGCCTCGGCGGCGACGATGCCCCCGACCGCCGAGGCCGCCGACCCGCCCATGCCGCTGCCCAGCGGGATCCCCTTGGCGATCGAGACCTCGAAGCCGAACTCCAGCTCCAGATCGTCGAGGAGCTGCACCAGGCCGACCGTCGCGGTGTTTTCGTCCGCCGCCTCGGGCAGGTCGGTCGCCACCCCGGAGATCTCGGCGATGCGGACGGTCGGCGCGTCGATCCGCTCGACGGTCACCCGGTCGCCCGGCACCTCGAGCGCAAAGCCCAGGATGTCGAAGCCGACGGCGACGTTGCCGACGGTGGCGGGGGCGAAGGCCGTCGCACGGTCGCGAGATTCGCTCATCGGTCTCCTCCGAGATACGTCGCCAGGCGCAACAGATCGGCGAATACCCCGCCGGCGGTCACCTCGGGGCCCGCGCCCGGCCCCTGGACGACCAGCGGGTTGTCCTCGTAGCGGCGCGTCCGAAACTGCACGATGTTGTCGGTCAGTTCGAGGCCGGCGAACGCATGCGACCCGGCGTAGCGCCGCAGGCCGACGCCCACCTCCCCGTCGCGGTCGACCCGCCCGACGTAGCGCAACACCTCGCCGGCGGCCTCGGCCTCCCGGTACCGCTCGGCGATCTCGTCGTCGAGGCTCGACAGGCGATCGAAAAACGCCTCGATCGTCCCCTCGTCGCTTCCCTCCGGGACCAGTCCCTCGACGGCGACGTCGTCGACCTCCAGATCGAGGCCCATCTCGCGGGCCAGGATCGTGAGCTTCCGGGCGACGTCCATCCCCGACAGATCCTCGCGGGGGTCGGGCTCGGTGAAGCCGCGCTCGTGCGCCTCGCGGACGATCGCCGAGAAGGGTCGCGTCCCGTCGTAGCTATTGAACAGGTACGCGAGCGTGCCCGATAAAATTCCCTCGACGGCCAGCACCTCGTCGCCCGTCTCGCGGATGTCCTCGAGGGTCTGCAGGATCGGCAGGCCGGCCCCGACGGTCGTCTCGTACAGGTAGTGCATCTGCGAGTCGCGGGCCCTCTGGCGCAGGCGTCGGTACTGCTCGAGGGGCCCGGCGCAGGCGAGTTTGTTGGGCGTGACGACGTGGATGCCGCGCTCGATCCAGTCGCGGTGGCGGCGGGCGACGGCGGCGCTGGCGGTGCAGTCGACGAGCACGGCGTGGGGGTGGTAGTCGGTCTGGACGTGGTCGGCGAAGGCCTCGAGGTCGGCCTCGCGGTCGGTGCCCTCGAAGACACTCCGCCAGTCGGACAGGTCGATGCGATCGTCGGCCAGCAGCATCTTCGAGCCGTCGACGATGCCGCGCACCCGCAGATCGACCCCCTTGTCGGCCGCCAGCCGCTCGACCTGCTCGCCGACCTGGTCGAGCAGCGTCGCGCCGACGTTGCCGGGGCCGACCAGCCCGACCGACAGCGTCTGGTTCGACAGGTAAAAACCGGCGTGGACGGCCCGCAGGGCGCGCGTCCGGTCGGCGCTGTCGACGACCGCCGAGATGTTGCGCTCGGAGGAGCCCTGCGCGATCGCCCGGATGTTGACCCCCGCCTTGCCGAGTGCGCCGAAAAACGTCGCCGCCACCCCCGGCATCCCCGACATGCCGTCGCCGACGACCGCCAGGATCGAGCATCCCTCGGTGACGTCGATGCGCTGCAGGTGCCCGTGGTGAAACTCCGCGAAAAACGCCTCGCGCACCACCTCGCCGACCTCCCCGGCCTCCGATTCCGGCACGGCGAAACAGATCGAATGCTCGGAGCTCGCCTGCGAGATCATCACCACCGAGATGCCGGCCTCGCGCAGCGCCCCGAACAGCCGGCTGGCGATGCCCGGCACGCCCATCATTCCGGCCCCCTCGAGGTTGCACAGGGCCATCCCGTCGATCGTCGCGAAGCCCTTGACCGTCCGATCCGCCCGGCGGGCCGGGTGAATGCGCGTGCCCGACCTCTCGGGCTCGAAGGTGTTGCGGATCGCGATCGGGATGTCCGCCTCGACCGCCGGCGTCATGGCGTTCGGGTGGATGACGCCGGCGCCGAAATACGCCAGCTCCATCGCCTCCTCGTACGAGAGCTCCTCGAGGACCTCGGCGTCGGGCACGCACCCCGGATCGGCGCTCATCACGCCCGGGACGTCGCTCCAGATCGTCACCTCGTCCGCCTCCAGCAGCGCCCCGAAGATCGAGGCCGACAGGTCGCTTCCGTTGCGGCCGAGCGTCGTCGGGATCCCGTCGCGCGTCGAGGCGATGTAGCCGGTGACGACGAGATACGCCGGATCCCGCGAGCGCATCCACCCGTCGAGTCTCTCGCGGGTCGTCTCCCAGTCGACCACCGGTCCCAGCTCGCCGCCCTCGACGACGAGCACCTCGCGGGCATCCAGCCACTCGACCGCCCGGCCCCGGGAGGCGAGGCAGCCGGCCAGAAGCTGCGCCGACCACAGCTCGCCGAACCCGGCGATCAGCTCCCGGGCCTCCCGCGAGCCGGTGCCGAGCAGCCAGACCCCGCGCAGCACATCCTCGATGTCGCGAAAATCGTCCTTGATCGCCGAGGCGACCGACGCACGGCCCGGCTCGGCGACGATCTCGTCGACCACCTCCAGGTGCCGGCGGCGCAGCGCCTCGATGCCCTCCCGGTAGCTCGTCTCGCGGCGCTCGGCCCCCGCCAGCACCTCGAGCAGATCGTCGGTCACCCCGCCCATCGCCGAGACGACCGCCGCCACCCGATCGCCGCCGCGCGACTCGACGATCTCGGCCGCCCGCCGAATCCGATCCGCCCCGGCCAGACTCGTGCCCCCGAATTTGTGGATCGACCATCGCTCCGCCGTCACACTTGCTCCTCGAAGTCG
>CAZRLK010000132.1:8747-14444 GCA_964600555.1 uncultured Bradymonadales bacterium
TAAAACCGGTACTGAACACCAATCTCCCCCGAGATCGGGTTGTTGAGCGCCGGCTCCGAGAAAGGCACGAAATAGTAAGTGTAGCCGCCGCCGGCCACCAGCTCGAACGACTCGATCAGCTCGAGTCGCACCCGCGGATGGACGTTGACCCCGACCATGAACGACGGGTCGAAGCGCTGCCGGTCGGAGGAATTCGCACACCCGGTCGCCTGGGCCGGGACGTTCAGCTCCTGGCACAGGACGAACGGACTGACGTGCGTCCCCTCGAGGGCGACCGACGCCCCGAGGTTCAACGGACCGACGTCGCCGCCGAGATCGGGGCCGAGGTAGGTCCGAAAGATGTTGAGATTGTCGATGATCCGCCCGCTGTAATCCTTCATCGAATGCAGGATGTCGACGCCGGCGCGCAGGCCGAACTCGCGGGTCAGCAACACGTGGAAACCGGCCGATAGGCCGATGTTGCCGAAGGGTTTGGCGATGGTGTCGGGATACTCCAGAAACGAGCCGTACGCGAAGTTGAGTCGGATCGACAGCGGCCCGTCGCCCCGGGAGTCGACGATCGGTTCGACCTGCCGGTCGGTCTCCGGCCGGTACAGACACGGCGTCATCCGGCCGATCAACCGGTTCGAGGCCCGGCGAAACCCCTCCGCCTCGCGCGTCTCCACGCCGATCGCTTCGCTTTCGACGAACTGATCGTCGGGCCGGGAGTAGGCGAACAGTCGCGCCTCGAACTCGTCGTCGCCCGCCGGCACGGCGCTGCCGAAGACGACCAGCTCCGCCTCCGCCATCTCGGCGAGCTTCGAGGCCCGCTCCTCGGAGGGCTCGGTCGCCTGCAGCGACCGCAAAAGCCCCTGCCGGGCGCTCACATAAAAGTTGACGATGTTGTCCGGGTAAAACCCCTTGCGGAGCACCCGCTGGGGGTCGAGCCGGATCATCTCCTCGATCAGCGTCAGCGGGCGAGCCGCGTTGTCCCCCTGGTTGAGGTAGCTGAGCGCCAGGTACATCAGCACCTCGGCGACCCGCTCCGGCTCGACGAGGTCGTAGTCGATGCTGCGGTATTTCTCGACGGCGTTCTCGAGCTGCCGGATCGCCTCCTCGGTCCGCAGCTTTTTGTAGTTTTCGATGCCGAGCTTCGCCCAGTCGTCTCCGGCGCCGCGCGTATCCTGGTAGACCGGCTGCGAGGTGACCTCTCCGCGGATCTCGTCGCGGCCGACCAGGCGATACGCCTCCTCGTGGTTGGCGAGATACCGCCGGACGCCCTCCCGGAACGCCTCCGAGTGGGTCTCCTCGAGCGTCCCGTCCTCGAGCGAGCCGAAGGCTCGAAACGACGTCGGCGCGACGACGACCCGGACCGGCCGCTCGACCGGGATCGGCTCACCGAGCGCCGGGGCCGCCGCGGCGACGAGCAGCAGCCCGACCCCGAGCGCCAGCCACTGCGGCCCCCGGTCAGGTATGTGCCTCACGTTGCCAGCCACCCTACACACTCGTCGTCGATCCTCGTACGTCTCCGGCGTCCGGAAGGTATTGGGCACGCGTCGCGAGGATGCAAGCAGCGAGCGCCGCCCCTTCCCTCCGGGACAACCCCACCTTTTCACGGGGCCGGCTACGGAAACAACCTCGGCAGCGGCGAGAACGGCTCGCCGAGATGCCGGTCGGTCGCCTGCAGGGGAATCCGCGGCGTGGTCACCTGCGGGTACACCTGCATCTGCACGATCAGATCCTCGCGAAAATTCACCGAGACGTCCGCCAGAAAGAAGTTCCGACTGGCGAGCTCCGACTCGTCGGCCTCCTCGTAGCCGGTCAACCGCGGCTGGGAGGTGCTCGTCGTGCCGGTACTCGAGATGTTGCCGAGACTCTCGGCCAGGTCCTCGATCGAGCCCTCGACATACAGGATCGCCTTGCCCGAGCCGTCGGCCTGCGGGGGCGCCTCCGGCAGCGTGCCGCTCTGGAGAGCGGAGGCGACGATCGGCTCGCGATCGACGTTCCACCGAAATTCCCCCTCGGATTCGCTGTCGTCGACGACGACCAGATGGCCGACGGCAAACTGCGCCTGGGTGGCGCGACTCGACGAGAGGATCTTGTCGGGCGGCGGCGTGAGCGGAAACGACAGATTGCCCCGGAAGCTCTCCTCGGACTCGTCGTAGTTGCGCCCCCCGAGCCGCCCGGTCCACCCCTGGGCGCTGACCGATGCATAGACCGTGTCCGACTGGTCGGTCTGCTGGCGCTGCAGGCCCACCCACTGGACCGCCAGCACCGGGTTGTCGATCTCGTAGTTCGTCTGCTCGGGCAGACGGTTGGGCTGTTCGCTCGGGAGATTGAACGTCGCCAGGATCTGAAACTCGCGCGGGCCGGCACAATCGGTCTCCGGATCGGGGGCGGTGCGCTCGAGCTGGACGGTCTCCCAGTCCTCCTCGCCGGCCTCCGCGTCGTACAGCGTCGCCTCCATCCGGTCGCTGCCCTGAATCTCGCCGACGAGCCGGCCGTTCGGGATCGTCGAGCTTTTACGCACCGTCAGATCGAATTCGCCGCTCTCCTCGTTGAATCGATCGGCCCAGGTCCAGGTACAAAACGTCTGCTCGCCGTACGGATCGCCGTCGACGATGTCCGGCGCGTAATACCGCAAGATCGCCTTCGCGCGGTCGCCGTAGCGAAACAGGTCGATCTCGACCGATCGCCGCCCTTCGGCTCCGCCGGTCGGGTCCGGAGACTGTTCGCGGTAGGTTCCCGAATGCGAGTTTTCGTAGGTGGGGCAGCCGGTCACCCCTCCGACGACGAGCGCGCAGATCAGCGCCCCGATCAGCCTTCCCCGGCGATCTCCCCCCCGGTCTGTGCGCCTCGTTTCCATGACCTCTCGCACGCTCACCGCCGCATGGACAAATCTCTGTACGATGCGGGCCGCTCGATTGGTGCAAAGATACTCCAGTCGGCGCCGCGCCGCCCGGGCTTCCCAGCCTACCCGCGAGACGGGCTGAGTTGCACGCGACGCTTCTGTTATAATGAAGTTCGGGCCGAGGGACCAACGAATTTGTCTTTCGCTTCTGTTTCGGCAGCGAATTTGCATACTGTTACCAGGCGAGGCGGCGTCCGGACCGCGCCCCGTCGTCTCTCGCCACAGCTTCGTTTCCTCGAGGACTCGCCATGCTCGCACCACACATCGCCAAACGGCTGGGGCGGCTGGCGGGCATCGCCTGGCTGGTGATGGCTGTGGGCGGCTGTGGGGCCGCCGGCGACGTCGAGGGGTATGCCGACGAGCGCCCCTCCGAGGAGTCCGAGAAGGCCGACGAAGCCCTCGAGCAGCTCGCCGAGCGCGACATCCGGACCGCTCGCCAGTCGTACCGGGAGATCCTCGAGATGGAGCCGGACCACCCGACCGGTCTCGCCGGCGTCTCGGTCACCGACACGCTGCTCGCGCCGGGGGCCGCGCCGATCGACACCTGGATTGCCGAGGATCTCGGCGGCGAGCCGGTCGACAACCCCGCCGTCACCGACGAGGGCTTCGACGCACAGGCGATCCTCTACCAGGACGGCGGGTATCTGTACTGGCTCAGCCGCGGCGCTCGCTGGGAGAGTCGCTCGGATTCGACCGGCGTCCAGGGCATCAAGGACCTGATCGCCGACCGCCTCCCCTGGTCCCGCGAGCGACTCGACTCGCTGCGGACCTTCGCCGACGGACTCGACGTCCTCGCCGACGCCTCGATCCCCGACCTCCTCGCCCTGGCCGACCACCTCCGCGGGATCGAGACGCGGATCGAATCGGCGGTCACCTCCTCGCACGCCCCCTTCCGGGGTCTGCTGCTCCCCGGCGAGATGTTCCACGACTCGGCGTTGACGATGACGCTGGGCCGCTCGGAACTGGCGACGATCGCCGCCGGGCTCGCTTTCGTCCGCGGCTCGTGTCACTTTCTCGCCGCCTACCGATGGGACTGGACGCTCCAGGAGGCGTTCAAGACCCACCCCGACGAGATGCTCCCCGAGCGTGAGGACCACTGGACGGCCTGGGACGTCTCGGTCGAGTTCCTCGACCGGCGAGCCTTCCGCACGCGGGCCGAACAACGCCAGGACCAACTCACGACGGCCCGCGAGGCCTATCAGACGAGCCTGAACTTCCTGCAGGATGCCATCAGCTACGGTCTCGACTCCTCGAGCGACTCGGCGTTGCAGTGGGATCAGGTCGACGCGGAGTATGCCCGAGACCTCCACGCGTTTTTCAACTCCCTGCGCCAGTCGCTGTCGGAGCGGACGACACTCCCGCACACCGAGCCCGAAGCCTCCGCGAACTTCGACCCGCTGTTCTCCCCGGGCCGGAGGCTTCCCGAATCGGAGCGCTGGCTGGAGCACGATCTCGTCGACGCCCCCGAAACCACCGCCGGCGAGCAGATCGTCTGGAGGCTTCGCGGGGAGGCGATCCAGCAGTTTTTCGTCGCCGAGGTCTTCGATCCTCCCCTCGACGTCACCACCGAAGAGGGCCCCGAGATGACGCTTCTCAGCGGCGATCGGTTCGGGACCTTCCTCGACAACCTCGCCGGCGACCTGCAATCGGATTTCGGCGAGGCGTATCTGACCCGCTGACATCCCCCTCGGCGATCGCGAGGAGAGAGGGCCGCCGCACTCCCGATTTCGACGGCGGGGAGGGGCTCAGAACGGATACCCGCCGCTGTCGGCGACGGCGTCGGCGATGGTGCGCTGCAGGCCGATCTGGTCGACGCGCGGACGGAAGGCGAGTCGCTCGAAGGCCTCGAAATGGGCGTTGAGCTTGTCGGCGTCGTCGGCCGCCAGGTGGCTCAGCAGATCCTCCGAAATTCGGCGTACTTCCTGAAACGACCGGGTCGCCTGCAGCCGGGTCGCCGCCCGAATCAACTTCGTCTCCCCGAAGCCCTGCTCGCGGACGTTCTGCAGGGTTCGCGTCACCGTCGAGTCGATGGCGTACAGGTGGATCAGCATGTCGGCGAGCCCGAGCAGAATCTCCTGCTGCTCGCGCAGATCGGCCATGTGCTTCTGGATCGCCTGATTCATCGTGTAGATGATCAGTTTGTTCGCCCGGTCGCACATGTGCCGCTCGAAGCTCAGTTCCGGGTCGTCACGGCGCCCCGGCGGCGTCGGCCGCTCCGACTCCCCGAGCACCGACTCGACCTCCTCGATCAGCTCGAACAGCTTGATCTCGCCCTTCATCGTCCGCTTGAGGATCATCCCCGGGATCAGCATCCGGTTGATCTCGTTGGTCCCCTCGTAGATGCGGCTGATGCGGGCGTCCCGGTAGCCCCGCTCGACCTCGTACTCCGCCGAGTAGCCGTACCCGCCGTGGATCTGGACCGCCTCGTCGGCGACCCGCCCGGCGACCTCCGAGCCGAACACCTTGATGATCGAGTCCTCGACGGCGAACTCCTCGATCGCCTCCATCGCCTTTTTCGGGTAATCCGCGGCATCCCCCTCGAGCTTCGCCAAACTGCGATCCATGTAACCGCCGACCCGGTAGCACATCGACTCGAGCGCATACAGTTCGGTCGCCATCTCGGCGAATTTCTCGCGGATCGCCCCGAACTCGCCGATCGGCTGGCCGAACTGCTCGCGCTCGGCGGCGTAGTCGGCGGCGATCGAGAGCGTCCGCTTGGCCCCGCCCAGAGACCCGACTCCGAGCTTGAACCGCCCGATGTTCAGGATGTTGAACGCGATCTTGTGGCCCTTGCCGATCTCGCCGAG
>CAZRLK010000133.1:0-14341 GCA_964600555.1 uncultured Bradymonadales bacterium
CGTTCGTCCGATACATGTCATGGTGCCACCCACCCTGCATCTCCCTGATATTCGTGGATATCGGCGACGTGTGGGTGGCGGCGTCGGGCGGCCGGGGGTTACTTGTCGAACACGCGGTACAGGTACCAGAAGGCGGGGACGAGGGCGGTGCCGCCGGCAGCGAGGGCGACGAGCAGCGGGCGCAGGACGGAGGCCTCGGCGGAGGCCGCCTCGATCGTCAGGTCGGGCGCCAGGATGAACGGGTACTGGGCGGCGCCCCAGCCGGAGACGACGAGTGTCGTCTGGGCGATGGCGGCCAGGCGGGCGGTGCGGAAGCGGCGCATCCACAGGGCGCCGAGGGCGGCGATGGCGACCAGCGCGGTCGCGATCTGAAACGGCACCCCCCAGCTCGAGGTCACCAGGCCCTCCCAGAGCCGCGGGGCGCCGGTGCGGGCGAGCCCCAGGCTCGCGAAGGCGGCGATCCCGACGGCCACGCCACTCGCCAGGGCGCGGCGGCGGAAGTCCTCGCGCAGGACCGGGTCGTCGGCCTCGACGGTCATGTACACCGCCGCCAGGAAGGCACACAGGGTCAGCGTCAGTGCGCCGAGGGCGACCGGAAAAGGCGCCAGCCAGGCGGAGACGAAGTCGGTCTCGACGCGGCCGTCGGGGCCGATCGCGAGCTGCCCCGAGGCGATCGCGCCGGCGGTGATGCCGAGCATGAACGGGGTGGCGGTGGAGGAGACGGCGAACACGATCGCCGAGCGGCGCTCCAGGGCGTCATCGCCGGCGGAGTACGAGCGGAAGGCGAACGACGAGCCGCGCAGCACGATCCCGACGAGCATGATCGTGACCGGGATGTGCAGGGCGGTCAGGATCGCCGAGAAGGCGGCCGGGAAGGCGACGAACAACAGGACGAGGGCGACGATCAGCCAGACGTGGTTCGCCTCCCAGATCGGGGCGATCGCTCGCCACAGGGCGCGGCGCTGGCGGTCGGCGCGCGGGCCGGTCGCCAGCAGATCCCAGATGCCGCTGCCGAAATCGGCGCCGCCGCTGGCGACGTACGCGATCATGGCGACGAGGATGGCGGCGGCGACCAGGAGGCCGAGGCTCATGGCTCCTCCTCGTCGTCGGTCTCGTCCGTCTCGTGCCAGTCGAGGGTCTGGCGAAACTGCTCGGCGTCGACCGTCTGGAAGACGTGCCGCCACAAAAGGTAGGCGACGACGGCGGCCAAAAGCAGATACAGGAGGGTGAAGGTGACGAACGGGACGATCAGGCCGGGCATCGGGGTGACCGCCTCGCTGGTGCGCATGATGTCGTGGATGATCCAGGGCTGGCGGCCGACCTCGGTGACCGTCCAGCCGGCCTCGATGGCGACGAAGCCGAGGGGGCCGCAGGCGACGAGGGTCCACAGATACCAGCGTCGATCCGGGAGGCCGCCGCGCCGCCAGGCGAGCAGGGCGCCGAGGAGGGTGACGGCGACGAGCAGCAGGCCGATGCCGACCATCACCTGAAAGGCGATGTGGACGGGCGCGACCGGCGGGCGGTTGCGTTCCGGGACGGCCTTCAGGCCCTGGATTTCGGCGTCGGGATTCCAGGTCGCCAGCCAGCTCAGCGCGTACGGGATCTCGATCGCCCAGCTCGTGGACTCGGTCTGGGCGTCGGGCCAGCCGCCGATCCGCAGCGGGGCGCCGCGTTCGGTCTCCCACTGGCCCTCCATCGCAGCGAGCTTGGTTGGCTGGTGGTCGTGGACCTCCTTGGCCGACAGGTCGCCGCTCATCGGCTGGACGAGGGCCGCGGCGCCGCCGACCGTCAAACCGATCGCCAGGGCGCGGCGGTGGAACGGGTGGTCGGACTCGCCGCGCAGCAGCATGTAGGCGTGGATGGCGGCGACGGCGAAGCCGACGGCGACGAACGCCGCGATGGTCATGTGCAGGGTCTGGCTGAGGGCCATCGGGTTGAACATCGCCTCGAAGGGGCGGATGTCGGTGAACTGCCCGTCGACGTACTCGAAGCCGGCCGGGGCGTTCATCCAGGCGTTGGCGGTGACGACGAAGATCCCGGAGAGCGTGCCGCTGACCAGCACGCCGACGCCGCTCGCCAGGTGGATGCCGTCGGGGACGCGCTCCCAGCCGTACAGATAGATGCCGAGAAAGATCGCCTCGAGGAAAAACGCAAAGCCCTCGAGCGAAAAGGGCATGCCGATGACGGGGCCGGCGTGTTTCATGAACTCGGGCCACAGGAGGCCGAGCTCGAACGACAGGACGGTGCCGGAGACGGCGCCGACGGCGAACATGATGGCGGTGCCCTTCGACCAGCGGTAAGCGAGCTGGCGGTAGATCGGGTCGTCGTGTCGCTGCCACAGCCCCTCGGCGATCACCATCAAAAGGGGCATGGCGATGCCGACGACGGCGAAGACGATGTGGAACCCGAGCGACATGGCCATCTGCGCGCGGGCCGCGAGCAGGTCGGTCATGGGGGCGGAGCGGGGTGGGGGGCGTCGGCTCCCGTCTCAGGCGCGCCGCCTGGGGGCCGATCGAGCGGGGAGCCGGCTGGAGGCTCCCCGGGCGCGGCAGGGATCTACCAGACGATCGAGCGCGAGGGGTCGGAGTCGTCTTCGAGCATCATGTAGATGCTGGCCCAGTAGCACAGGCCGAGGAAGCCGGCGAAGACGCTGCCGCCGAGCTGCACGAGCTGGCCGACGCCCGGGAACGCCGAGACGACCGACGCGAGGCAGCCGACGAGCATCGAGCCGGCGACGAATCCGACCCAGGCGAGCAGGTGTTCGGTCAGGTGCTGTTTGACGAACGAAAACGACCTGGTGAGTGCGCCGATGACGCCGATCTCGCGGGTGGCGACGAAATAGGTGGCGGGGCCGAAAAACAGGCCGGTGCCGAGGCAGGCGACGATCCAGACGCCGAAATACCCGAGCAACAGCGCCAGGCCCGGCTCCCAGTCGACGACGCCGAACACCGACGGCAACACGACCGCCGAGGCGCCCGCCAGGCCGCCGCCGTACACGACCGTGCCGATCAGCAGGGTGACGCCGAGGATCGGGAAGAACTGCGCCCACACGTCGTCGAGGACGTCGCCGATGCTAGTGTAGGCGTCGGGGCCGTCGAACATGAGCACGTACAGGGGGCGCTGCAGGCCGATCATGAACGTCTGCCAGGCAACCATGGCGAGGAAGGCGATCAGGAAGGTGCCGCCGAGCAACACGGCGATCGTCCAGCCGGCGAGTTCGGGCGAGGAGCTGCCGATCAGGCCGGCGGCGAAGATGGCGGCGACGGCGCCGCCGACGAACAGGCCCGAGAGCAGCATCCAGACGGCGAACAGGGCGAGGTAGGCCATGACGACCTGGCCGTCGAGGACGCGCTCGACGAGGGTCTTCATCGTCTGGACCGCCTTGTCGATCGAGGGCGTCGAGGGGGGCGGTTGGCGCTCCTCGCGCGAGGGGGGCGCGGAGGTCGGCGGCGGGGCGTTTTCGCCGGAAGGCTCGGGGGAAGAGTCCGGGGCGTCCGATTGCGGGGGCTCCCAGTCGTTGGCTCCACCGTTGCTCATGGCGACCTCCCGAGATGCTGGTGATAGAGGTGATGTTTGGCCGTTCGACGGGCATCATAGGCGAAACCGGGCGTGCGACGCCAGTCCGTTGGCCGTGGGGGGAGCGGAGAGACATTGGACGAACGGACAAATCGGACGGATCGGAGGAACGGACGGATCGGACGGATCGGACGAATCGGAAAATGCAGGGTGGGTGGCACCGTGCATCAACGCCGCATTCGACAGGGCGGTCCATGGGCCGCCCGCCTTAAAATTTGTCCCTCACCCAGCCCCCGTCTACAGACGGGGCCGGCCGTTTGGTCCGGGTGGGTGGCACCCTCACATGCATCGGACGGATCGGAGGAACGGACGGATCGGACGAATCGGAAAATGCAGGGTGGGTGGCACGATGAGATCGGGCCGGGGGATTCGCTCGATGAGCCGATATATCAGTGAGATGCAGGGTGGGTGGCACCCTCACATGCATCGGACGGATCGGAGGAACGGACGGATCGGACGAATCGGAAAATGCAGGGTGGGTGGCACCCTCACATGCATCGGACGAATCGGACGGATCGGACGAACGGGCGGATGGGTTACCGGTGGAGGGTGGGGCCGTCGTCGGTCAGTTCGATGTGGAGGGTGGAGTCGGCGAGGTCGGGGTGGCGGGAGAGGTAGTCGGCGAGTCGGGCGGTGACTTCCGATTCGACGGTCTGGCGCAGCGGTCGGGCGCCGTAGCGGTCGTCGAAGCCGGTCTCGGCGAGGTGGGTGACGACCTCGTCGGCGACCTCAATCTCGAGGTTGCGCGAGGCGATGCCTTCCCGGGCGAAGGCCTCCTCGAGGGCGCGGCGGACGAGCCGGCGGGCGGTCCGTTCGCCGAGGGGCTGGAAGGGGACGATGCGATCCAGGCGGCCGATGAACTCGGGGCGGAAGTGCTGCTCGGTGGCGCGGACATACCGGTTGTCGGGGCCTTCGGCGTCGTCGGGGCCGGCGGGCTCCTCGGAGTCGGCACCGAGATTCGAGGTCATCACGATGACGGTATTCGTCAGGTCGACGGTCTGGCCGAGACCGTCGGTGAGGCGGCCCTCGTCGAGGACCTGCAGCAGCATGTCGAAGACCTGGGCGTGGGCCTTCTCCAGCTCGTCGAGGAGCAGCACCCGGAACGGCTGCTCGCGGATCCGCCGGACGAGCTGGCCCGCCTCGCCGCGCGTGCGACCGACCAGGCGGGCGGCGGAGGGGCGGTCCTGGTATTCGCTCATGTCGAAGCGCAAAAGCCGCTCCTCGTCGCCGAACAGGTACTCGGCGAGGGCGAGGGCGGTCTGGGTCTTGCCGACGCCGGTGGGGCCGACGAACAGGTACGAGCCCATCGGCCGGCCGGGCGGGTTGAGGCCGGCGCGCAGGATGGTCACCAGGTCGGTCATCGCCTCGCTGGCGGCCGGCTGGTCGAAGACCGCTTCGCGGAAATGCCCCCGCACCTCGTCGACCGAAAAGGCGGTATCCGGGTCGAGCAGTGCGGTCGGCATGCCGGTCTCGCCGGCCATCGCCTCGACGGCGTGTTCGGGCAAAAGCAGCGGCCGGGCCTCGCCCTCCCGCTCGACGCTCTCGCTTTTGTGGGTGCGAGCGAGGCGTTCGGCCAGATCGACGGCGGGGCCGGGGAGGCCGCCCGTGCCGAAAAAGCGCTCGACGAGGCCGATGATCCGCTCGCGGGTCTCGTCGGCCAGGCGGACGCCGTGCTGGCGTCCGAGTCGGTAGCTGATGCGCTCGAGCACATCGTCGGTCTCGGCGGTCGACATCGGCTCGAGGCGCAGCGGGCGGAGGGCCTGCAGGAAGCTCGGATGGCGCTCGTCGATCAGGCCGACCTGTTCGGGCCGCAGTTCGCCGACGAGTGAGATGTTGCCGGACTCGATTTCGGGCAGAAGCAGGCCGGCCGCCCCCGCCCCCTCGCCCGAGTCGCCGCCGGTCGCGGCCAGGAGATCGAGGAGGTTGTCGACGAACAGGATGCCGCTCGAGGTCTGCAGTTCGTCGAGGGCGTCGACGAGCAGTTGCTTCCAGTCGCCAGCGAGGGCGCCGCCGGTCGAAAGCCGGCCGCGGCGGATGCGCCAGACGGGGGTATCCTGCAGTCGGACGGGGACCTCGCTGTCGATGATCCGGCCGACCGCCTCGTAGACGACGGCGGTTTTGCCGACGCCGGCGGGGCCGACGATCACGGCGCTTCGTTCGCGGTTGCCAGCGAGCGAGCGGACCAGGGCGTCGGTGGCGTCGTCGCGGTGGAAGGCGCCCGGGGCGTCTTTGCGGTCGAGCAACTCGTGCAGCGGGTCGCCGATCTGAGCGAGGGCGGTCGTCGAGGGGGCACGCGAGTCGGCGGCGTCGGTGTCGATGGTGAGCGACAGGCGGTCGGTCCGCAGCGTGCGATCGTCGGGGTCGGGCAGGCGGGCGAGGGCCTCGAAGCGTCGGTGTGGCGGGAGAGCGAGGCGGAGGTGTTCGGTGGCGGCGTCGGCGAGGTGGTCGGGGTGGTCGAGGGGGAAGGTGAGGGGGAGTTCGGGGAGGGTGGCACGTTCGTTTCGATAGACAGCGGTCACGGACACGGCCAGCCGCCGGAAACCGGAGGCAGTGGGGGCCGGCAATGCCAGCTCGAGCTGCTCGGTCTCGGGGGGCTGCTCGGGGGCGGGCTCGAGGCGCTGTGGCTCCCGGGCGGCGACCGCGTCGAGCGTCTCCTCGAGGCGGGCGACGGCCTCGTCGGCGGAGGGGGCGGCGGCGGCCAGCGCGGGCCGGAACAGGACGGAGGCGACGGCCATCGGCGGGTCGCCGGTCTGTTCGCGGACGACGATGTCGATGTCGGTCGGGCGGCTCATAGCTGCACCTCCAGTTGCTCCAGCCGCCGCAACACCAGGCGTCGGGCGAAGTCGGGGAACTCGCCGCTGTCGATCGCCGGGCAGACCTCGTCGGTCTGCAGCCGCAGGTCCTCGAGGCGGCCCGACTCCAGCCGGTACTCCAGGCGGGCGTCGTCGGCGTCGGGCGGCCTCTCGGCGAGTCGCTCGACCAGCTGCTCCGGGTCGGAGGTGCCCCAGTCGGCGGCCGACGCGAGCATCAGGGCGTGGCGGCCGCGGGTCGGCGGTTGCGGGGCGAACAGGTAGCCCGAGAGTTGCTCGAAGACGTCGCGGATGCCGGGGTGTTCGGCCGACAGGGCGACGGCCGGCGAGCCCTGCGTCTGGTCGCCGATCGGCAGGCCGCGGTGGCGGTCGGGCGGGTCGAACGGCTGCCAGCGGCCCTCGTGTTCGATGGCGACGGCGAGCTCGATGTCCGAGATGTCGGCGAAGGTGGCGGCGACGGCCCACCACAGCTCGACCAGCCGGCCGGTCGGGCCGGCGAGTCCGCGGGCGAGGAGCGTGCCGGAGTCGACGCGGCGCTTGCGCGAGGCGTGCAACTGGCGGGCGAGCCACAGGAGGTGGTGTTCGAGCCGGTCGAGGCGCATGTTCCACCGGTGGCGGCGGGTCTGGTCGAAGGCGTCGAGCTCCGGCATCTCGGGCTCGTCGGGTGCTTCTTCGCCGAGCAGGTCGCGGATGCGGTCGAGGATGGAGTCGACCTGCTGGCGGACGATCTCGCACTGGCGGAGCGCCTCGCCGGCGTCGGAGTCGGCCGCGAGGTCCTCGTTGAACGCCTCGAGAAGTTCGCCGTGGCGCGCGTCGACCTCGGCCATCGCCTCGCTGTCGCGCAGGGCGTCGAAGTCAGCGAGCAGGCGCTCGATCCGTTCCTGGACGTCGCGCGCAGGGCGTCCGCGGGGAATCTCGTCGGATGACGGGAGGGGGTCGGCGGGTTCGATCGTCTGCAGATCGAGGGCGATGGTTTGTTCGTCTCCGGTATCGCTCGGCGTGACGCGCACCCGGGTCAGCTCGCCGTCGGCCTCGTGGCGGGTCATCTGGTGCGCGAGCGGCGTCAGAAGCTCGCGTTCGATCCCGTGCTGGAGGGTGCGGGCGCCGTAGCGGCGGTCGGTGGCGCCGGCGACGAGGTGGTCGACCAGATCGGGGGAGACGTCGACGAGGATGTTCGGCTGCTGGAGGCCGCGGCGATCCAGGATCTCGCCGAGCGCCCGGCGGGCGATGCGCCGGAGGGTCTCGCGGTCGAGCGGCTCATAGGGGACGATGCGGTCGAGGCGGTTGAAAAACTCGGGGCGGAAGTACTCCTCGGCGGCCCGCCGGTACGCCTCGGGGTCGATCGGCTCGTCGGCGCCGAGGTTCGAGGTCATGGCGACGACGGTGTTGCAGAAGTCGACGGTGCGTCCGGAGGCGTCGGTGAGGCGTCCGTCGTCGAGGATCTGCAACAGCAGGTCGAGCACGCGGCGGTGGGCCTTTTCGACCTCGTCGAACAGCAGCACGGTGTGGGGCTGGGTGCGGATCCGGCCGGTCAGTTCGCCTTCGGGCGACTCCCGGCTACCGATCAGCCGGGAGGCGGCCCGGGGCTCGCCGAACTCGGACATGTCGAAGCGGATCAGGCGGTGCGGCGAGCCGAACACCTCGTCGGCGAGGGCGCGGGCGGTCTCGGTTTTGCCGACGCCGCTCGGGCCGATCAAAAGCAGGCTGGCGAACGGCTGGTCGGGGTGGGCGAGGCCCTGTTCGATGGCGGCGCCGAGGCGGGAGACGGTCTCGCTGGCGGCGGGCTGGCCGAAGACCCGGCGTTCGAACGCTCGGCGGACCTCGTCGGCGCTGCGGCCGCGGTCGGCGTCGAGGATGCGCCGCGGGAGGCCGGTTTCGCGGTGGACGGTGTGGGCGATGGCGGCCTGGTCGAGCTCGGTGCGGCCGGGTCGCGAGCGGGCCCGGCGGTCGGCGTCACGGGCGGCGGTCTCGAGCAGGCGGATCGCCTTGCCGGGCAGGGACTCGCGGCGCAGGTACCGGTCGCACAGGTCGACCGCCGTCTCGACGGCATCCGGGGCGACGGCGACCTGGTGGGTCGCCTCCAGGTGGCGGACGTACGCGCCGGCGACCTGGTAGGTTTTGCGCAGCGACATCTCGGGGACGCGCACCAGGCGGAACGACTCGACGAAGCCGGGGACCTCCTGGCGGACGCGATCGAGGGTGCGGTCGGTGGCCTCGGCGATGGTCGAAAACCGGTCTTCGGCCATCTCGGGTTCGAGGAACCGAGCGAGGTTGGCGTGGCCGCCCCGGGAGCCGGCAAGGGCAAAGCCGGCCAGGTCGTCGACGACGAGGACGTCGTCGCGGCGGGCGAGTTCGCGGCAGATCCGGAGGGCGCGCTGCTGCCAGTCGCCGCGGCCGTCGGTGCCGGCCATCATCTGCTCGCCGCCGGTCCGCCAGACGTCGCGCCGTTGCTGGTAGTTGGCCTGCAGTTCGACGGCGCGGCGGACGGCCTCCTCGATGATGGCGGTCTTGCCGGCGCCGGGGGGGCCGACCAGGCAGATGTGCGAGGGGTTGGAGGCGGTAATCGCGTCGACCAGTTCGCCGGTGGTCTGCTCGCGGCCGAAGGCGCGGCGGGTGGTTCCCTCGGCTGCGAGGTGGGTGAGGTTGGTGGCGGCCTCGTGGAGGGCGGTGGGGCGGACCAGCCGGCCCATCTCGCGGGAGGCCGACTCGTCGTCGGGGTCGAGCGAGAGGGTCAGGTCGGTGGTCTCCAGGCGCGGGGGGCCGGCGGCCTCGAGCGGGGCGAGCGTGTCGGCGTCGCGGGCGTCGGCCCACTCGCCGGCCCAGGTGGCGAGGGTGGCGGGCAGGTCGTCGGCCCTCTCGGCGGCGACGCACTCGCCGGGGGCGGTCGGCAGCCAGGCGCGGGCGAGGCCATCCTCGCGGGCGCCGGCGACGACCGGGAGCGTGGCGGTGAGTTCGACGGGCGGGCGGTCCTCGCGGACGCGGCGCTCGACGGCGATCTCGAGGCTCGTCGCGCGGAGGTTCTCGGGGGCGACGAGCTGGTCGTAGGCGTGGGGCTCGAGCTGCTCGCGAGTCGCCCGGGCGACGCGCTGCAGGATCTCCTCGACGACGGCCGTGCGGTGCGGGCCGGTCGACGGCTCGGCCAGCGGCGCAATCCAGGGGACCGAGGCGCACCACAGGCCCGGGCGGGCTTCGAGGACGACGACGGGGAAATCTAGCTCCACGAGACCTCCTCCCAGGCGCGGTGTTCGAGCTGGCGGATCAGTTCGGGCCAGGGGTCTTCGTCGAGCGGCACGGGATCGAACGGGTCGGTGGTGACGCGGCCGGCGAGGGTGTTCCAGGTGCGGACGGTGCGGTCGACGAACACCGCGGGGGTGTCTTCGCCCGGCCGGAAGCTGTCCGGGTGCGGCCAGTCGACACCGGCGGGGAGGCCGAGGATGTGGCGGGTCTGCGTCTCCTCCTCTTCGGTGATCTGGCGGTGGCGGCCGGGTTCACCCAGCAGGAAGGGGCGGACGGACTCGGAGCGAAATTCGAGGGCGACGACCCGGCCCTGCGGCGAGCGCTGGGTGCGCCACAGCTCGCCGCGGGAGAAGTCGCCGCCGACGGGGATCGAGCGGTTGCGTTCGCCGCCGGGTTTGCCCTGCCACAGTTGCGCCTTCCAGCCGGCGCGCTCGGCCAGGGTCTGGTAGTAGTCGACGAGGTTGTTGCGCCACGGGTCCTCGGGCTGCTCGGAGGGCAAAAAAAGCACCATCCGGTCGGGGTCGTCGAGGGGCAGGCCGAGAAGCGTCAAAAACAGGTCGCGGACGGCCCCGGCGCGCTCATCGATCTGGCCGGCCACCTCCTCGCCGAGCTGTCGGGAGCGGGTGTGGTACGCCTCGCGGGCGAGGTCTTCGATGGCCTCGAGCTCCTCGAGCAGCTCGCGCGAGGGGCCGACCAGCTCGCGTGCTCGCTGGGCCTGCCGGGCGCGATCGGCGGCGCCGCCCTCCTCCCAGAAGTCCTGCTCGCGGCTGGCTTGCTCGTAGTCGGCGATGCGGCGCTCGAGCTCGGCGACCAGGTCGCTCTCGAGATAGGTCCGGGTGCGGCGGCGCAGGTCGGCGACGCGCTGGACGCGGGCGGAGAGCTCGTCGCGCAGCGAGCCGGTCTCGGTGCGCTCGGTGGTCTCGACGTCGATGGCGAGCCGGTCGTTGCCGTCGGTGCGGACGCGGGCGGCGACGGGGCGCTCCTCGTCGGTGTTGGCCCGGGCGAGGTGATCGGCGAGCGGCCAGGCGACCCGTTGTTCGACGGCGCGCTGGATGGGGCGGGCGCCGTAGCGGGGGTCCCAGCCGATCTCGGCGACGCGTCCGGCGACCGCCTCGGCGATTGTCAGCGAGATGCCGAGCTGGCGGATGCCGAGGCGGTCTGCGAGGCCGTCGAGCTCCCGGGCGGCGATCTCGGCGACGACCTGGCGGGGGAGCGGGCGGAAGGGGACGAACTGGTCGATGCGGCCGAGGAGCTCGGGGCGGAACTGGTCTTCGGCGGCGCGTCGAAACTGCCGCTCCCACGGGTCGATCGAGGCCGAGCGGTCGGGCTCCGGGGCGTCGGCGCGTTGGCCGGTACCGAGGTTGGAGGTCATCACGAGGATGGTGTTCTGGAAGGGCGTCGTCCGGCCGCGGGCGTCGGTCAGCCGGGCGTCGCCAAACACCTGCAACAACAGATCGAAGACGCCGGCGTGGGCCTTTTCGATCTCGTCGAGCAGGACGACCGAAAACGGGTTGCGGCGGACCGGGCCGGTCAGGTCGCCCTCGCCGCCGGTTTCGCCGGTGAGGCGGCCGAACGACTCGGCGGTGGCGTATTCGCTCATGTCGAGGCGGACCAGGCGCTTTTCGTCGCCGAACATCAGTTCGGCGAGGGCCCGAGCGAGTTCGGTTTTGCCGACGCCGGTGGGCCCGACGAAAAAGAAGACGCCGAGCGGGCGGGTCGGGTCGCCGAGATCGGCGCGGGTGACGCCGATGACGTCGGCGACGCGTGCGACGGCGGTCGGCTGGCCCATCACGCGGTCGGCGAGTCGCTGGCGGACCTGCTCGAGATCGAGGGTGCGGTCGGTGCGCAACAGGGCCTCGGGGAGGCCGGTCTCGCGGCAGAACTGGCGGACGGCGTCGGCCTCGTCGAGTTCGTGGACGAAGGCCTGTTCGGCGCGGCGCAACAGCCGGTCGGCGAAGTCGATGGCGCTGCCGAAGGCGGTGCCGGTCGAGGCGAAGCGGGTGTGCAGCCGCCAGATGCGCTCGAGGGCGGCGTCGGGGATGTCGGCGGCGCGCGAGGTCTGGAGGCGTGCGACGGCGCGCTCGAAGATGCGCCGGCCTTCGGCGTCGGTCGGGGCTTCGACGCGGACGAGCTGCAGCGAGCGGGCCAGGCCGCGATGGCGGCGCTCGATCTCGTTCCATTCGGCGGGGGTGGCCTCGGCGAGGAGGCGGGCGCGGCGATCGTCGACCAGGGGTTTGAGGAAGCTGGCGAGGCTGTAGCCGCCCGGGCCGGAGGTGCCGGCCTCGAGGGTCTGAGCGAGGGGGCCGAGATACAGGATGTCGTCGGTGGCGTGGAGCTCGTCGAACAGGCGGCGGCACTGGGCGCGCCACTCGTCGGCGTCGTCGAGCGGGGAGGTCAGCCGTGCGGCGTCGGCGAACCAGACCTCGCGGCCGTCGAGATCGTCGTCGGCGTCGGGATGGCCGGCCTGCCAGGCGAGATGGTGGACGAGCGCGGTCTTGCCGGCGCGCGGCGGGCCGACCAGGACCAGCGGCTGGGGCGGCGAGGCGGTGGCGAGGGCGCGGACCTCGTCGAGGAGGTCGCGGCGGTCGACGGCGGGTTCGATGTGGTAGCCGTCGTCGCGGCGGGCGGCGCGGCTCCAGGGGGCAGCGAGGCGCTCGAGGGTGGGTGTGGGGGAGGTGTCGCGGCGGGGGAGGAGGCCGTCCGACAGGGGAGCGAGGTCGATGGAGGCGTCGGCGGTGTCGGTGGCAGCGAGCGGGTCGAACTCGACGGTCAGCAGGTCGACGGTGACCTCGAACGGGAGCGGGCGGTGCAGCCGCAGAGTGTGGTCGTCGGGGCGGAGTCGGGCGGCGAAAAGCTGGAGGGCGTCGTCGAGGTCGAGGGCGTCGTCGGTGAACCACTCGGTGGCGTCGATCGCGGGGACGTGCAGGCGGCGGAGGCCGTCCGGGTGGTGCTCGAGCAGGGCGTCGAGGCGTGTGGCGAGGGCGGCGTCGGGGTCGGGCGCGGAGCGGTCGCGGTACAGCGGAACGTCGGCGGGGGCGTGGCGCAGCTCGGCGGGGAGTGCGAGGCGGTCGAGGCGGGCCGGGTGAGTGCGCTCGAGGCGATCGACGAGGCGAAGCTCGAGGCGGGTGCGTGCGAGGTCGGGAGTGTCGGCGGCGGCGGAGACGCGGGTCGGGCCGGCGGTTTCGGCGACGGTCAGCCCGTTGCCGTAGGTGCGCAGCGAGATGGGGATGGCGAGTTGCACGGTGCTCCGGGAGCGTACGGGTGGCGTTCCGGCGAGGGACCGGAAGGGTTCGCAAGTGGCGGCGGTCTGTCAATCGGCGTCGGTGGTGGGGGGGTCGGTCTGCGGGGTCCGGCGGGGGTGTGCGGTGGAGGACACATTCGGGGGCGATCGCCGTGCCGGATCAGCGTGCCACCCACCCTGCATCTCCCTGATATTTGGGAGGATTCAACGTTCGGCTATCGCTCACCGCTGAGTACCTCGAGGGCGTTACCGGAGCGAAGAGCGACGAGGTCGTCGGTCTCCCAGCCGCGGCGTTCGAGCTCCGAGAAGACCTGGTCGATATCGCGGCAGTCGCGCTGGTCGGAGGGAATCGAGGGGATCCAGCCGTCGTAGTCGGAGCCGATGGCGACGTGCTCGAGGCCGACGCGGTCGGCGACGTACTCGATGTGGTCGGCGACGGCGGCCGACGGGGCGACGAGATTGCCGGTCAGAAATTTCGGGGCAAAGATGATGGCGATCACCCCCCCGGTCTCGGCGATTGCGTCGATCTCGTCGTCGGTGATGTTGCGCGCCGAGTCGTGGACGCCGCGCACGCCGGTGTGGCTGCAGATGACGGGGTGCTCCGCGATCGAGCAGGCGTCCAGGACGCCCGGGGTGTTGACGTGTGCGAGGTCGACGACGATGTCGTGCTCCTCGAGGGTGACGACGAGATCGCGGCCGAACGGCGTCAGCGGGTCGCGTTCGTTGGCGCCGCGGCCCATCGAGGGGGTGGCGGCGGCGTTGGCCGAGAAGTGCGTCAGCGTCAGGTAGACGACATCGCGCTCGGCCAGGTCGCCGACCCGTTCGAGACGGCGGTTGAGAATGTGGGCGCCTTCGACGCCGGGCGCCACGGCGAACGCTCCCTCGGTGTCGGCTCGTCGCCAGTCCTTCCGGCTTCGGATGCGAGTCAGGTCGGGATGCCGGTCGGCGACGCGGTCGAGGTATTCGATCTGGCGGCTGGCGCCCGCCCAGGCCCCTTCGCTCTGCCAGGGAAACCAGTGGATGCCGAAGCAAGCGCCCTTGTAGCCGGCCTCCTGCATGCGAGGGATGTCGCTGTGCCAGATCAGGGGTTGGCCGGGAAGGCCGGCGCGATGGCGTTTGTCGATCTGGTAGCCGAAAAGCTGGTGTTGGATGATGCAATCGACGTGAAAATCGAGTGTGCCAGTCATGGGCCGAACCGTCCGGGGGAAGCGGAATCTTCCTCGTCTGCCTGGCTGCTCAGCATAATCGGTGTCTTCTCCGAGACAAGACGTCTTCGGGCCGAGCGAATAACTCTCGAGTGTGAGATAACGAAGTACCACCCACCCTGCATTTTTCGAGTGTGAGATAACGAAGTACCACCCACCCTGCATTTTCCCGACTTCCCGGGGGGTGCCACCCACCCTGCATTCTTCTGCTCTCCCCGGGTGCCACCCACCCTGCATCCCCCTGACATTCCGGAAGATCCCGGCCGTCGAGG
>CAZRLK010000134.1:0-14288 GCA_964600555.1 uncultured Bradymonadales bacterium
TTCTCGTACACCTTCGAATTTTTGATGGGCTGGATGGGTGCGCCGACCCGCTGGCGGACGATGCCCTGGATGGTCACCTTTTTCGGTCTGCTGGTGATCCCGCTCGGCCTGGTCCACATCTTTCTGGTCATCTCGCAGCCGGTCGTCGTCGGGGCCTGGTGTTCGATGTGTCTGCTGGCGGCGCTGATCATGCTGCCGATGATCCCGCTCGAAGTCGACGAGGTGATCGCGATGGGCCAGCACGTCCGCCGGCGGGTCGAGGCCGGCGAGTCGTTCTGGAAGGTCTTCTGGAAGGGGGGAAGCGGAGAGGCGGCCGACATGGACGAGCGCTCCCCGGAGGTCGGCGCCGTGCCGGAGCGGCCCGGAGAGCTGGTGCGCAGTTCGCTGTGGGGCATGAGCTTTTCGTGGTGGCTCGCCTCGTGCGCCGCCCTGGGCGTCGGGCTGATGTTCGCACCGACGAGCTTCGGCTACACCGGGACGCTGCCGGCCGACATCCACCACCTGGGCGGCGCACTCGTCGTCACCACGAGCGTCGTGTGCATGGGCGAGCCGGTCCGCCGCGGGCGGCACCTGAACCTCGTGTGGGCCGTCGTCATCGGGGTCGGCCCCTGGGTGAGTGGCGAGGTGGGCCTCCCGGTCGAATTGATGGCGACGGTCGCCGCACTCGCCATCGCCACGATCACCCTGCCGCGCGGTCCGCGCCGGGAGTCGTACGGCTCGTGGGACCGGTACGTGAAATGATCGTCGCCGGCCCTTCGTCCCCTCGCACGTTCCCTTGAGCGGGACGTCCACGTGGGTCGATTTGTGGACGCCATGGCCGACGCCCCTTCCAGATACCCCCCGATCGCCGACTACGGGATCATCGGCGACATGGGGGCGGCGGCGCTCGTGGCCACCGACGGCTCGATCGACTGGTGCTGCCTCCCCCGGTTCGACTCCCCGGCGCTGTTCGACCGGCTGCTCGATGCCGACGGCGGTGGGTATTTTCGAATCGCGCCGACCGCCGACTTCGAAGTCGACCGGGCGTATCTCCCGGGGACGAACATCCTGCAGACGCATTTTTCGACGACCTCCGGCGAGGTGCGGATGACCGATTTCATGCCGGTCGACGCCGACCTCGACCGCGGCGGCCGGCCCGACATACGAGATGCGACGCGCTGCCTGATCCGTCGACTCGAGTGTACCGCCGGCCGGGTCGACCTGCAGGCGACCATCCGTCCGACCGTCGACTGGGGTGCCATCGCCCCTCGTTTCTCACCGGCCGACTGGGGAGTCCGGCTGGGATGCGGGGGCCGCGCAGTCGCCCTCGTCGCCCGCCCCGATTTCGACGAGATCGGGGTCGACCGGCTGCGGGCCTCCTTTCACCTCGAGCGAGGCGAACAGACCTGGATCAGCCTCCAGTATCTGCCCGGAGGCCACCACGAGCCGGTCTTCACCGACGCCTCCGAGGCCAAGCGCGCCCTGGAGACGAGTGCCGCCTACTGGCGAAACTGGATCGCCGGCTCGCAGTATGACGGCCCGTCTCGGGAGCTGATCGACCGAAGTGCTCTTGTCCTGAAGTTGCTCACCTTCGCGCCGACCGGTGCCGTCGTCGCCGCCCCGACCACCTCGCTCCCGGAGGACCCGGGGGGCGTCCGAAACTGGGACTATCGATACGTCTGGCTCCGAGACGCCGGCATGGCCCTGCGGTCTCTGCAGGATCTCGGCTTTCACACCGAGGCAATGAATTTCTGGGACTGGCTCGAGTCCCTCTCACTCGACGACGAAAAACCGCTACAGACGGTCTATACGGTCGAGGGCGACGAACAGCTCCCGGAACGCCAGCTCGATCATCTGGAGGGATATCTCGGCTCGAAGCCGGTGCGCGTCGGCAACGGCGCCGCCCGTCAGTTTCAACTCGACCGCTTCGGGCATCTGTTCGAGGCCGCCTACCTGTGCATCACCGACATGCGCGAGCCGCATCCCGACCTGGCGGCCGTGCTCGAGCGGCTCGCCGACCGCGTCTGCCGGCAGTGGACCGATCCCGACCACGGCCTCTGGGAGATCGGCGCCGAACGCCGCCAATACACCCACTCGAAGCTCGCCTGCTGGGTCGCCCTCGACCGCGCTCTGCGCCTTGCGGAAGACGACTGGCTCAACGGCGATCGCGCCCGGTGGCGCAAGCACCGACGCCAGCTTCGCGTCGTCGTCGAACAACGCGGCTTCAACCGCGAGATCGGCGCCTTCACTCAGACGCTCGACGGCGAGAGCCTGGATGCGAGCAGCCTGATGATCCCGCTTGTCGGCTTTTTGCCCGCCTCCGACCCCCGCGTCCAGTCGACCGTCGCCCGGATTCGCCGCGATCTGACCGGGGAGGGAGGGCTGGTGCGACGCTATCGCACCGGCGACGGTCTCCCCGGTGAAGACGGGGCCTTCGTGATGTGCAGTTTCTGGCTCGTCTCCGTCCTGGCGGAGAGTGGGCAGCTCGAGGAGGCTCGCCGGATCTTCGAGCACGTCTGCTCGCACGCCAACGACCTCGGCCTCCTGGCCGAAGAAATCTCCCCGGACGACGGCCGGCTTCTCGGCAACTTTCCGCAGGGCTTCTCGCATCTCTCCCTGATCGAGGCCGCCCGCCGCCTGCACCGCGCCGGCGGGATTTGAACTGACCGACCGGGTGGGCAAGTTGACAGGCAACGCAGAGATAGAAGCTGTCGAACGCACGGCGCATCTCCCTTCCGCGAGCACGGGGAAGAGGCATGAGCACGACCACCTCACAGATTCTCGTCGAGTCCCTGCTCGACTGGGACGTCGACACGATATTCGGCCTACCGGGCGACGGCATCAACGGCTTCACCGAAGCCCTGCGCGAATCTGCCGGCGAGATCGACTTCGTCCAGGCCCGCCACGAGGAGGCGGCGGCGTTCATGGCCTGCGGGTACGCCAAGTACACCGGCAAGCTCGGCGTCTGCATGGCCACCTCCGGCCCGGGAGCGGTCCACCTTTTGAATGGACTGTACGACGCGAACATGGACGGCCAGTCGGTCCTGGCGATCACGGGCAACCAGTTCCACGACCTGATGGCGACTCACGGCCAGCAGGACGTCGACCTCAAAGCCCTGTACGAGGACGTCGCCCACTACAACGTTCAGGTCAACGGCCCCGAACACATCGAAAACGTCGCCCACATCGCCTGCCGGGCGGCCATGTACGGCAACGGCGTGGCCCATCTGACGATCCCGAAAGACCTCCAGGACGAAGCCCTCGACGACAGCGAGCGGTCGACCCGCAACGTCCCGCGGCACACCGGCCAGTCATTCTCCCGGTACGCCTCCTCGCCCGAGGAGGAGTATCTGCGCGCGGCCGCCGATTTGCTCAACGACGGCGGCGATATTGCCATACTCGCCGGACGCGGCTGCTTCGGTGCCCGCGAGGAGTTGATCGAGACCTCCGAGCGACTCGCCGCCCCCATCGCGAAAGCACTGCTGGGCAAGGCCGTCGTCCCCGACGACGACCCGCACACCACCGGCAGCCACGGCCTGCTCGGCACCCGGCCCTCCCAGCAGGCGATCGACAACTGCGAGACGCTCCTGATCATCGGCTCGTCGTTTCCCTACATCGAGTTTCTGCCCGACCCCGAGCAGGTGCAGTGCGTCCAGATCGACCACGACCCCGAGCGCATCGGCCTGCGCCAACCGGTCGACGTCCCGCTGGTCGGCGACGCAAAGCGTACGCTGCGCGAGCTCGTCCCGCGGCTCGAGCACCGGGAGGATCGGCGGTTTTTGCTGGAGGCCAACGAACGGATGCAGGAGTGGTGGCGAGACATGGAACAGCGGGGCACCAGCCGGGAGACGCCGATGAAACCCCAGGTGGTCGCCTGGGAGCTTGGCAGACGCCTCGACGACGACGCTCTGGTCGCCGCCGACTCGGGGACGATCGCCACCTGGTGGGCCCGCCAGATTCCCGCCCGCGCCGACCAGATGCACACCGTCTCGGGCAACCTCGCCTCGATGGCCTGCGGGTTTCCCTACGCGATCGCCGGGCAGACCGCCTTTCCGGACCGCCAGTGCGTCGCCTTCGTCGGCGACGGCGGCTTTTCGATGCTGATGGCCGAGATGGCGACCTGCCAGAAATACGACCTTCCGCTGACGGTCGTCGTCGTCAAAAACAACGAGCTCGGCCAGATCAAATGGGAGCAGATGGTCATGGAGGGCAACCCCGAGTTCGGGATCGACCTGGAGCCGATCGATTTCGCCGCCGCGGCACAGGGGTTCGGCTGGGAGAGTTTCCGCATCGAGAATCCGGCCGAGTGCGGCCCGACGCTCGAGCGAGCGTTGAACACCCCGGCGCCGACGCTCGTCGAGGCGGTCGTCGACCCGTACACCCCGCCGCTTCCGCCGAAGATTCGGTGGGAGCAGGCCAAAAACTTCGCCACCGCCCTGGCCCGCGGCGAGCCCCATCCGCTGCGCCAGTCGCTGACGGCCATGTCGGACAAGGTCCGGGAGCTGATCTGACGATGACCCCCTCGACGACCAGATCCGACCCGGAGGTCCCCGTCGACTCGGTCGAGGCCGCCGCCTACGAAATTCCGACCGACCGACCCGAATCCGACGCCACGCTCGCCTGGGAGTCGACGACCCTGACGGTCGTCGAAATTCGGGCCGGCGGCAAAAAGGGCCTCGGCTACACCTACAGTCATGCCGCCGCCGCCTCGGTCATCGACAGCCCCCTCGCTGATGTACTCGAGGGACGCAACGCGCTCGCCGTCCGGGCGAATTGGCGGGCGATGCAACGAGCAGTCCGCAACATCGGACGCCCCGGCCTGATCGCCTCCGCCATCTCGGCGCTCGACGTCGCCCTCTGGGATCTGAAAGCGCGCCTGTTCGGCCTCCCGATCGTCGAGTTGCTGGGCAGGGCTCGCGAGGCGGTTTCGGTGTACGGGAGTGGGGGATTCACCTCATATGGCGACAACCGGCTGCGGGAGCAGCTCGCCGGCTGGGCGGACGCCGGGATGGGAGCCGTCAAAATGAAGGTCGGACGCCACCCCGACACCGATCCGAGACGCGTCGAAGCCGCGCGGGAGGCCGTCGGCGACCAGCTCGACCTGATGGTCGACGCCAACGGCGCCTGGCCGGTCAAACAGGCACTGGCCTTCGCCGAGCGCGTCTCCGGCCTCGGAGTCGTCTGGTTCGAGGAGCCGGTCACTTCCGACGACCTGAGAGCCCTCCGCGCCGTCTCCCGCCGCCTCCCGGCCGGCATGGAGGTCGCCGGCGGCGAATACGGCTACACGCCGACGTACTTTCGGCGAATGCTCGAGGCCGGGGCCGTCGACTGCCTGCAGGCCGACGCCAGCCGGGCGCTCGGCTACACCGGTTTCCTCGAGGCCGCGGCTCTGTGCGACGCCCGGGCGATCGACCTGTCGGGCCACGCCGCGCCGGCCCTCCACCTGCATGTCTGCTGTGCCGCCCCGTCGTTTCGGCACCTTGAGTACTTTCACGACCACGTCCGGATCGAACGGCAGTTTTTCGACGGTGTCATCGGCACCGAGGATGGAAAGATGCAGCCGGATCTCTCGCGTCCCGGCCACGGCCTCTCGCTCAAGACCGACGACCTCGAAGAATTCCGCATCGCCTGAAGCTGCCCCCGGAAACAAGCCATGCCCAACGGACCGCAACCACGCCATCCGATCCCGACGAGCTTCGCCGCCGATCGCGAGGTCGCCGAACCCGCCGACCGGGCGATCGTCGACCACATCACGACGTTTTGCCGGCACCTCGCGGCGACGATCCGCGGCGAAGTTCAGGTCGACTCGGCCGCCCGCGCTCTGTACTCGACTGACGCCTCGAACTACCGGCACGTCCCCCTCGGCGTCGTCCGCCCGAAAGATACCGCCGACATCGTCGAAACCGTCGCCGCCGCCCGCCGCGCCAACCTTCCGATCGTCCATCGCGGCGGCGGAACGGGCCTGGCCGGCCAGAGCACCAATGCCGCCCTGGTCGTCGACCACTCAAAATACCTCGACGACATCCTCGTGGTCGACCCCGACCGCCGGATCGCCCGCCTCCAGCCCGGCGTCGTCCTCGACGATCTCCGCGAACAGACTCGCCCACACGGGCTGACCTTCGGCCCCGACCCGGCGACCCATGCCTACTGCACGCTCGGAGGCATGCTCGGCAACAACGCCTGTGGCATCCACGCCCAGATGGCCGGTCGCACCTCCGACAATACCCTCGAGATGGAGGTGCTGACCTACGACGGTACCCGGATGCGTGTCGGGCCGACCGACGAGGACGAACTCGAAGCGATCATCGCCGCCGGGGGCCGGCGAGGCGAGATTTACGGCCAACTTCGGGACCTGCGCGACGAGTACGCCGACCTGATCCGCGAGCGATTTCCCGACATTCCACGTCGAATCAGCGGCTACAATCTCGACGAGCTGTTGCCCGAAAACGACTTCAACCTCGCCCGGGCGCTGGTCGGCACCGAAGGAACCTGCGTGACGATCCTCGAGGCGACGGTGCAACTGGTCGACTCGCGCCCGGAGCGCACCCTCGCCGTACTCGGCTTCGAGGACATCTTTGCCGCCGCCGACGCCATCCCGGAGATTCGTCGATTCGACCCGATCGGCCTCGAGGCCATAGACGAACGGCTCGTCGACAACATGCGAAAAAAGCGTCTGCACCTGCGAGACATCGACCTTTTGCCCGAGGGGAGCGGCTGGCTGCTGGTCGAGTTCGGCGCCGACGAGATGGCCGTGGCCGATCGTCGAGTCCGGGAGATGATCGAGGATCTCGAACACACTCCCCTCTCGCCGACGGCGCAACTATACGAAGATTCGCAAAGAGAATCCCACGTCTGGGAGATTCGCGAGTCCGGCCTCGGCGCGACGGCCCACGTCCCCGGCGAACACGACACTTGGCCGGGCTGGGAGGATTCCGCCGTCCCGCCGGATCGACTCGGCGACTACCTGCGAGACCTCGACGAACTGTACGCGACATACGAGTACGAGGGGGCGTTTTACGGACACTTCGGCCAGGGATGCCTCCACACCCGCATCAATTTCGAACTCGAAAGCGAGCAGGGACGCCGAAAGTATCGGTCGTTCATCGAAGAAGCCGCCGAACTGTGTGCCTCCTACGGCGGCTCGATGTCCGGCGAGCACGGCGACGGCCAGGCGCGCGGCGAGTTGCTCGAGAGGATGTACGGCCCGGAACTGCTCGAGGCGTTTCGCGAATTTCGACGCATCTGGGCCCCCGACGAGCAGATGAATCCCGGCAAGGTCGTCGACGCTCAACCGTTCGACGAGAACCTCACCCAGACGATCGAGCGCCGGGACCCGGAGACGCACTTTTCGTTCGAGACGACCGACGACGGCCATTTTCGGCGGGCTGCCAGCCGGTGCGTCGGCGTCGGCAAGTGCCGGCGAAAAACCGAGGGGACGATGTGTCCAAGCTATCATGCCACCGGCGAGGAGATGCACACCACGCGCGGCCGAGCCCACCTCCTCCAGGAGATGCTCGCCGGCCGCGAGACGCCGGGAAGCTGGGACAACGACGACGTCCGGGAGGCCCTCGACCTGTGCCTCGCCTGCAAGGGCTGCAAGAATGAGTGCCCGGTCGAGGTCGACATGGCCACCTACAAGGCCGAGTTTCTCTCCCACTACTTCGAGCAAAATGCCCGGCCGCGAGCCGCCTGGGCGATGGGCTTTGTCGACCTGTGGGCCCGACTCGCCAGTTCGATGCCCCGACTCGTCAATGCGCTCACCCGCCTGCCGGGCCTCTCGTACGTGCTTAAAAAGATCGGCGGGATCGCCCCGGCGCGCTCGATGCCGCAGTTCGCCGGTGAGACGTTCCGTTCCTGGTACGACGATCTGGACGAAGGCGAGGCGACCGATCCGCCCGACGTACTACTGTGGCCCGACACCTTCAACAACCACTTCCACCCCGAGAAGCTCGTCGGCGCCCACGATTCACTCGAAGCCTTCGATTTTCGGGTTGCCATCCCCGAACGCCCCCTGTGCTGCGGGCGTCCCCTGTACGATTACGGTTTCCTCGAGACCGCCGAGTCGTATCGCGACGACCTCCTCGAAGCCCTCGAACCTGCGATCGAACGGGGCACGCCGGTCGTCGGACTCGAACCAAGCTGTGTCGCCGTCTTCCGCGACGAGTTGCCCGACCTGATGTACGGGGATTCGCGCGCCGAGTCCCTCGCCGAGCAGACCTACACCGTCGGCGAGTTTGTCGACGAACGGGTCGAGGAGACACTCCCCGGCCTGTCGGGCCGGGTCGCCGTCCACGGCCACTGCCACCACGAGGCGATCATGGGCCCCGACGCCGAACACGAGCTGATCGAGCGGCTCGGCTTCGACAGCGTGGAGTTGCCGACCGGCTGCTGCGGCATGGCGGGTTCGTTCGGCTTCGAGGATGACAAATACGACATGTCGCTCGAGTGCGCCGAAATCGACCTCCTGCCGCATCTCGAGCAGTGCCCCGACGACGCCCTGCTCGTCGCCGACGGATTCAGTTGTCACCACCAGATCACGGAACTGACCGACGCCGAACCACTCCATTCCGTCCAGCTCCTCCAACTCGCCCTCTGGGAGGCCGGCCGCCTGCCGTACGGGCCCGGAGGAGCGAAGTGACTCCCCTGCGCCGACAGCGAGCAGGCCGCCGACCCACGAAATTGATTCGCTCCGACCCGCGACTCGACCGAGAAGGGACGCACCATGTCTGGATCGACCGGTAAGTTCGACTGGAAAAAACTCGCTCTCGGCGCCATCGGCGGTCTCGTCGGAACGGCCGCCATGCGCTATTACTGGAGGGGCGCCACCCGGCTGCACGGAGAAGACCCGCGCCGGGCGAGGCGTCCGACCCAGGACGACCTCGAGCCGTTCGAGGTGCTGGAGACGCACGGCTCGCACGGCGGCCACAGCCGCGACCGCCCCCGCACCATGCCTTCGGCGGTCGGCGCGAGCGGCTCGACCGGCGGGGGGCTCCGGACCGCCGGCTCGATCGCGCCGGCCGAGCACGTACCGCCCGTCACCGAACCCGAAAGTCCAGCCCCCCTCGAGGGGCCCGAACGGCACAGGAGCCGGCGGCGCAAAGAGACGCTCCCCGTCGTTCGCCCCGAGGTCCGCTACCGGCGCGACGAGACGGCGAGCGAAACCCTCGCCCGGCTCGCTTACGAACAGCTCCGGGGCCACGAGCCGATCGAGTCGACCAAACACCGAATCGCCGAGGCGATCGAGTGGGCGTACGGCGCCGAAAACGGAGTGATCTACGGCGCACTCCGTGCCGGCCGCCATCGGCTGGATGCGGCGGGGGGCGTCGCCCTCGGTGCCGCCATGTGGGCAACGAACGACGAGGTTTTGATCCCGGCACTCGGCCTGGCTCCCGGCCCTCAAAAAGCCCCCCTCAAGCACCATTTGCACCGCCTCGGGGCTCACCTGACGTTCGGAGTGGCGACCGCCGCCGTCACTCAGACGATCTGGAACATGTTCGGCGGCAACGAGGCATAACCTCTCGAACGACCAACCCCGGACGGCAGATCGAGGCCGTCCGGGGCATATCGCCGATCTTGTTCGCGTTCCTCACTCGATCACCGTCCGGTTGAACGCCGTCGCAACCAGCCCGATCTCGCGGAGTCCCACCCCGGTCGGCTCGGCCAGATCGTCGAGCGTCACCTGTACCTCGACGGCATCGACCATCGACTTCTCTCCTGCGGCAAACAGGTCGGTCCGTCCCCCGGGCATCTCCGGAATCGTCGCCGTGTGCTCGTAGCTTCCCATCGACCCCGGCGGCCCCGATGTCCAGACCTCCCAGGTCCGATCGGTCCCGACAAACTGGAATCGATACATCGGTCCCGCATCGGTCGAAAGCTCGACGCTCCGCGCCGACTCGTCGACCGTCGCATCGGTCGCATCGGGGAAGGTTCCGAGCCCGACTTCGTTCGGCAGCGTCTGGCGCGTCCACAGCGCAGCCGAGAGGTTGTCGGGAAGCTCCAGACCTCCGCTCGGACTGAACCCGTCCGTCCGAAACGCGAGGGCCATCACCGCGTAGCGCCCACCCGTAATCGACCCGTGCGGCGGCGCCATGTACAGATTGCGCACGTCCGGAGCCCCGTCGCCGTTTTCATCGTTCGTCGCGCTGATACCGAGCGGCACCAGCCCGGCCGAGTCCAGGACGTTGGCCCCCAGCAGCACGGCCAGTTCGGCCTCGCCGTCGGGCAGTTGCGGAAAATTCGAGACCGAGACTTCGGTCACCAGGTTCTGGCGCACCGACGGCTGGAGATCGACCTGCTGGAAATCCGTGTAATCCGGAATCATCTCCGTGGTGTCTCCGTCGCCGTCGATATCCATCGAATCCTGCACGCGCGGCCGCTCACTCAACTGCAACGGGCGCGTCGCGTGGTCGAAGCGGTTGAAAAGCGGTAACAAGACGGCGAGCGGATTTTCTCCGTCCTGAAAGATCTCGAACAGACGCGTCCCGGAGACCTCTCCGGCCAGCCCCCAGCCGAGCCTGGCGCCTCCGGCACTCGTCGCATAGTAAGTCTGCTTGAGATCGACGTCGAAGCCAGCGACCTGCCCGTGGGCGATCATGCCGGCGGGAAGCGGTACCTCCTGGGTCCCCTGCGGCGTCTGCAATTCGTTGACGAACGGTTCGCCGAGCAGCTGCTCGAGTCCGAGATCGAGCATCCCGCCGCTGATCGACGTCCCCGCCAACCCGAGCGTCACATCGCCCGACGTGTTGATCTGCGAGGTGTCGAACTGCCCCGTGAATCCGGCGACCGGCCCCTCGCCCGAACTCGGGGTCAACGGCAGCCGCAGGTCGTTCGACTCGACCCCCTTCAACGTCAGGTAATTGTAGTCGGGATGGAAGACCGAAACGGTGTAACTTCCGCTCGGCCGCTCCTGAAACGTCGCCACGCCCCCCGCGCTGGTGGTCGTCGCCGAGCCGTCCCCGAGGACAACCTCCGCCCCCTCGATCGGAGACCGGGTGTTGGTATCCGAGACAATCACCCGATGCCCCTCCTCGCCGATCGTTCCCGGATTGTGCAATTCGACGCTGCCGTCGCATTCGATCCCGTCGGACAGCTCGGCGCGCAAGATCGTCGTCCCGGAGGAGGATCCTCCGACCGCGTGTCGGCCCGAATCACCGATCGTGGCAACCGACGGGTTAGTCGACGACCACTCGAAGCTCGCCGGCACGCCCTCGCCGTCCGCGTCCCGGGCGAAGGCCTCGAGGCGAATCCGCTCGTCTTCCGAGATCTCACCATTCGGAGTCGCCACGAAACAACTCTCGGCGGAGGGAGGCTCGATGCACTCGCCGGCCTCGCAGACCTCTCCATCTTCGCAGTCCTCCGGCCCGCGGCAGACCTCCTCAAAGCACCGCCCGCCGATACACTCCATGCCCGCCGAGCAATCGTCATCCACCTCGCAATCCGGCGCCCGGGTACACCGCCCGTTTACGCACAGTTCCTGGTCGCCGCCGCAATCCGCGTCGAGCACGCATCCGTCCCGATCTTCGCATTCCCCGTCGTCGCTGCATGCCTGATGGGCCGGACAGTCGACATCTTCCTCGCAGCGGTGTTCGGTCGTGCACTCGCCGGAGGGGCTGCAAAAGCGCGCCTCGCCGCAGTCGACATCCGCTTCGCACCGCCCGCAGGTCCCCTGCTTACACGCAAATCCATTGCATTGCTCGCGATCCGTACATGAGATGGGTTCACAACGACAGGTATCGGTGCGGTACTCCTCCCATTCCCAGCAGGTGAGTCCGTCCACCCGGAGACACGCCACCCCGGCGTCTACCGTCGCATCGTCGCCGCCGTCCGGAACCGGCTCGGCCTCGTCGTCGCCGAACTGACACCGACCGTCGTCGCAGACGCGGTCTCCGCGACATTCCTCGTCGATCGAGCAGGCCTCCGCCGGCCCCTCCGGGGTACATCCGGACCCCACCGCCCCGAGCCCAACCACCAGCCCGGCCACCAACACCACGAGATCCCACTTTCGCATCCATCGAACCATCGGCATCTCCGTTGCTTCGCAGCTCGCACTGCGGGACACAATTCAGTTGTCATTCGACGGACTGCAGTCTAGAGAGACACGCCCCTCGAAGTCAAAACCAACCCCTTCCGCTCGCCCCTCCCGGTCGGTTGTCGCGATGGTGATCTCGTTCGACCCGCCCTCACAGGTCGTCCGAAAAGCGATCGGTTCGGGCCAGGTGACGCTCGCGCAACAGCGCATAGCGCATGATTGCCTTTTCGTGGATCTTCGAGATCGAGCGAAACTCGACGGCGATTCCCGGCTCTCGCCCCTCGTCGCCCTCCTCGTCGACGCGGATCACCTCGCCGACGGCCAGAACCTTTTTGGTGTACACGCCCGGAATCTCGAGCTGCACCTCGAGCAGGTCGCCTTCCCCGTACTCGAAGCTCTCGTCGCCCTCGGCAGCGTGGAATCCACGGTCGTTGATCGTGATCCAGCGGGCCGTCATCTCGTCGTGACTGCCCCGCTCGACCGTCCGGTGCAACTCCGTCATCTTCCGGCGCAACGCCCGGATTTCGTTGAGCACCAGGACCAGTTCCCGCGACAACTCGTCGCTTCGCTCGTCCCACATCGACTGGTCGTCGAACGCACTGTCCCCCTCGACGACCGCCTGATCGAGGATCCGGGCCTCGACCGCCGGAACCTCCTCCTCGTCGATGCGCCGAAACGCGCTCGGCAAGAGACTCGAGGCGCGCACCGAACTGCGACGCTCGCGTTGGTCACTGGCGACCGCTTCGACTTCCGGATGATCCGTCATGCACATCCTCCTGGCTTCGGCGCCCGGCCGCCCGCCCTCCGGGCGAACGAGCCGACACCGAGGGGTGAACTCACATCCTTCGACGTCCCGACCTCTGGCGCAATTCGGCGCGAGGAGGGGCTCCCGACTACTCGTCGCTGCCCGCGCCCTCGTTTCCAGTCTCTTCGGGGATCTCGATGTCCTCCTTGCTTCCGCCTCGATACAGCGCCTTCGCCTCCTCTTTGAAGACGACATACGAGACATCCAACACCGACGATTCGATCTCGTAGTGGGGCGGTTCGTCGCTCTCGTCGGTGATCTCCCCGGTCAACACGTGCCCATTTTTCAGCACGATCTGATCCTGAGACTGCAGATCGGACGGCCGGGAGTCGTCCTCGAACGACGTCGACTCGACCTCCCCTTCGGGAATCCCCCGGACCTCGCCGTAGCGTTCGACGACCCAGAAATCCTCGTTTTTGGCGACGATCGTCCCACGGATCGTCTCGCCGCCCCGCAGAGCCACCTCGTCGGCCGGCGGCCTGTCACAATCGGGACAGACGTTTTCGACTTCGCTGAACGACTCGAATTCGACCTGCCCGAACGCCGTCCCCGCCGTCGCCAAAGCCAACCCGAACACGCCCATCGCAACCATCGCACGAACTTCGATCTGCATTGCTGTGCCTCTCCCTTCTGACAATCACTCGAACCAACATCCTCGGGGCGCACGTCACTCGCGCCCGACCAATTCCCTGAGTGCACGCACCGCCTCCGGCAATACCAGCGGCACTGTCGCCGCACTCACGATCGCGTCGAAACTCGAAAAGGCGTCGACTCGCCCCTCCTCGAGCTCTCCGACCAACTCCCTGAACGACGTCGCCGCATGCGCCACCGACAACCCGGCCGTCGCGACCGACAGCCAGGGCTGCCGCTCGGCACGCCGTTCGTCTCCCACACTCGCCAGAGCCAGCAGCGCCCCGTAGCCCCCGAGGCCGGTCGCCCCCTCCGGGATCTCGTCGCCCTCCGGCTTCCAGACCAGATCCCAACGACCCTCTTCCGGCAGCGTCACGTAGCGGAGACTCGGGAGCGCGTCGATCAGTTGAGCACGGTACATCTCCCGGGCGCCCGACTGCAACAATCCCAGCAGCGCCAGCAACTGAATCCACCGACGCCGCCGACGATCCCCGGCGCGTCTGCGGTCCCGTTTGCGGCGATCGAGACTCTCCGTCTCATGCTCGACGACGCTCGACTGACCCTGCTCGACCTGGTCCATCGACGACGGCCTCGTCCGGATTCGAGATTCACGAGTCCATTGCCCACGTATACCGGTCAGCCGCCGGTGACGCAATCTTTTGTTGGAAGAGCATCCTTGATCTTCCACGTTGGCAGGGCATCCTGCCCTGCCCACGCGCACGGGCCGCCTCCGCGCTGCGACCATCTTGACGTCACCTGCCCCCTCGAGTACCGTCCGCGCTCCCGCCGGAGTGGCGGAATCGGCAGACGCGTCGGATTCAAAATCCGATGGGCCTCGCGGCCCGT
>CAZRLK010000135.1:0-14136 GCA_964600555.1 uncultured Bradymonadales bacterium
AATGCGACGCGGGACGCCGGCACCCCGATCCCACGGAGTTGGATCACACCCCTCCGCCTCCTCGTCCGCGAAGTCGGCTTCCGCTCGACTCGCCGAAGTGCGACGCATTGCGGCGAGGGGCCGGCGGGCGGGTTCGGCCGGGGGAGCGTCGGGGGCGTGCCCGGCCCATTTCGGAGGTTCTGCTTGAATCGGCGGGATCCGTAAAGAGAGTACATAGATGCAGTCGAGCCGAGAGCGGATCCAGGGATGCGGAGGAGAGTGGTTTATGAAACAGAAGACGAGCTACGAGATTGTCGGCGAGGTCGACGAGCAGGCCGAGCAGATCCTCACGGAGGAGGCGTGCGAGTTCGTCGCCGAGCTGGTCCGGGCGTATCGTCCCCGGATCGCCGAGGTGCTCGAGCGGCGCGAGCGGGTCCAGCAGCGGTTCGACCGCGGCGAGCGGCCCGATTTTCTCGACGAGACCCGCGAGATACGTGAAGACGACTGGACGGCGGCCTCGATCCCGGAGGATCTGCGCGACCGGCGCGTCGAGATCACGGGACCGACCGGCCGCAAGATGGTCATCAACGCGCTGAACTCGGGGGCGAACGTCTTCATGGCCGATTTCGAGGACTCGAACGCGCCGACCTGGCAGAACATGGTCGCCGGCCAGCGCAACCTGCGCGATGCCGTCGACGAGACGATCACCTACGATCATCCCCGCAAGGACAAATTCTACGAGCTCGACGACGAGGTGGCGACGCTGATGGTCCGGCCGCGCGGCTGGCATCTGCCCGAACGGCACTTTCTGGTCGACGACGAGCCGGCCCCCGGGGCGCTGTTCGATTTCGGGATGTTCATGTTCCACAACGCCCGCCCGCTCGTCGACCGGGGCAGCGGGCCGTATTTTTACCTGCCGAAACTCGAGGACCACCGCGAAGCGAGGCTCTGGAACGACATCTTCATCCAGAGCCAACAGGAACTGGGGCTGGAGGTCGGCACGATCCGGGCGACGGTGCTTTTAGAGACGATCACGGCGGCGTTCGAGATGGACGAGATCCTCTGGGAGCTGCAGGAACACTCGGCCGGGCTGAATTGCGGGCGCTGGGACTATATTTTCAGTTTCATCAAGAAGTTTCGCAACGACCCCGAGGCGGTGATGCCGGATCGCAGCGAAGTGACGATGACCCAGCCGTTCATGCGGGCTTACACCCGGGAGGTCGTCCGCACCTGCCATCGCCGCGGGGTGCACGCGATGGGCGGGATGGCGGCCCAGATCCCGATCGCCGACGACGAGCAGGCCAACCGCCGGGCCCTCGAGAGCGTCCGCCGGGACAAAATCCGCGAGGTCGAGGACGGCCACGACGGCACCTGGGTCGCCCACCCGGGGCTGGTGCAGCCGGCCCGCGAGGTCTTCGACGAGCACATGGAGGGCCCGAACCAGATCGAGGTCAAACGCGAGGATGTCGACGTCGACGCCTCGGACCTGCTCGAAGTCCCCGACGGCGAGCGCACCGTCGAGGGCCTGCGCCACAACATCCGCGTCGGCGTCCAGTACCTCGAGGCCTGGCTTCGGGGGTCGGGATGTGTGCCGCTGTACAACCTGATGGAGGATACGGCGACGGCCGAGATCTGCCGCACGCAGATCTGGCAGTGGATCCACCACGAGGCCGAACTCGACGACGGCCGGCCGCTGACCGTCGAGCGCTTCCGGGAGGTGCTCGACGAGGAGATCGCCGCCCACGACTTCGAGGGGGGACGCTTCGAGGAGGCGATCGAGCTGTTCGACCGGCTGTCGACCGCCGATCAGTTCGTCGAATTCCTGACCCTCCCGGCCTACGACCTACTCGACGAGCAGTGATGTCACCGGCGCGGCGTTCTCCGGCGCCGCGCCCGCTCCGTGCCCTGGTTGCAAGGTTTCTCCAAACGCAGAACGACGAGAGAGGACGCCATGTCGAAGACGGAGACGGACCATCACGATCAAGTCGACGCGCCGGTGGCCGAACACCGCTGGGAGGGCATCGACCGCCCGTACTCCTCGGAGGATGTCGATAAACTCCGGGGATCCCTGTCGATCGATCACACGCTCGCCCGCCGCGGTGCCCGGCGGTTGTGGAAACAATTGCGCGAGGAGCCGTACGTCGCCGCGCTCGGCGCCCTGACGGGCAACCAGGCGATGCAGCAGGTGCGCGCCGGGCTGCAGGCGATCTACGTCAGCGGCTGGCAGGTCGCCGCCGACGCCAACCGCTCGGGCAACATGTATCCCGACCAGTCGCTGTATCCCTCCGACAGCGTCCCGCAGGTCGTCCGGCGCATCAACCGGGCGCTCAGGCGGGCCGACCAGATCGAACACGCCGAGGACGACCTCTCGCGCGACTGGTTCGCCCCGATCGTCGCCGACGCCGAGGCCGGCCACGGCGGCACGCTGAACGCCTTCGAGCTGATGAAACAGATGATCGAGGCCGGCGCGGCGGGCGTGCACTTCGAGGACCAGCTCGCAAGCGAGAAAAAATGCGGCCACCTCGGCGGCAAGGTCCTCGTGCCGACGAGCCAGTTCGTCGAGACGTTGACCGCCGCCCGGCTGGCCGCCGACGTCTGCGGCGTGCCGACGCTGGTGATCGCCCGGACCGACGCCGACAGCGCCAATCTCGTCACCTCGGACGTCGACGAGATCGACCGGCGCCACATCACCGGCCAGCGCACCTCCCACGGCTACTACCAGTACGACGGCGGCCTCGAGGCGGCCATCGAACGCGGGCTCGCTTACGCCCCGTACGCCGACCTCGTCTGGTGCGAGACCTCCTCGCCCGATCTCGGCGAAGCCCGCGAGTTCGCCGAGGCCATCCACGCCGAATACCCCGACAAGATGCTCGCCTACAACTGCTCGCCGTCGTTCAACTGGCGCCAGCACCTCGACGACGACGAGATCGCCGAGTTCCGCGACGAGCTCGCTTCGCTCGGCTACAGGTTCCAGTTCGTCACGCTGGCCGGCTTCCACGCCCTGAATTTGAGCATGTACCAGCTCGCCAGCGACTACGCCGACCGGGGGATGGCGGCGTATGCCGACTTCCAGGACGAGGAATTCGAGGCGGCCGACGACGGCTACACGGCGGTCCGCCACCAGCGCGAGGTCGGCACCGGGTATTTCGACGAGGTCCGCTCGCTGATCGAAAGCGACAACGCCTCGAAGGCGGCGATGCAGGGGTCGACCGAGGCCGCCCAGTTCGACTGATCGCCGGGTCGGGGGGAGCGGCCCGTCCGGCGGGGCGCGGGAAGGGATTGAAGCCTCCGCGCCGCCTCGGCTATCGTCGGGGCGCACCGAACCTTCGCCGCCTTGCGGGAGCCCACCGTGGCCGATCCCCTCGTCTCAGAGTCGACTGCACGCGCGGCCGCTCTCGTCGGCCTGTCGGTGCTGTTGTTTCTGGCCGGGACGGTCACCGCGGAATTCGAGACGTTTCCGTATCCGCAGCTTCTCGAGCGGCCGCTGACGGCGCTTCGGGCGCACCTCGTGCGGGCCGGCGGCGATAATGCCGGGCAGGCCTCCTCCGGTGCAGCCGGCGAAGCGGGCGTCACCGCACACCGGCCCGAGCGGAGCCACGAGGGCTGGACGTTTTATGTCGCGTCGGGCCGCCAGGAGGCGCGACTGGTCGACATGGAGGGCGATTCGGTGCATCGCTGGCGACTTCCGTTCCGGGAGGCCTGGCCCAATCCCCCGCACGTCGACCATCCGATCCCCCCGGACAAGATCAGCTGGGAGACCGCCTATCTGTACCGGAACGGCGACGTGCTCGTGAGCTACAGCGCGAGCGGGGCGACCCCGCACGGATACGGCCTCGTCAAGATCGACCGCGACTCCGAGCCGATCTGGAGATTCCCCGAGCGCACCCACCACGATGTCGAGGTCGGGCCGGCGGGCGAGATCTGGGTGCTGACCCACGAACTGCGCGACCGCGACGAGGTCGACGTGCAACTCGCCGGGGAGACGCCCTACGTCATCGACAACGACCTCGTCCGGCTCTCCCCCGACGGCGAGGAGCTCGATCGGCTCTCGCTCGTCGACCTGATCGGCGACTCGCCGATGGCCCGCAATCTCCACCTGTGGTTCGACGGCCACGCCGACTGGGACCCGATCCACGCCAACGACGTCGATGTCGTCTCCGGGGACTTTGCCGAGCATCACGACTTCGCCGAGCCCGGCCAGCTCGTCGTCTCGATGCGGGCCGTCGACGCCCTCGCCGTCGTCGATGTCGAGGATCGCACGCTCGAGTGGATGCGGCGCGGCCCCTGGAGCAGCCAGCACGACCCGGAGCTTCTGGACGACGGCCGCATGCTGATCTTCGACAACCACGGCCACCCCGGCGAGGGCGGCCCCTCTCGCATTCTCGAATACGCCCCCCGCAGTCGCGGGATCCCCTGGGAGTACACCGGCGACGCCGACGAACCGTTTTACACCAACTGGGCGGGTAGCCACGACCCGCTGCCGAACGGCAATGTCCTGGTCGCCGAGTCGCTCGAGGGGAGGATCTTCGAGGTGACCCGCGACCGCGAGATCGTCTGGTCGTATCGACGGCCCGGCGAGATCCTGCGCGCCGTCGAGCGGATCCGCCCCGACACACTCGAGTTTACCGCGCCGTGAGCGTTCCGCCAAATCCGGTCGGGGGTGTCGGTTTGTTGTCGGAGGGGGCGGTGAACCCACTCACGCCACCGCAAACCCGGCGAGCGTCTCGACTTCCTCGTCGTCGAGCGAGAATTCGGAGACGGCGAGGTCCTGGCGCATGTGCTGTTTATCGGTCGTTCCGGTCAGCGGCAGGATGCCGATCTGGAGGGCGAACCGGAAGACGATCTGTGGGATGGTCCGCTCGTGGCGTTCGGCGATCTCGACGACTTCGGGGGCGTTCAGATCCCGGGCGTTGGCGGTCAGCAGCGAGAAGCCCTGGTAGGTGATGTCGTTTGCCTCGCAGATCTCGCGCACCTCCCGGTCCCAGCCGGTCCGGGCGAAACAGCGGTTCTGGACGCAGGCCGGCGGCAGGTCGGCCCACTCGATCAGCGCCTCGAGCTGGCCCGACGAGACGTTGCTGGCGCCGATCTGGTCCGTTTTGCCCGCGTCAGCGAGCCGCTCCATCGCCCGCCAGACCTCCCGGTCGGGCTCGGCGAAGCCCGTACGCGTCGACGGGCCGTGCAGGAGGTACGAGTCGAGGTGGTCGGTCCGGAGGTGCTCCAGCGAACTGTCGAACGACTGTTCGACCTGCTCGGCGAACGAGGCGTCCGGGTCGTACGGCAGCCGGTCGTCCTGGCCGGCCTCGTGGGTGAACTTCGTCTGCACGAACATCTCGTCGCGGGTCACCAGCCCTTCGTCGATCGCCTCGGCGAGCGCCTCCCCGACGCCGGCCTCGTGGTAGTGTTTGCGCTGGTTGGCGGTGTCGATGGCCCGAAATCCGCACTCGAGGGCGAGTCTCGTCAGCCGGCGAGTCTCGTCCTCTTTCCAGGCCGTGCCGTAAATGAACCGGGGCGTCGTCTCGTCGTCGAGTACGTCGGTCATGGGTGTCCGTTCGAAGGTGGGGGCGCGAAATCGGCGTTCCGGTACGGCGCAAATATCGGGGGCGGGCGGGTGGCGGTCAAGTCAGTCAAGTTCGTCGAGACCGACGCTCGAATCTTCGAGCGATCTGCCCCCGCTCATCTCCCGGCCTGCAACTCGGCCCGGACGGTCAGTACGCGGCTCGCCGATCGTCCGGCCTCGTCCATCACCACGACCTCGTGGCGTCCGCGCTCCGGGGTCCACCAGACCTTCTCGTCGGCGGGCGTCGTGCCGAGGAACTCGCCGTCGACGAACCAGTGCAGATCGGTGCCGTGCCCGGCGTCGCTGGCCTTCAGGGGGACCTGCTGTCTGGCGAGGGGGACGCCGGGCAGCAAGACGAGCTGGTGGTCGGGGGGCGGCCACTCGACGGTCGGGGCCGTCGCGGTCCGGGCCGCCTCGCAGTCCGGGTGGTACCGCGGCGGGCGGGGCAGCTCGCCGCGTCGTTGCTCCATCCACCGGGCCGTCCCCGCCGGCAGCTCGATGAACGTCTCGGTCGTCGTCTCGAACTGCGAGCGGCATCCCGGGGTGACGGCCAGCCCACTCTCGGCGTCGATCTCGCGTTCGACGTGGTACGGGCACTCCTTCGAGGCGACGCTGTGGCGAGGCATCCGGGTGGTGTCGGTGTTCGGGCAGTGCTCGTTCGGGAGGTGGCCCGAAAAGGCACAGACCTCGACGTCGGTCAGCCCGCCGGGCGGGGCGGGAGGCGTCTCCCCCGGCGTGTCGATTGCCTCGAGCACGTCGAAAAACAGGGGGCCGGCGGCGTCGGCCCCGACGAGGTTCGGCGATCGGCTCCGATCGAAATTGCCGAGCCAGACGACGGCCGTGTACTCGGGGCCGAAGCCGGCGCTCCAGGCGTCGCGGTTGCGGGCGCTCGTCCCGGTCTTCCAGTGCAGGGCGTCGGGGTCGTCGCTCGAGCCGTGCTGCCCGGGAAAGTCGGGCCGGTCGCGTTGCCGCAGCGCCCGGTTCGTCAGCCAGACGGCCTCTTCGGAGAGGATGTGGCTGCGCGGCCGACTCGCGGGGCCTCCCCGGGCGAGCAGCCGCGGGTCGACCGCCCGTCCCCTCTCGGCCAGCGAGGCGTACAGGCTGGCGACTTCCAGTGGCGTCAGCTCGAGCCCGCCGACGACGACCGACAGTCCGTAGTCCCCGGCCGGACGGGTGAAATCGTCGGCGCCGAGCTGGCGAAGATCGCCGAGAAACCGGTCCGTGCCGTACTCGTCGAGGAGGTCGATGAACGGGATGTTGAGCGATTGAGCGAGGGCCTGCTCGAGGCGGACCAGACCCCGGTAGTTCCCCTCGAAGTTCCTCGGGCGATAGCCGGCGAACGAGGTGGGAACGTCGCGGACGAGATGCGAGGGGGCGGCTCGCCCGTCGTCGATCGCCAGCGCGTAGACGAGGGGCTTGAGCAGCGATCCGGTCGAGCGCTCGACGTCGAAGCCCGGGATCTTCGCGCCGTGGCGGTCGGCGAAATACTCGAAGTTGCCGACCAGCGCCCGGATCGCGCCGGCTTCGTGGTCGGCGACGACGCCGGCGGCGTTGTGGATGTGGCGGGACTGAAGCCGGGTGCGCCGGCGGCGAAACTGCCGCTCGACGCGGCGCTGGAGGCCCCGGTCGAGGGTGGTCCGAATGCGCGGCTCGTCGGGATGGCGGGCGCGGAGCCAGTGGGCGACGTGCGGGATCTGGCGGGGCAGCCCCTCGAGCTCCCGCGGTACCGGCCTCTCGCGAAGCGCCTCGAGCCGCGCGTTCGTCGCCTCCCGGGTCGCCGGCCGGTCGAGCAGCGCGCCCGCCTCGGCGAGGCGTTCGGCGATCCGGTCGCGAGCGTGGCGGAGGCGTTCGGGGTGGTTCGATGCGGGAGACCGGCGGTTCGGCGCCTGGGGGACCGCCAGCAGGGTGGCCCGTTCGGCCGGGGAGAGCTGGGCCGGCGGCTTGTCGAAATAGGTGTGCGAGGCGGCCTTCACCCCCTCGAGGTTGCCTCCGTACGGGGCGTAGGTGAGATACGCCTCGAGGATCTCGGTTTTGGAGAGGCGAAGCTCGAGGTGCAGGGCCCGGAACGCCTCGATGATCTTCGAGCGTAGCGTCCGGGGCCGCGGCTCGAGCAGACGGACGAGCTGCATCGTCACCGTCGAGGCGCCCGAGACGACCTCGCCGGCCGCCGCGTTCGCCCGGGCCGCCCGCACGATCGCGATCGGATCGACGCCGGGATGCCACCAGAAGCGCCGATCCTCGACGGCCAGCAGCGCGCGCCGATACGCCGGGTCGACCTCGCCGAGATCGACGTCCATCCGCCAGCGATCATCCTCCGACAAAAAGACATGGGCGGTCCGGCCGTCGCGCCACTCGACGACCGTCGAATCCGCCCGCCGCAGCCGCTCGGGCAGCGGGATCGACCAGACGATCGCCAGACTCGCTGCGAGGGCCAGAGAGAGGCCGGCAGCGGTCAGCATCGCGGCTCGAGGACTCGCCAGTCTGTCGGTCGAATCGGCGCTCACGGCTCCCACGTCACGGGTTGGCGATCCGGACGGTGCCGCCGCGTTTCAGGCTCCGGACCGAGGGGACGTACATCGCGTGCGCCTCCAGGGGCGGCTGCTGGAAGGTGCCGGCGAGGGTGGCGCGGACGGCGTAGACGACCTCGCGGGACTCCCGGTGGGGCACGTCGCCGAAGATCTGCAAACGGTCGTCGCGGACGTTCATGTGGTCGTACCACCAGCTTCCGTCGCGCTGTGGCGAACCGTCGTACGAGGCGTCGTCGACGAGCGTCTCGTGCACCTCGGGATTGCCCGACAGGCGCGGGTTTTCGATCTCGAGGCCCGCCGGGAGCCGGTCGTCGATGGCGACGTTTTCGATCGCGTCGCCCGACGTGCTCTCGACGCGAAGCCGGACGTAAAACAGCTCGCCGACCTGCAGGTTGCCGACGTCGACGGCATGGCCCTCGCCGTCGACGTACTCGCGCTCGATCGAGAGGCCGTGGTCGCCGTACTCGACGGTCGGGGTCTGCCGGACGCCTTCGCTGCTGACGGTGACGTACCAGCTCGCTTCTTCGCCGACCTCCGTGCTCAACTCGACGCGGCCCCGGTCGGCGGCGTGGGCGACGTTCCAGCTCGGCCCGCGCTCCTCGTTGCTGTGCGACGGATCGATCTCGCGGTCGTCGATCGAGAGGGTGACCTCCCCGAGCTCCTGTTCGACCTGTCTGGCGTCGACCCACTTGCCGAGCGCGGCGACCCCCCAGGTCGCCTCCTGGGTGCTCAGGCGCCACTCGTCGCGCATCTGACGGGCCAGTCCCATGATCGCCGACTCGTCGACCGACTCGCGGCCGAACAGGTCGATCTTGAGGCTCAACGCCAGCCCCATCGCCCGGAGGTTCGAATAAAAACTCCGACCGTAATCGCCCTTCGCGTCGCTCGCTTCCAGCAGCGCTCCCAGATCTTTGAGATCCGACTCCCAGCTTCGGTCGCCGGCGTGATAGGCCGCCGCCTGCAGCAGATACAACTCCTCGCGTTCGTGCCCCTCGAGCGATTCGTCCTCCTCCGGTTGTCGCTGCTCGATCGCGTCGCGGATCAGCGCTCGGTCGCCCTCGCCGGCCCGGGCGAGGGCGTAGTGGGCCATCGGGTGAGCGTGCTCGTCGGAGGATCGGCGCACGATGTCGTCGAGCCAGTCGAGGGCCCGCTCGAGGCGCATCTCGGGGACGTCGTAGCCGGCGTCGCGGGCGTCGAGCAGCATGTCGACCGCGTAGGCGGTACTCCAGGTGTGCGGCGAATACACCGACGACCAGTAGCGAAATCCGCCGTGGGCGTGCTGCATCGCCATCACCCGGTCGATTCCGCTCTGGACCATCTCGTCGAGGTCGTCGTGGCGGTCGAGCAGCGACGGGTCGACCGCCCGAGCGAGGTCCGACAGATAGATCAGCGGACGCGTCGAGGAGACGGTCTGCTCGAGGCAGCCGTACGGATACCGGATCAGGTGCTGGACTTCGTCGAGTGCGTCGGAAAACGGGATCGCGCTGATGCGAAAGGTCGTCCGCTCGCTGCGCGGCACCCAGCCGTCGAGCATCGAGCTCAGATCCGTCGTCCCTGCCTCGAGCTTGCGGGTCTCGACCTTGCGCTCGCTCGGCCCGCTCGGCTGCAGGGGGATCGTGGCCCCGGTCGTCGACTCGTGGCCTTCGGTCGTCGCCCGGAAGGTCACCTCCGCACTACCCGACCGCGCTTCGGCGCGCGCCGGAAACGTCACCGTCGTCGATGCCCCGTCCGCCAGGGTCACCTCGCGGGTCGGTTCCCGTTCGAACGCCAGGGGACTCTGGCGATCGAAGGGAGACTCGTAGCCGACCACCGGCTTCGAGCGAGCTTGCGCCTCGAGCGTGATCCGGCGTTCGGCGCCGGTCTGGTTGGTGACCATCACGGGCATCTCGATGCGATCTTCGGCGGTCAAAAATCGCGGCGTCGTCGCCTGGAGGCCGAGGGGATCGCGCACCTGCACCGACGTCGAGTCCGCGGCGATGCGCTGCGGGGACATCGCGGCGGCCATCACGCGAACTTCGCCACGAAATTGCGGGAGGTTGAACGGGATCTGCGCGCGTCCCTCCTCGAGTTCGACCAGGCCGGACCAGAGGGCGACCGGTTCGACGGGCATCGAGCGTCCCGCCTTCTCGCGCTCGCTGCCCGGGGCGGCTGCTCCGCCGCCGGTCGGATCGGCGAGCGACGGGTGCTCGACGTTCCAGCCGACGGTGTCGAAGGTCTCGACGCCGAGCCCGCGTTCGGCGAGGAGCGTATCGAGCGGGTTCGGCGACTCGTAGTCGGTGAGCTGCAGGATACCCTCGTCGACGACGGCGACCGTCGCGTAGGCGGGGCCCGAACCGATCTCGGCCTCGAGGTCGACCTCGAGCAGCTCGCGGGGGCGGACCTCGTCGGGGGTCTCGACGGCCACCTCTCCGTCGTATTGCTCGGGGGCGACCTCGGCGGACTGGATGCCGAAGGCGCGTTTCGGCACGAAGGCCTCCTCGGAATCCCCGTGCGGATCTTTGACGACGAACGCCGTCACGTAGACGTTCGGCGCGAATTCGTCGAGTCGAAACGACCAGTCGTTTTTGCCGGTCTCGACCTCGATCCACTGGTAGTCGACGACCCGGTGGGTCTCGACGGCGACCAGCGCCCGGCCGTCGACCGGCGATTCGACCGTCACCTCGGTCTCCTCGCCGACCTCGATCGGCGCGTCGACCTCGACCGGCGCGGCGTTCGGCGTCGGAATCTGGTCGTCTTCGCCGTAGCCCCAGTACGACGAATAGCGGTCGACGTCGACCTGCAGAGTACTCGAGGCGTCTCCGGCCCGGGCCCGGATGGCGTAGGCGTCGCGCGGCTGGTCGGCGGCGATCTCGACCTCGAAGCGGCCGTCTTCGACGGGGACGGTCCGCTTGTCGGTGACGAACTCTCGCCAGTCGAAACTCCACGAGTAGTGGCCGCTGTGGTAATAGCGGCCGTACGCCCGCTCCAGTCCGACGACGTCGATCGCGACCTGGTCGACCTCGCTGCTGGGCTCGCCGTCGAGATCGACGAGGCGCCCCTCGACGGTGAACGTCTCTCCCTGTTCGACCTCCTCCCGATCCGATTTGAGCCCGATCGTGTACGGTTCGGGATGCACCCACCCGCTCGCCTGCTCGTCGGTCGAGCGGCCACTGCCCGCCTCCAGCACGGAGACGTCGCCCCGGACTCTCGCGGAGCTCTGGCTGATCACGCCCTCGGTGTCACAACCGAGCTTCGCCCGGTCCTCGGCATCGATCGTCGCGCTGGCCGTGCCGAACTGCGTGCTCTGGCGCTCCTCGTCGCGGTCCTGATAGGGGGCCGGGCCGACGTGATAGGCGGCGAGCGAGTCGGGTTTGTAGATCTCCGGCTCCATCCGACACTCGAGCTGCACCTCGCTGCCCTCGGCCGAGGCCCCGAACAGATACCTGGCGTGGACGTCAAACGTGACCTGCTCGCCGACGGTGACGTGCTCGGTGCCCGGCTCGACCTCGACGCGCATCCGCTCGGGGACGAACTCCTCGACGAGAAACTCGTACGTCTCGATCGTGCGGTCGCCGATGCGGGCCTCGAGTTCCCAGCGGCCGGTCGCCGCCAGATCACCCAGCTCGTGGGAAAACTCGAAGGCACCGATGTCGTTGGTCTCGACCAGCCGACTGCGCACCGCGTTGCCCCGGGCGTCGGTCAGTTCCAGCTCCACCGGCAGACCCGCCTGCGTCGGCCCCAGGTCGGCGGTGCGAACCAGGCCGGCGAGATGGACGGTATCGGCGGGGCGGTACAGGTCGCGGTCGCCGTACATCGAGACGCGATACGGCTTGTCGCTGAGATACGGTTGGCCGGTGGCGTCGCCGATCGGAACGTCGGTTTCGAGATCGGCGTATTCGAGAAACGTCACCTGATCTCGCCACTCGGCGATCAAGGCGAACGGTTCGGCGGGATCGGTCTCCTTCGGGGCGACCTCGAGGCGGCAGTGGCCGCTGCTGGAGGTCGTGCACTTGCCCAGCTCGTAGCCGCTCTCCCGGACGGTCTCGACCTCGACGCCGCCGATCGGTTCCCCGGTGTGCATCTCGATCGCCCACAGATCGACCGTCCGGCTCCAGGCATCGTCGGGACCCGCCGCGTGGCGTTTGGCGACGAGGTTGACGTCCGTGGCGACGTAGCGCGCCCGATCCTCCTCGACGCTTCGATACGGCTCGGCGTCGTCGTCTCGTTCGGAGGCGTCCCGTCGCTTCAGCCCGTGGATCGCGATCTGGTGGACTCCCGGCCTGCGCTCGTCGACGATCTTCGAGAGGTCGACATACGAGGTTTTCGTCTCGTCGGGTTCGCCGCCGAGATCGATGCGCGACTCGGCGATGCGGTTGGAGTTGCGCTGATCGGCGTTGGCGTTGTAGCCGCTCAACCAGAACACGAGGTTCTCGCGCGGGACATGCCGGATCTCGACGCGCACGGCGTCGAGGTTGCGGTGGCGAACCGGGAGGTTCGACCAGGCTTCGGGCGGGATGTATCGGCCGGCGCCTGCGATGGCGGCCTCCGGCGAGCGGGGACCGATCTCGAGCGTCTCGGTGGTCAGCTCCTCGACGACCCCGCCATCGATCGTCTGCAGGCCCGGCTTGATCTCGATCTCGAAGCTCTCGCGCTGAAAATCGCCGTGCAACTGGAAGCCGGCCGGGGCCGGGGACAGCGAAAAGTCGACCTCGGGGTCGATCTGGATGTGGCGGCGCGCCGAGTCGATATCCGGGACACATCGCTCACTGACCTCGAAATCGCGGTATCCCTCGACGTTGTGAAACTCCTTGTCGGCATCGACCGACGCATCGTCGCAGACGACGTGGATGTAGTGGCCGGAACCCCCTTCGTCGGCGAAGACGCGGTCGATCGAGACGCTCGGTCCGAACTGCGCCCCGGTCGTCGCTTCGGCCTCCGCGGCGGTCGTCTCGTCGTCGAACGGCACGCCGGCTGCGAGTTGCAGATCGATGTCGACTTCGGGGCCGGCCTCTTGCAGGTCGAGGCCGCGAAGCGTCGCCTGGACGATGTTCGGACGCGACCCGCGCTCGTAGGTGACCTGGCGGTGAGGCTCGCCGCCGACCTGCCAGCCGGCCCACTCCGAGAGGTCGGCGGTCCGCGGCGGCGCCGAAAAGCGCACGTCGACGTCGATCTCGCCCGCGCTCCGGTGTGCGACCGGGGTGAGCAGTTCGAGAAAGGCAAAGTCCGGCACCTCGACGGTGTGGCTCCAGGGCGGCGACGCGGGGGTGACCCGTTGGTCGACCGTCTCGCCGCGTCGGCTGTCGTGGCGTCGCAGGTCGATCGACTCGACCAGAAGGTCGTACGATTTTCCGGGCCGCAGCGAACTCTCCGCCCGAAATTCGATGCGGTCGGTCCCGACCGCTCGCCAGGTCCCCTCGACTTCGGGTTCGAGGCGAAGGTCGGTCGCATCGCCGAGCTCCCCCGAATCGGTTCGGATGTCGGTGGAAAATTCGACGACGATCGTCGAGGGGACGACCTTGTTCGGGCCCTTCGTCGAGACTTCGGGCTCGAGGTCGGAAAACTCCAGGGGTTTCAGGCCGCGGCGGGTTGAGAATCCGGCCTCCAGGGCTTCGACATCGGGGCCGCCGGTGGCATCCGGCGGGGGCTGGTCGCTCCCGGGCTCGGAGGGGCATCCGGGAAGTGCTCCCAGAGCGACTGCCAGGACGACAAGACAGCAAATCCGTCGATACTCGATATCCATCGTACCACTCCTCGGTGTCGCCGACGGGCGATCGTGTCGCCCCGTTTTTCGGCCCCCGTTGAGAACGCAGCGACGGGAACCACAAAAGAGTTTGAATGAACGGCGAGCATCACAGCACGGATAAACGAAATATGTCAAGTTGAGGGCGGTGCCTCTCGTGGGGGCTGTGCATGTTCGGTCGCTGCGAGCCGGGGCGAAGAGGAGGTATGAGCGTCGGTGAGGCGTCTCCGGTGTTGCGGGGCGGGACTTCACGTGTCGTCGGAGGTGTCCGCCGGTTTTGATGTGTCGACGAGCAGGGGATATACCACCCCCATCTAACACCCTCCGGGAGCCCTGAGGCTCCGCCCCGACCG
>CAZRLK010000136.1:0-14049 GCA_964600555.1 uncultured Bradymonadales bacterium
TCTGCTCGTGGGTGTCCTCCATCGCCTCTTTTTTCTCCTGGTGGGCGCTTATCTATTGTTCGGTGTACTGGCGGAGGACGTCGCGCAGTTCGGTCTGTTGTTCGTCGCTGAGATCGAGTTCTTCGTCGAGTTTCTCGAGCTTCCGGTCGACTTTCTGGTCGACGTACTGTTGTTGTTCCTGGTCGGTCATCTCCGACCAGTCGGGTTTGTCCTTTTTGCGCTCGGTCTCCCCTTCGCCGGCGACGGCAACACCACTGAAGGCCATCGCCACCGCGGCGGCGACGACGAGTACGAATCTCGAGAGGTTCATGGGATACTCCCTGTGAAATGAGACGGTTTCACAACGAAACTGCGTCGGGACTGCCAGGAACCAATCACCCGTTTTTTCGATTCGGAACCGGGTAACAAACGCCCCGCGGGGGCTAATCCGAACTTCCGGTCCGAGCGGCCCTGCTGAAACAGGCGGCGCGAGAGCGGCACACCCCGCACGCGCCGCACACAGCCGGTCGGCGCCGCCATCTTCGGGTTGTTCAGGGAGATCCCGCCTGGGAGACGGGCAAGAAATAAAAAAATGTGCGCCGGACGAGCACGACCGTATCAACGGCAACCGGTCGACGAAGTGGGGGGATATGCCGCTGCTCCGTCCGACGCACAGCTCATATGTAACGACGAGTCCCCCCGCCGTCAAGTCGGAATCGTCGATCAGCCCTTCATTTTCTGCCACGAGTTGCAGTAGCCCTTCGGATGGACCGGTCCCGGCACGACCGTACAGCCTCCGCATTTGCCCTCGCTTTCGGGTTTTTCGTACAGGCGACAATTGTCGCATGTCTTGTCCGGCTTCGGGGTTTCGTCGACGTATTTGAGCGACTCCCGAGTCTTGATCTCGGACTCCGACAGCCCGGAGGTGTCGGTACAGTCGAGCTCGCCGGCGCCCTCTCCGCCGCCTTGTTGCCCGCCAGAGCCCGATTGGCCTTTCTGGCTCCCTCCGCCCCCTTTGTCGCAGGCGCTCAAAAACTGCGAGCCCCCGACGACGGCCGCGCCGATCATCCCGGCTCGCTGCAAGAATTCACGCCGATCGAGCTTGTCGTCTTCACTCATGGTCGACTCCTCGATTGGAGTTTCGATTACCGCGCCTTCCCGACGCTTGACACCGGGAAGAGACGCCCTGCGAATGCGACTCGATGGGTTTCATGCCATTAGAAAAGGCCTCGCCACGTTTCACTCCTCGCGTGCCGGCTTGATGCGCGGCCAGGCGTGCCAGCCGAACAGGAGTGCAGCGAACAGCCCGAGGACCGCGCCGACCGCATGTCCCGCCGGCCACCAGTAGCCGGCCACCCCGGCGCCCACCGCCAGATTGACGGCGACGACTGCGGCGATCGCCGCCCACGAGCGCGGACGTTTCGTGCCGGCCCGCGAGGCCTTCGGCAAAATCCAGTAGCCGACGCCGATCACGAGCTGGACGAGCCAGCCGACGAACCCGAGCTGGATGTGCACCGCCCGCAGTCCGAGCCACCAGCCCGAGACCGCCCCGGCCTTCGCCGCCAGCGCCATCGCCCCCAGCGTGATGCTCGCTGCGAAATACACCAGCGCCAGCCGAATTGCCCATGTCGACAGCTTCGTCATCGCTGCTTGACCCTCCGCCAGGCGTTGACCACGAAGGCCATCCCGCCGATCCACTGCAAGACCGCCGCCGCCACCAGCACCCACGCCCACTCGCCTCCGCTCCCGGCCGCCTCGGCGGGTTCGGCCACGACCCGCAACGCCAGCCCGACAGTGATTCCCCACCAGGCGGCCTCGTTGAGCCACGGGTTGCCGCGCGGCCGATCCCGGCTTTCGATCGGGAACAGCCACAACGCCACCCCGATGATCATCTCCGTGATCCAACCGTAGATGAACAGATGGATGTACGCCGGCCGAAGCCCCGCCAGCCAGACCGGATCGAACCCGAAAAATGCCCCCCACTGCCCGATCCCGGCCACCAGCGCCAGGACGAAACAGATCAGCGAGGTTTTGATAAACCGTCTCGAGATATCGGGCATGGGCGCTCCGTCTCACCTCTCGTCGGCGGGTTCGATGGCGGACTCGTAGGTCGGCGTGGTGCGGTAAGGCTCCGGCGGCTACCAGTACAGGATGGTATAGGACAGATCCCACGCAATGATCCCGATCAGCATCACCCACGCCCAGGTCGGAATCGGGGCCGGCGACTCGGCTCGCTCCGGCTCCCAGTCGCCCGCATCGGCGCCGCCCCAGGCATGGACGAGCAGATCGAGATCGCCCTCGACGATGTCGCCGCCGGCGACCAGCCAGAAGATCCCGCAGGCGGCGTAGGCGAACACCAGCCGCACCAGCCTCGGGTCGACGTCGACGACCTCGGAGACGCTGGACTTCGCGACGGTCACCCGCCGGCCGGCCTCCCCGCCCCCCGAGACGAATGGACTCGATTCACTCATGGTCTCGTCCGCAACGGATATTCGACGGCATGGACCGAACCGAACGGAGCCTCCGGACCGTGCGGTCCCGAACGGAGGACGGCGATGAGACCGGTCGTTTGGCCCCGCCTTCGGCTCGGCCACCTCGCGGCCGCCGCACCAGCTGCGCGACGGCCAATCCCACGTCCCTCAACCGCTCTTGCTGGTCAGTTTCACCCGCCAGGTCTCCGGCCCCTGCTCGAGGTACTCCCAGCCAAAGGCCTCCTCGCCGCGCTCCGCCTCGAATTGATATTTCAGGGGGACCGGATCATGATCGTTGACGATCACGAACGACTCCCCGGCCTCGAGCTCGTCGAAGGTTTCGAAGATCGTCGGGTGTTTGTCGGCCGGCGGAATCCGGGTGACGTCGAGTTCGTTTTCCTTTTTGTCGCTGTCTGGCATGTTTAACCCATTCAAGATGGAGGGTAGTCTGGCCAAACCTCTCGCCGAAGGCGGTATCCCCGGCGAAACCTGCCCGAATCATAGGGTTGAAACGAACGTCGATCAAGATAAAGTCGTAAATTAGCGATTAAACTGTCGGCCGCTGTCGGCCGAAATTTCCGGAGAGACGATGCGAGACATCACCGATTTGTTGTCCGACTCCCAGGCGCGTCTGCTGGGGCTGTTCAAAAAGTGCGGGGAATTGACCGTCAACGAGGCGGTCGAAGAGCTGGATCTGGCGGCGACGACGGTTCGCCAGCACCTCGAACACCTGGAGGACGAGCGACTCGTCGAACACCGCCGCGAAAGCCAGGGGCGCGGGCGTCCTCGCCACCTGTATCGGCTCTCGCAGCGGGCCGAGCAGCTGTTCCCGTCGCTCGATCGTTGGATGCTCAACCGACTCCTCGAATTTCTAAGTCGGGAAGGGCATCACCGGGCGATCGACGCGTTTTTCCACAACTTCTGGGATGAGCGCAGCGAGGAGTTTCGGGCGCGGCTCGAAGCCCGGGACGACGAGTCGCTCGGCACGCGCCTGGAGCTGTTGAGCGAGTTTCTCGACGAGCAGGGCTTCATGCCCGAAATCGAGCAAAACGAAGAGGGCCAGGTCGAGATTCGCGAGTGCAACTGCCCGCTGGCGAAGGCGGTCGAGTCGACCCGTCTCCCGTGCCGGCTCGAGGCCGAATTTCTCGAGCAGATCGTCGGCCAGCCCCTCGAACGCGTCTCGTACATCCCGGACGGCAACAACGCCTGCGTGTACCAGTTCGTCAGCGAAGAGGAGTGAACCCGCTTTACACGCCTACAGGCGATTTAATTGACATATCGCGCCCCGTCCGCCACCCTCGCGGGTGGATCGGGCGGGTCAGGCTCCGCCCGAAAGTCACCAGAAGACGAGGAGGCGAGATGCTGGACTGGATGTTCCAGCCACCGGAGGGCGGAGACGAGCCGGGAGGCGACATCGAACAGGCCCCCTTTTCGGTGGACCCGGAGCGGGTGCCCGTCGAGCGGACACCGGACAATGGCGAATACTTCGACGCTCTGCGATCGGTGGTGGACCCGGAGCTCGGCATCAACATCGCCGATCTCGGGCTCGTGTACGCCCTGGAGGTCGACGGGGAGTACGTCGGGGCGGCCCTGGCGGCGACGACGCCGGCGTGTCCGATGACCTCGGTGCTGGTCGGAGACGCCCGGGAGGCGCTCGCGTCGGTCACCGGTGAGCGTACCGTCGAGGTGTATCTCGTCTGGGAGCCGGCCTGGGAGCCGTCGTTCATGTCTCCGACCGCACGCGAGAAGCTCGGGGGCGGGTTCGCCGCACCGGAAGGGCCGCCGCGATGATCGCCGGGAGTGGTGGACGGGCGACGAGCACCTCGCCGCTGGAGTGGGGCGTACGCACGGTGTGCCTGGCGGCAGCCGTCGGTTCGCTCGCGGCGGCGATCTGGAGCGGCCTCGCGCGGATGGGCTGGGCGATCGGGCCGCAACCCCCGGCCTGGCTGGTGCAGGGCCACGGACCGATCATGATGAACGGCTTTTTCGGGACCGTCATCAGCCTCGAGCGCGCCGTCGCGCTGGGACGGCCCGTCGGCTACGCACCGCCGCTTCTGGTCGCCGCCGGCACCTTCGCCGCCGCCACACTCGCTCCGTCGATCGGTCCCTGGCCGGTGGCCGCCGGCAGCGCGGGCGTGGCGGGGATGTTCGCCTGGTATATGCTGCGCCAGCCGGCCCCCCACCACGCGGTGATGGGGCTGGGGGCGGTCGCATGGACGGTCTCGAATGTGCTGTGGGCTTTCGACTGGCCGATCTTCCGGCTGGTCCCGTTCTGGAGCGTCTTTTTGGTCTGGACGATCGCCGGAGAACGCCTCGAGCTGGCCCGTGTGCTCGGTCCCGACCGCCGCCGGATGCGCGTGCTGGTTGCCCTCCTGGCGGTCGGCGGGCTGGGCCTCGGACTCGATCTGGCGGCGATGCCGATCGGCGCCCGGCTACTCGGCGCGAGCTTTCTGGGGGTCGCGGGATGGCTGGCGGTCTGCGACGTCGCCCGGCGAACGGCTCGCGAGGCGGGCATGACTGGCTATATCGGCCGCGTCTTGCTCTCCGGCTACGCCTGGCTCGGTGTCGGAGGCGCGCTGCTGATGATCTTCGGCAATCCGATGGCCGGCCCGATCTATGATGCCGTCTGGCACGCGACGCTGGTCGGGTTCGTGCTGACGATGATCTTCGCACACGCTCCGGTCGTCCTGCCGGCGCTGACGCCCAGACGCATCCGCTACCGAGCGATCTTGCACCTCCCGGCGCTGGTGCTGCACGTGTCACTCGCTGGCAGGCTCGCTGGCGATCTGGCCGGCTGGCCGGGCTGGCGACTGGCCGGGGGGATCGGAAACGCCGCCGCCATCCTGCTGTTCGGCGCCATCGTCATCGCCAGCCTCGAGTAATCGCCGGCCGGCCGAACCCCCCCCATATTCAGTGAGATGCAGGGTGGGTGGCACCCTGATCCCGGCGGGAGCTACACGGCCCGCCGCTGACGCCGCGGCGTGACCATCATGAGCATCTGACCGATCGACTGCAGGGAGACGACGCCGACCAGCCGACCCTCGGCGTCGACGACCGGGAGCGCCGGATGCTCGTCGATCTGCATCGTATTCAACGTCTCGTGGAGGCTCGCCGTGCGGGGGACGACGGGCGTCTCTCCGGCCACAAGATCTTCGATCGGCGAGTCGTCCTCGCCGCGCTGGACGGCTCCGAATAGGGCCTCGCGCGAGACCAGCCCGCGCGGCCGATTTTCCTCGTCGACGACCGGGAGATACGCCAGATCTCGTCGACGAACCGTCTCGGCCGCCTCCCCGACCGGCGTCCCGCCCGAGGTCGACGGCACCTCAGCGAGCATCGCCTCGTCGACGACCATCCCGCGGGTCGATTCGCGCATCTCGACGACGGCCGCCTCCTGACCGGCCCCCAGAAAGACGAACACCGCAATCAGCAACAACAGAGGATTGCCGAACAACCCGAGCAGGCCGAAAAAGACCGCCAGCGTCTGACCGACGTTCGCCGCGATCCGGGTCGCCCGGGCGTAACTCAGACGCATGGCGAGCAGGGAGCGCAGCACCCGGCCACCATCCATCGGAAACGCCGGAATCAGGTTGAACAACACGAGGGCGACGTTGACGGCGAACAATTTCGGCAACAACCCGAAGGTCCGGTCGTCGATATGGCCGAGCGCTGCCATCTCGGCATGTTCTCCGATGACCAGGAAGATCACGGCGGCGATTGCCACGTTGACCAGAGGACCGGCGATGGCGACGACGAACTCCTGGCCGGGCTCCTCGGGCATGCGCTGCAGACGCGCCACACCGCCGATCGGAAGCAACGTGATCGTCGGCGTGGCAATCCCGTAGCGCCGGGCGGCGAGGGCGTGGCCGAATTCGTGGGCGATGACGCAGGCGAACAGGGCGAGGATGAACACGAGCCCGGCGACCGCCGCCTGGAGCCCTCCGACGAGATAATAGCTCCCGCCGAGCCACGCCAGAAGCAGGAAAAACGTGACATGGATCTGGACGACGGTGCCGGCGATGCGAGCGATCGGGAACGACCAACGCATGATCGAAGCTCCTCGGGATCGGCGGGTTGACGATGCACGCAGGCCCGTTGAAACACGTCGGAGACGACAAGACAAACGGCGGGAGCTGTCAGCGCTGCACGGCAAACGGAATGTCGACGATCCCGAGTTCACGGCCCGAGTCGGCATCGACGACTTTCATCGTCAACTGTAAGCGTTGGGTCCGTCTGGCGACCGTCCGGTCGACACGCTCGAAATACACGAATCCCGTCACCTTGCCGCCCGGCTCGAGCACGCCTTCGGGCAGCGCCCGGTCGAGCATCGACTGGGTGGGCAACTCGATCGAGTAGGTCCGATAGACCGGATAGTAGGTGCGGTAGTAGTATCGGTTGTAAAAAAACGGGTCGTCGTAGATCGGATACCGCGAGTAGTGGTGGCGCAGGTGGGGAGCTGTATAGAAGCTCTCGACGCCGTAGGCGTGCGACTCGACAGTCCGCTCGGCCCGACCTTTGATGCGATACGGCGGGAGGGCGGCGAGCGCCACGCCAGCGTCGCCCATCAACCGGATGTCACTTAAACGCACGCGGACCGGGCGGTCCCCGTTGTTTTCGATCTCGATCAGCATCGGCGTGACAAACTCGTCGAGTTGGTCGGGGGTCCACCGCCAGCGGTTGACGGTGGCGACGAGGCGGACGTTCTCGGCAGTGGCCGTCGCGCCGGGGCCCCCGTCGGCGAGCTGGGCGTTGTCGGCGGGGGTGACGGTGGGGTTGGAGGCACAGGCGGCAGTGGCGAAGAGGAGGAAGCCGGTGAGCGCTGCAAGCGATCTGGCGTGGGGGGGCATGGGCGTGGTCGTGTGGGGCCGAACAGGGGGGCGAGAAGTCGCGGGTATGGTGGCACAGTCGGGGGAGATTGCACTTCCAGATCGGTCCGGACGATCCGGAGTGAGCTCAGGTAGATATACGAACCCCATCTAAGGCCCTCCGGGAGCCCTGAGGCTCCGCCCCGACCGGTGCCTTCCAGACGGGGGGCGACTCCAACCGGTGGTCACACGGTTCCCAACTGGCGGCGCCCCCACCACAACCGCGTCGGACACCACTCGCCACCCCGCCACATACGTTACCGACGCCGAACCTTCGATCGTTTCGTCCTGATTGACTCGGTCCACCCCGAACCTCCCGACGCCGAACGACCTCTCCCTTCCTCACTCACCATGAATCCCCAGCCATATCAGTCGGATGCAGGGTGGGTGGCACCGTGCATTCGTCGGCCAATATCAGTAAGATGCAGGGTGGGTGGCACCGTGCATCCGGGGTGGGTGGCACCGTGCATCCGTGCCCCCCGTGCATTCACGCCCGGCCATCCGTGCAGGACCGCCTGCCCGATCACACCAGGTCGCTTCGGGCGAAGGTCGACCACCCGAGCCATCCGGCCAGCAGCCCGGCGGCCGTCGGCCAGATCAGCCCCAGGGTCGCGAGCCAGCCGGCCCCGAGCTTGTTGACCATGAAGTAGCCGACCGGCCCCAGCACGCTCAGCTCCGGCTCGGCGGCCGACAGCAGCACGAACCGCGCGCACTGGACCGGGTTGACCGCCGCCAGCGCGAAGACCGCCGGCGGGTTGAGCCGCCACTGCAGCATCGAGCCGATCAGCGCGAAATCGAGCAGCGCCACGCCCGCCGCCCAGGCCACCAGCGCGTAGATCAGCGCCCGTGTCCGGCTCCCCGCCGCGGCCGAAATCGCGGCGCCGATGCCGACGAAACTCACCACCAGCGTCGAACACGCCGCGAGCATCACCCCGAGCATCCGCCACGGGATCTGCTGGCCGTACACGCCCCAGCCGACCAGCCCCACCAGCGCCGTCACGCCGACAAATGGCCCCAGAAGCGCCAGCACCCGGCTGACCACCAGCCCCAGGTAGTACTCGTCGCGCCCGATCGGGTGGCCCATCAGCGCCTCGAGCGTGCCGTTGTCCCGGGCGTTCGGAATCGCCTGCGCCGTCGCCGTCACCGCCAGAAGCGGCAAGACCAGCACCAGCGCATGCGAGAAGTTCGTCATCACCCGCCCGAGGCCGGTAAACTGCACGATCGAGGATTCTCGCAGCCCGACCAGCACGAACACCCCGACCAGCAGGGCGTACACGCCGACGGTGACGGCCATCCACCGGCCCCGCCGCACCTCGGCGAATTGCACCCGAATCTGTTCGACGATCCGTCGCATTTTGCTCATCGATGCGTCTCCTCGTCGTGGCGGTGGCGGCGGGCGTCCGGGGACGTCTCCCGCGAGGTGATCGCTTCGAAGGCCTCCTCGTAGCTTCTCCCCGGCGAGTCGTGCGCGGCGCCGACCGCCGCGAGCCCGTAGCCCATCGGCGTCGGCTCGTCGACCTCGACGAACCGCACCTCCCCGCGCGAAAGCCACGCCTGGCGTCGGTGGTGCCGGAAGTACGCCGCCCGCACCCGCGGATTCTCCCCGGCGACGTACTCGAACAGGCAGCCGTGGTCGTCGAAGTTGTGGACCTCGCCGCCCGCGGTCTGAAGCTGGGCGGCGAAGCGCGGCTCCCCGACGTGCATCTGGCAGTGGGCGCAACTGGCCTCGTCCCAACTGACCGGCCGGGGCCCCTCGGGGCCCTGTTGCAGTTGCCAGACGACCAGCGCCATCGCGCCGGCGCCGACCAGCAGTATCGCAGCGAGTCGTCTCATCGCTCGGCTCCTTGCTCGGAAGTCACCTGCAGATCCGACAGGTCGTGGACGACGAGATCCTCCATCTGCGCCCCGAGCCGCTCGTGCAGCTCGCGCACCCTGTCCATCTTCTCCCCGGTCGCGAAAAACCCGGCGTACCGTCCCGGCGAGACCGGCTCGAAGCCCCGCTCGAGCAGCCAGGCGTCGATCTCATCGTCGGACCCGTCGAGTTGGACCTCGATGCTCGTGCGGCCCTGCCGGTTGACGAACCTCGCAATCGGACCGTCGGCGACGACCCGCCCCTGTTCGAGGGCGACGATCCGGTCGACGAGATGCCGGATCTCCTCGAGGCGGTGGCTGCACAACACCAGCGTCGCCTCATCGGCGACCCGCGTGCACTGCTCGAAAAACGTCCGCCGGGCGTCGGCATCGAGGCTGGCGGTCGGCTCGTCCATCACCAGAAGCGACGGCCGGTCGGCCAGCGTCATCGCGACCAGAAGCTTTTGTTTCATCCCGCCCGACAGCGCCCGGTACGGCTTCGCCAGGTGGCCCGCCGGCCCGAACCCGAGCTGCCGGCACACCTCGTAGATCGCCTCGACGGCGAGCCCCCGCGAGCCGGCCACCAGCCGGCTAAACTCCCGGACCGTCATCTCCGTCTCCGGCGCGATCTGGGGGACGTAGCCAACCTCGCCGTCCAGACGCTCGCGCTCGGCAAACGGGTCCGCCCCGCCGACCCGCACCCGACCCACCCCGCGTGCGAGCCCGGTCAACAGACGGATCAGCGTCGTCTTCCCCGACCCGTTCGGCCCCACCAGCCCGACCCGCTCGCCCTCCGCGATCGTCAGGTCGACCGACTCGAGTGCCGTCGTCTTCCCGAAGCGTTTTGTGACGTCGTCGAACTCGACGTAGCTCATCGTCTCCTCGCTCTCGCAGATGATCGCTTCAGTAATCGCCCGACCGGTGGCTTCCTTCGTCGGGCAGATACGGCCTCCCCTCCCGGCGCCGCACCTCCAGAAAGCCCCGTCTCTCGCGCACCGCCTCGAGCCGCTCGGCGCCGAACATCTCGTCGGGCCGCGCCATCCTCGGCCGCTCGTCGCGCAACAGCAGTTTCGGCTGGTAGCGCGGCGCCACGCGGCTGGCGGCCTCGATCAAAAACAGCGCCGGCGTCCCGTGCAGTACCCGCAGATTCGGCGCCTTCGACAACAGCGTCCCGCTCGCCGTCCGGTACTCGAACGGCACGTCGCCGATCCCGTCGCCGTCGAAATCGTAGCCGGCGTACCGGCCGTAAACGTTGCCCGCCCACTCCGCCCCGGTCGCCTCTCCGCCCCCCTCGACGCGGACGACCTCCTGGTTGTCCCGGAAGACGTTGTCGAAGAAGCCGGTGTGGTGGGGCGTGTTGTGAAACGACACCCCGGCGTTACCGAATCGAAACGCGTTGAGCGCGAACAACAGCCGGTCCTCGCGCTGCAGCGGCGAGGTGTCGACATACACCCCCTCGGTGTTGCCGACGAACCGGTTGCGCGTGATCTCGAGGTTGCCCGACTCTTTGAGCCCGAGCCCCATCCCGCCGGAGCCGCCGGATTCGGCGAAGACGTTGTGGTCGACGAGCAGGTGGCGGCTGTACATCACGAACGTCCCGACGACGTTGCCGACGAATCGGTTGCGCCGGACGATGTTGCGCGAGCTGTACATGAAGTGGATGCCGTACCGCCCGTCGCGCACCTCGTTGTTCGCAAAGAAGTTGCCCGGCGAATACCAGGCGACGATGTCGCGGCAGTGGTCGACGATGTTGCCGGTGATCGTCGAGTGGCGTACCTCCCACAGCCGCAGCCCGTCGCCCCGCCGGCCGAGCGCCCGGTCGTGGCGGCACGTAATCGAAGAGCCGTGCACGGTCAGACCGTCGGCCTGCTGGCCGGCGACGCCGTACAGCACGTCGCGCAACCGCAGCCGCCGCAGGGTCACCCCGTCGGCCTCGGCGACGAACACCCCGGCGTCCTGCTGCTGGGCGTCCTCTCCGCTGCCCGAAACGACCAGCCCCTCGATCGTCACATCGTCGGCCTCGACCCGGATCGTCGAATCGCCCCCCTCGTTGACGATCACCGACTCCCCGGTCCCGACCAGCGCCACCGACTCGTCGACGACGAACCGGCCTCGCCACCTCCCCTCCTCGAGGCACAGCACGTCGCCCGCCGAGGCGTTGTCGATCACGGTCTGCAGCGAGTGCCGCGGCGCCACCCGCGTGCACGCCTCCGGCCGGCTCGACGGCTCGGGCGTCTCGGAGGCGACCGCCGGCCGCGCGATCCGATCGTCCCCGCCGCCAGACGCTCCCCCGGCGACGATCCCCGCCATCACGAGCATCGCCCCGAGCCCCGCCGCCCCCACCACAAACATCCGTACGTCACGCATCGCCCGCCCCCCGCTGTGTCTCGCGCCGCGAGCCGGGCTCGGGGCCGACCATCCCCCGCGGGCAGACCGCCTCGCATCCCTCGCGCAGCTCGCAGGTCGCACACACCCGGCGGCGCAGCAGCCAGGCGGCGAACACCAGCACCAGCGCCCCGAGCGTCATGTAAAAGCCCGCCTGCGGCACCGCGATCGTCTCGAACTGCCCGACCGTCCCCCGGCCGAACATCGTCGGGACGAACGGCTCGATTTCGATCGGCGCCCGCGGGTCGAGATTCTGGCCGAAGGTATACAGCCAGTAGTAGGTGTCGGTGACGAACGCCGCCGGAAACGCCACCGCCGGCACGATCGCCAGCCACCCGAACCGCCGGCCCGGCAGCGTCACGAACCCCAGCGTCAGCACCGCCACCAGCCCGATCCCCCAGCTCGCGACCGACCGCTCGAAACGGGCGGCCTCCTCGAGCGAGCGCATCCCGATGTAGTGGTTCAGGCCGTTGACCTCGCGGACGTCGCCCTCCAGGTGGTCGAGAAAGATCTCGACGGTCAGCCCGTCGGGATACTGCGGGGCGTGCAGCGTAAACGACCAGTACGGCATCCAGAACGACGCGACGTACAGCCCCGCCGCCAGCACCGCCAGCCCGACCACCCCCCAGCGTTGCACGTAGTCGTGCTCGAGCATCTCCATGGTCTGCTCACTCCTCGGTGGTCGCAAAATACGCGATCAGCGCCTTCGCTTCGTCCGGCTTCACGCCCTGGTTGGCCATCGGCGTCGAAAATTCGGCCAGAAGCTCTTTGGCCTGCGGGTCCTTCTGGACCATCTTGTCGGGGTGCATGATCATCCGGGCGATCCACTCCGGCTCGCGCCGCTCGGTGACACCGCCCAGGGCCGGACCCGTGACGTCTTTGTCCATCTTGTGGCACGCCGCACATCCCTTCTCGTTGAAGAGTGTCTCGCCCTTTTCGGCGAGTTGCTCGTCGTCGGGGATCGAGGTGATGCCGCCGTGATCGATGCTCGACGGCCCCTCCGGACCCACCTCCCCGTCGTCCCCGCCCTCGCGACCGGATTCCTCTCCCGACGCCGCCTTCTCGGCCTGCTGGCCGCTCGCTTGCTCGGAGGCCCCCTCCCCGCCCGAGCCGTCTTCGCTCTGGCAGGCGCCGAGCAGGGCGACCGCCGCCAGGGCCGCCACCCAGGGGCCGAGTGCCTCGCTGACATCTCGTCTCGTCTCGTGGTCGAACATGTCGTGCCTCCTTGTCGTACGGGTGCTCGAGTCGCGTCTCGAACGTCGCGCCGCGGGAGGAGCGACAATCCCCGCCCCTCCCCGGCGTTCGCCGTCAGCCCTCCTTCGGCTCGACGATCAGATAGCCCGCCATCTCCAGGTGCAGCGCACTGCAAAATTCCGTGCAGTAATACGGCCACACCCCGGGCTTGTCGGCCTCGAAGGTGATGTCGTTGTGCTCGCCCGGCTCCAGGCTCGCGTTGATGTTGTACGAGGAGATGCCGAACCCGTGGGTCGCATCCTTGGCCTGCTCGACGTTCGTGATGTGGATGTGGACCGTCTCACCCTCCTCGACCCGGATGATGTCGGGCTTGAAGTGCGAGCGCACCGCCGTCATGTACACGTGCACCCCGTCGTCTTTTCGGACGATCTTCTCCTCGCCCGACTCGACGGCATTCTCGTCGATCTCCGCTTCGACCGGGTTGGTGCCGGGCTCGTAGACGTCCTCGGCGTCGATCTTGTCCATGTCGATGATCTGGGCGTAGTGCGGCTCGCCCATCGGGATCGGCAGGTCGTACAACAGCTCCATCTCCTCGCCGGAGATGTCGAACAACTGGAAGTTTTGCGGGTGCAGCGGCCCGACGTCCGAGAACCGGTCGACCGCCCACTTGTTGAGCGAGACCAGGTACTTGCCGTCCGGACTCGTCGTGTCCCCTTCGGCGGTGGCGATGTGGCCGACGTTGTAGTGGATCGACTTTTTGTCGACCATCTCCAGGTCCTCGAGCGACCACTTCGCGACCTTCGATTCGATGAACACCGAGGTGTAGGCGTTGCCCTTGTCGTCGAACTGCGTATGCAGTGGCCCGAGCCCGATCTCGATCTGGCCGCGGATCGACTCGTCGTACGGCAGCACCGGCACGCCGTACCGGTCCTTTTTCTCGAAGGTCTCGTTGTCGATCAGGTCGGTGATCTTCGACCACGAATAGACCGTCGCATGGGTGTCGAGCTTGCCGCTGACGACCAGCTCCTCGCCGTCCGGCGTCACGTCGATCCCGTGGGGGCTTTTCGGCTGCGGGACGAAATACAGCAGGTCCTCCTCGATCGCCGTCTGCAGGCCGATCACCGGCAGCCCCGAAATCTCGGTCGTCTCTCCGGCCTGGTGGACCTTTTCGGCCTCCTCGAAATTCACCATGTGCAGGTAGTCCATGTCGTTTTGCGACGCCCCCGATTCCATCGGCGGATTGCCCTGCATATTGCCCCCGTAGGCCATCTCGGTGTTGAACGAGTTCAAAAAGATCCAGCCCGCCG
>CAZRLK010000137.1:0-13928 GCA_964600555.1 uncultured Bradymonadales bacterium
CGGCCTCCGCTTCGCTCCGACCGGGGCTACGAAACGAGGCGACCCGAGGCGCCTTATCGTTCCGGTGTTTCGGGGAGCGGATGACTTTTCGGACAGCATGTAAGTCACGGACCGAGCAGGGATTCCGGCACACACCGCCGCGTCTCGCCCCCGCAGGCCAGACACGCCGAGTCGTAGCACGGATCGACCCACAGACGGGTGCAGCGATGCTCGGCCGGGCAGTCGGCATCCCGGCGACATCCCTCCGAGGGGACGCACGCCCGGATCGATTCGGCGCCGGTCGGCACCGAGCCGCATCCCTGCTCGACCCACTCGCAGTTCGGGGCGTAACACGAGTCGCGCGAGTCGGCCTCGCCGCACTCCTCGGGCGGGACGTCGCGGCACTCGCTCGGCTCCGGGGAGGCGTCGACGCCGATACATCGCTCGTCGACGATCTCTCCGTCGCAGGCATCGACCCACCAGCGACAATCGGCGCGGGCCTGGCAGGTCGACTCGTCGGAGTAGTTGTGGCACGGCATCGAGGCGGCATCCTCCGGCGCGTCGGACGCGGCGTCGACCGCGGCATCGGGACGCGAGGCGTCGGCGGCGTGCGAGGCGTCGCCCGCCCCCGCCGTATCGCCCCCGGTCCCGGCGTCGGCGCACTCGTCCGGGGCGACGTCGAGACTTCGATCGATGCATCGGTCCGGACCGCAGTCGCTCTCCCGCCACCGGCAACCCGTCTGAGCGCGGCACCGATCGGACCCCCCGATCTCGGCACAGCTCGCGGTGGCGTCGGCGGCGGGGGCGCCGGCATCCTGCGGATTTCGACAATCGAGCGAACTCTCCCGCCACCCGTCGCTCGGGTAACACCCGCGAAGTACCCGCCCCTGCTCGCAGGTCACGGCCCACCACTCGCAGCCGCGGTGCCCCCGGCAGGCCGACTCCTCATCGATGCCCCGGCACTCGCTGTCGGCGACGTCGACGACGCCGGTGTCCGAACCGTCGGCGCTCGTCGCGGCGGCGGCTCCCGGCCCGACGTCGCTCCCGGAACAGCCCGCACCGAGCACCACCCCCGCTGCGCATGCAACCACGACGGCGAGGCTTCGCCAGATGCTCCCCGCCTCTCCCCCCCGGAATGTTCGGTCTCTCGTCGGCATCTCGAATCGACCTCGTCACGAGGCACGGTTGCTCGATGTCGACCATAGCGAACTCCGGGGGGCAGTTCCAAAACGGGCTGCTCGTGCGCGAAGAACGCCGGCGAGCGGGCCGGCCGACGGTCCGGGCTCGCACGGCTGGACACCCGGTAGATCGTGCACAGGTTTTCTGCTCGACGACGATTCTCTCGCAGGACCGCCAATCGCCTCCGCAAGCCGTACGGACACGCCATGAACCAGGAAGCCAGTTCCCCGGACGAGCGCGTCACACTGCAGGTCGCCGGCGCCAACGAACGCGACGTCGGCAAGGGCACCGTGCGCATGAGCCGCTCGGCATTCGACGAGCTCGGCATCCGCCAGGGCGACGTCGTCGAGCTGAGCGGCGACCGCACCACCGCCGCCATCGCCCTCCCGCCGTACGCCCAGGACGAGGGCATCCCGATCGTGCGCCTCGACGGGCTGGTTCGCTCGAACGCCCGGGTCTCGATCGGCGACCAGGTCGAGGTCGCGCGGGCGGAGGCCGAGCCGGCCGACAGGGTCGTCGTCGCCCCGGCCCAGCAGGATCTCCGGGTCCGCGGCTCCGGTCAGGCCCTGCGCGACACCCTCGGCGGCCGCCCGGTCGTCTCCGGGGACGTCATCTCGACGTCGGTGTATCGCCAGACCCCCGACATGGACCAGCAGCAGTTCCCCGACGACATCTTCCGGCAGTTCTTCCAGCGCCGCGCCTTCGGCCTCCGCGAGATCCGGCTGGTCGTCGTCTCGACCGACCCGACCGGCGTCGTCCGGGTCACCCCGGATACCGACATCGAGCTGCGCGAGGAGTACCAGGAGCCGAGAGAGCCGAGCAAATCGACCTACGTCACCTACGACGACATCGGCGGGCTCGAGGACGCCGTCTCGGAGGTGCGCGAGATGATCGAGCTTCCGCTCAAATCGCCGGAGCTGTTCGAGCGGCTCGGCATCGACCCGCCCAAAGGCGTCCTTTTGCACGGCCCGCCGGGGACCGGCAAGACGCTGCTGGCCCGGGCGGTCGCCAACGAATCGGAGGCGAACTTCTTCCCGGTCGCCGGCCCGGAAGTGATGGGCAAATACTACGGCGAGAGCGAGCAGCGCCTCCGGGAGGTCTTCGAGGAGGCCGAGCAAAACCAGCCGGCGATCATCTTTTTCGACGAGATCGACTCGATCGCCCCCAAACGCGAGCAGGTCGGCGCCGAGACCGAACGCCGGGTCGTCGCCCAGCTTCTGACCTTGATGGACGGCCTCGAGCCGCGCCAGAACGTCATCGTCATCGCCACCACCAATCAGGTCGACCAGATGGACGAGGCACTCCGGCGGCCGGGGCGGTTCGACCGCGAGATCGTCATCGGCGTGCCCGACACCTCCGGGCGACGCCAGATCCTCAACATCCACACCCGCGGGATGCCGCTCGCCGAGGACGTCGACATCGACGAGCTGGCCGACAAGACCTACGGGTACGTCGGCGCCGACCTCGCCAGCCTCACCCGCGAGGCGGCGATGGAGTCGCTTCGGCGCAACCTGCCGAAAACGAGCATCGACGAACACGACATCACCCAGGAGTTTCTCGACAACCTCGACGTCCGCCGCCAGGATTTTCTGGAGGCCCACCGGCGCATCCAGCCCTCGGCGATGCGCGAGCTGATCGTCGAGGTTCCGGACGTGCACTGGGACGACGTCGGCGGCGTCGAGGAAGCAAAAGAGAGCCTCCGCGAAGGGATCGAGCTGCCGCTCACCTCGCCCGAGTCGTTTCGCCGCCTCGGCATCCGGCCGGCCAAAGGCTTTTTGCTGTTCGGCGCGCCCGGCACCGGCAAGACCCTGATGGCGAAGGCGGTCGCCCGGGAGGCGCAGGCGAATTTCGTCTCGACGAAATCCTCGGACCTGCTGTCGAAGTGGTACGGCGAGAGCGAACAGCAGATCTCTCGGCTGTTCAACCGGGCGCGCCAGGTCTCGCCGACGGTCGTGTTCATCGACGAGATCGACTCGCTGGCCCCGAAGCGCGGCGGGCGCGTCGGGGAGTCGGGCGTGACCGACCGCGTCGTCAACACGATCCTCGCGGAGATGGACGGCCTCGAGGAGCTCGAGGGGGTGGTCGTCATCGGCGCCACCAACCGCCCGAGCCTGCTCGACCCGGCACTTCTGCGCCCCGGCCGCTTCGACGAAATCGTCCACGTCAAAATCCCCGACGAGGCGGGCCGCAAAAAGATCCTCGGGATCCACACCGCCGAGATGCCCCTCGACGACGACGTCGACCTCGCGCGTATCGCCCAGCGCACCGGCGGCTACACCGGCGCCGATCTCGAGAACCTCGCCCGCCAGGCCGGCCTGATGGCCCTGCGCTCGGACCTCGATACCGACATCGTGACGATGAACGACTTCGAGACCGCCCTCCAGCAGACCGGCGCCTCGGTCACCCCCGAGATGGAAGAGGAGTACGAAAAGATCGCCGAACGGCTCAAACAGGAATCCCCCGAGCGCGGCGGCGAGATCGGCTTCCAGCCCTCCTCCGAGCAGGAGTGAGACGCCCGCCGGAGCGCTCCCGCAACTCCGAGGGACTGGTTGAGACAGTCCGCGCCGGCACCGAAGTGTCGATTCCGACTGGTTCGGACAGTCCGCGCCGACACCGAAGTCTCGATTCCGACTGGTTCGGACAGTCCGATCCGAGACTCCGGTGCCGGACCCCGACTGGTTCAGACAGTTCGATCTGACATCTCGGTGCCACCGCCAACTGGGTGAGACAGTCCGATCCGACACTCCGGTGCCAGACCCCGACTGGTTCGGACAGTTCGATCTGACACCTCGGCGCCGGCTCAAACTGGGTGAGACAGTTCGATCCGAGACTCCGGTGCCGGCTCAAACTGGGTGAGACAGTCCGATCCGGGACCTCGATGCCGGGGTCGACTGTCTCGACCAGCCGGCCCCCCGGACTCCGACGCCGGGCCATCAAACTCAGCCGGCAATCACACCAGGCCGCCCCAGGCCAACAGCCCCTGGCCGATCGTTCCCAGAAGCGACATCACCAGCGCGGCGATCAGCGCCGACCCGAAGCTCTCGACGCGAAAGTCCCCGATCAGCTTGTCGGTGAACGTCAGGATGATCGCGTCGATCAGCCACCGCGTGACGAACGACAACAGCCACGCGATTCCGAGCGTCACGATCCCGAAGACGACGAAAAACAGCCAGCCGAGAAAGAAGTTGAGAACGCCGAAGACCGCGGCGACCACCAGCGCGCTCCAGAAACTGCGAACCTCGACGCTCGGCAACAATTCGGCGGTCACCCAGACCGCCGCTGCGAGTACGAGCCAACTCAAAAGAAACGACATGAAAACCTCCTGTATGAGGCCGCCGGCAGCCCCTTGCGGGCCGCCGACCGCCGGTGACGACTAAAACTGCGCGTCGCGAGCATCCTCGTACATCCGATCGCGAACCGACTCGATTTTGTTCCTCAGATCGACGGCGTCCTCCTCGTCGCCGATCTCTTCGAGCTCCCGCTCGTACAGATCCAGCAGACTCTCCCAGCGGCTCGCTTCGACATACTCCATTTCGGTCTCGGCGAACTCGTCGCCCTCGTCGAAAAAGAGGTTGTAGTCGAACTCGTCGCGTTGCATCTCGCACCTCCCTGGCTCGGGCCAAGTTCGTCCTCTCATGCGCGACAACCCCCCGTTGTCCGCGAACCATCAATCTGGACACGAGCCCCGGAAGTTCAACGGCTCGCCAGCAGGCACGCGCCTGAACGAGGACGGTTGGGAGTTTTTCGCCGACCGACTACGTTGACCCGACGAGTCAGCCGACCGAAGAGAATGCCCCGACACGGAGCCGACCGATGATCTTCGATTCGCCCCCAAAAAGCCACCTTCCCGCCGAGGACGAGGCGCTGCCGGGCCGCGACGAGTCGATGCAGGTCCCCGACGAGCACGCCGTACTGGGGACCCCCCTCGAGCCGCCCTTTCCCGACGAGATGCGCGAGCTGATCGTCGGGATGGGCTGTTTCTGGGGGCCCGAGAAGTTGTTCTGGCAGACCGACGGCGTCTACACCACGGCCGTCGGCTACGCCGGCGGCCACACCCCGAATCCGACCTACGAGGAGGTCTGCAGCGGGAAGACCGGCCACGCCGAAGTCGTGCGGGTGGTCTTCGACCCGGAGGTCGTCTCGGATCGCGACCTGCTCGAGATGTTCTGGAACCATCACGACCCGACCCAGGGGATGCGCCAGGGGGTCGATCGGGGGACGCAGTACCGCTCGGCGATCTTTGCGACCGACGAGCGGCAACTCGAACTCGCCGAGACGACGCGCGAGGAACGCCAGCGCGAGCTGGAGGCCGAGATCACGACCGAGATCCGCGAGGCACCCGAGTTTTACTACGCCGAACCGTACCACCAGCAGTACAGCGCCTGACCGCCCATCGGACGGGGAGGCCGCGACTCGCCCGCTACAGTTCCAGGCGCTCCTCGACGATGCGGTCGGTGACGTGCTGGGTCGGCATGTTGTCGGCGTCGGCGCGCTCGAAGACCTCGAGGAGCTGGTCGTGGATGTTGGTGATCTTGTCGGCGGCCCGGTCGATGTCGTTTTCGTTGTAAAAGGCGGCGACGTAGATCAGCCCCCCGGCGTTGATCAGGTAGTCGGGGGCGTACAGGATGTCGCGCTCGCGAAGCTGGGAGTCGTGGCGGGCCGCAGCGAGCTGGTTGTTGGCCGATCCGGCGACGATGTCGCAGCCGAGCGTCGGGATCGTCTCGTCGTCGAGCACCGCGCCCAGGGCACACGGGGCGAAGACATCGCAGTCGACCCCGAAGATCGCCTCCGGCTCGACCGCCTCCGCGCCGAACTCCTCGACGCACCGCTGGACGGCCTCCCGATCGATGTCGGTCACCACCAGGTTCGCGCCGCGCTCGTCGAGTTCGTCGGCCAGGTGATAGCCGACGTGGCCGACCCCCTGGATCGCGACCGTCAGGCCCTCCAGCGAGGTCCGGTCGTACCGATATCGCACCGCCGCCTCGATCCCGCGCCGCACGCCGATCGCGGTGTACGGCGACGGGTCGCCGGCGCCCCCCGCTTCGGTTCCCCGCCCGAGCACGTTGTCGGTCTGCTGGTGGATGACGTCCATGTCGTCGACGGTCGTGCCGACGTCCTCGGCGGTGATGTAGTCGCCGCCGAGGCTGTCGACGAATTTGCCGAATTCCTCGAAGATCCGCCGGCGTTGATCGTCGGTCAGATTCGGCGGGCGCAGCACCACCGATTTCGCCCCGCCGTGGGGCAACCCGACGATGGCCGCCTTGTAGGTCATCCCGCGGCCGAGCCGCATGACGTCCTGGAGGGCGTCGTCACTGGTGTCGTATTCGTTGAAGCGGCATCCTCCGATCGCCGGTCCCAGCTCGAGGCTGTGGATGGCGACGATCGCCCGCAACCCGATCTCGGGTTCGACTTTGACATGTAGCTCCCCGTAATCGAGGTCGTCGGCGTAGTTGAAAATATCCATGGCTCCGGTCTCCGCGCGAAAACACCTGGATGGTCGGCTCTGAGAGGCTCGCTCCCTCCCTCATCTTCGCCAAAGTTCAACGCCAGTACCACGATCTGGATCACATCGAAAGCAGCGACCGAGCCATGCGAGCCCGTCGCCGACCAGCCTCGCTGCCGGGAGCGTCGTCTGGCGTCCTCGCGCTCCCGGCGGTCCGGGATCAATTACGCCAAGGCGCCAAGCTCGCCAAGCTCGCCAAGGCGTCCTCGGGCTCTCGGCAGTCCGGGATCAGTTGCGCCGAGGGGTCCTCGGATCCGCGACAGGACTCACTCGATCGGGGCACCGGCCCGGGAGACATCGTCTCCCGGGGCGTCGCCGCAACCGGAGCGCAGTGAAAAGCCTGGAGTTCGGCTTTTCCTCTGCGTCCGAATGCGGCGACCCGGGCGGCTTCGCCGCCGGCCGGTGCCGTCGGTTGCGGGAGGCGCACCGGGGGTTCTTGGCGTCTTGGCGTCTTGGCGTCTTGGCGAATTCGACCGGGCGCGTCGAGAGTTCTCGGCGTCCTGGCGAATCCGACCGGGCGCGTCGGGAGTGTGACCTCGCTTGCGGGGGCGTCGGCGACCGATGACGAATGATCCCGCGCTCCCGGCTGTTACATCGTTCCGAAGTGGGGAGGAGCCCTGCTTCAGTCGTCCCCTCGTTGGCCGTACCGACCATCGTCTCCCGCTGTCGGGTTTGTCGACGTCATGACCGATTGCCTCGACGCATTGCTCGCACGTGCCGCCAAGATCGTCCAACCGTGGCTGGCGACCGTGCTGGTCATCCAGACGGTCGGCTGGTGGATCTACACCCAACAGGCGCCCATCGACACCTTCTCCGCCCCGGTCTACGCGATCAGTCTCGTCACCAGCCTCGCCTTCTGGTATCTGCTCAATCTCGGCCGCGACGCCCTCGGCCTGCTCGGGCGGGGATTGTTCGCCGCCGTCGTCGCCCTGGCGGTCGCCCTGCTTCTGGTCGGCTCCTACCAGTGCTACGTCGAGTTCGGCGAATTCTTCTCGGCCAGCATGTTCGAATACGCCGGACGCGGCGGAACCGGGACCTTTTTGCGCTACATCGAAGAGTACCTGGTCTATCCGCTGAACCTGATCTTTGCGCTCGTGCTGGGAGTCGTCTTCGCCGGGTGGTTTTTCGCCGGCGAAGCGGCGGCCGACGGCCCGACCGAGCGCACCGAATCCGCCCTGCTGGCCGCGCTGGTGTTCGTGCTCGGTCTGGCGGGCACCAGCGTCCTGGCCGACGGTCGCCACCTCTCGCCGGACCTGGCGGTGATGACGGCGGGGATCCGCTCGTATTTCGTCCCCAACGACACGGGCCTGCACCAGCCCGACCGCGAGCCCCTCCCCGAACGACCCGAACGCTCGGGGAATCCCCCCCCGAACATCCTCCTGATCGTCAACGAGTCGCTCGGCACCCACGAACTGAAGCTGGACGGCAGCCGGACCGACCAGATGCCTCGCCTCCAGCGGCGGATTCGCCGCCACCCCGACGCGTACGTCGCCTTCGATCGAGCGTACACCAATTCGACCTCCACCGACGTCAGCCTCCCGTCGCTTCTGACCGGCCTCGGCCCCGACGAACCGCTCGAACACCTCCACACCGTTCCGCTCGCCTGGGACTGGGCGCGTGCCGCGGGCCTGCAGCCGTTTTACCTCTCCGCGCAAAACTACTCGTCGACCTCGTTCGAGGAGTTTTTCTTCGCCGACGACCCGATGCCGGTCTTCACCCCGACCTCCTTTCCCGGACGCGCCGGCGAGGATTATCGCACCGACGAGATCGCCGTCGCCGAGCAATTCGACGAACACCTCGAGCAGGTCCCCGACGACCGGCGGTTTTTCGCCGTCTACAACTCCAATGCGATGCACAAGCCGTTTCAAACCACCAGCCCGCTGCTGAAAAGCCGGCCCGAGGGCCCGACCGACTACCGCAGGGCGATGCGGCTGCTCGACCGGGCGCTCGACCGCATCTTCCGGGCGATCGAGCGCGACGGCCGCCTCGAGGAGACGGTCGTGATCATGACCTCCGATCACGGCGAATACACCACCCGCAAACATCGTCTCCCCCGGATCTTGTCGCTGTACGAGGAGTTCGTGCGGGTCCCGATGCTGGTCCGCGTGCCGGAGCCGGTCGCCTCCGACGCAATCGACCTCTCGGAGTTGAAGACGAACCGCCGCCGAAATGTCGCCAACACCGACATCGTGCCTTCGATCATCGATCTGGTCGACTACGAGCACGACCCGGCGACGCGCAACCTCGTCGATCAACTCTCCGGCCACTCGCTGCTCGAACCCGTCCCGCGCGACCGGACGGTCATCGCGATGAACAACAACCCGATCCGCCACTGGGAACACGAGGGATTCGGCGTCTTTTTCCGGGACTGGCGGTTCATCTACACCGACGTCGAAGGCCCGCAACTGTTCGACCTCGAGCACGATCCGCTCCAGCGAGACGATCGCTGGAGCCGCGCACCCGAGTCGGTCCGGTCGCGAATCCTCGAGACGATCCGCGGCAATCCCCACCTCTCGGAGATCTGGCACCCGGACTGACGACTCACGGTGTGTTCGTCGTTCCCGACGCCCACCAACGCCCGACGCCCGACGACTGACGTCCGATGCCCGACGCCCGACGAGAGTGGGTTAGTCCTCCTTCGTCCCCTTCGCGACGACCTTTTTGAGAATCTCGTCGGTCTTCTCGAGCGTCTCGTCGTCGAGATCGAGCCCGTGGCGCATCTGCACGTATTCCGGGTCGTTGAAGGCGACCCGGATCGCGCCTCGCTCGTCTTCGTACACGAGCATCGGATGGGGGATGTCGAGCCCGGCCGTCGCCGAGCCGCGGTAGTACGGGGCATCGAGTTTCGGATGGGCGGCCAGCACCAGCGCCACCGGGCGCAGATCCCGACCCTCCTGTTCGGCGCTCGCCTGGTGGTCGAACTCGGCGATCAGCTCCAGCTCGTCGTTCTCCTCGACCTGCTCGGCCAGGGCCTCGGCGGTATCCTCCGCGGAGTTCTGGCTCTCACGCGTGGTCAGCCCCTGCCCGTCCTCGATGCCGATCGCCTCGCGCCCCGGAATCTCGCCGACCTCGGCATTCGTCGCCTCTTCGAGCCGCCCGACCAGCCCGTTTTCCATCTGCCCCAGAAACAAATCGAGCTGATCGACGCCCTGGCGTTTGGCCATGTAGGCCGGCGCGTTGAAGCTGACGCTGGTCGCCCCTCCATCTTCGCGGACCAGCACCTTTTGCGGCAACTCGAAGCCGGCCCGCAGCGACTTCTCGACGAAGGGCGTCTCCATTTTCGGGTTCGTGAAGACGACCAGCTGGCCGGCCGGTGCCTCCTCGTCGTCCTCCGTGTCGAGATACTCGGCGCCGTCGATCGTCGCCACCAGCGACGTCGCCTCGTCCTCCTCGATCCCGGTCTTCAACGCCTCGACGATCTCGTCGACTTCCCGATCGGAGGCGAAGCTCGTCACACCGACCGTCGCCGGCTCGTCCGGGTCGGGTTCGACCGCCTGTTCTTCCTGCTCGGGCTCCTCTTCGGCACTCTCCCCGACATCCGGGGTCGCCTCCGATTCACCCTCGTCGGCCTCTTTCTCGCAACCGCCGAGCACCCCGACCAATCCGACGACGACCAATGCACTGACGAGCTTTCGCATCTGGTTCTCCCATGCTTTCGTACGAATCGATTCGCGTGGCCAATCGGCGGCGAGCATACCACAGGGTGCGCACAAAAAAAGTGCGGGGAGAGGCGCCGATACCTCCGATCGGGCCCCGCCCAACCTCGACAAACTTCGGGCGCGTTCGCTACACATGCCCCGTCGCCAGATTCTCGTCCCCGGGGTTTCAGGATCCACCGCCATGAGTTGGATCACGGTCGTCATCGTCGTCGCCGCAGCCACGCTCGTCCTGGTGGGCGGAGCCTTCCTCGTCTCCGCGCGCCGTCTGCGACGCATGCAGGATGCCATGACGGGCTTCGCCGATCGCTACGAGTTGCAGGTCGACAGCGGCGAGCGCCCCGACGAGCTGACGATCTCCGGCGAGATCGAAGGGACGTGGCTCGCCATCGAGACCGGCGAATTCGACCACTCGACGGCCGAAGCCGCGTCGGGGGGAGATGGCCGGCGGACTCGACTCAAAGCCCGCGTCCCCCTTCCTTCGCTCGACGTGTCGTTTCGCCCCCACCGCCTCGGTGAACCGGACGGAGGGCTGACGCTCGGCGTGCCGGAGCTCGACGAGGCGTACGTCTTCGACGGCCGACCGCAACGTGCCGCGCTCGCATTCCTCCGCGACGAGCGGGTCCTCTCCGCCCTTCGTCGCCTGCACGACCGCCTGCCGGAGGCTCGGCTGCGCGACGGACTGCTCGAGGTCGACCGCGAGGGCGACCCCGACGCCCTCGAGGATCTCGAGGAGGTCGCCGACCCGCTCGCTGCCTGCGCCGAGACCCTCTCCGAGGTCGGCGCCGACTTCGAGCTCGGCGACGACCGCACGCCGGAGGGCAACCTGCCGGAGGAGCGCTCCGACGATCATTCGTGAGCACAATCCGCCCTCCCCACGTTCTTGTACTCCTCGACCAGACCCGCTATCTTCCGACCCGCTCTTTTCTGCCACTCCCGCCCGTCCTCGACCGACCCCGACATGGCCGACGATCGCCGCGATTCCCCCGCCCTCGACCAACTCGACGAACGCGCCTCGGGACGCCTCGACCGCCGCGAATTTCTCGGCTTCATCGGCGCGACCCTCGCCGGGGTCGCCTGCGGCGACATGCCGAGTTCGACCAGCCGCGCCGAAAACTTGCCGGGCATCGACACCACCTCCGAGAACCCGAAACGCCCCCCTCCGCCCGCCCCGGACCTGCCCGACGATCCGTTCACCCTGGGCGTCGCCTCCGGCGAGCCGTTGCCCGACGGCGTGATCCTGTGGACGCGCCTGGCACCCGAGCCGCTCGACGGGGGCGGCATGCCGCCGGTCGACGTGCCGCTCGTCTGGGAGGTCGCCCGCGACGCCGAGTTCCGCGAGATCGTCGCCGACGGATGGCTGTACACCCAGCCCGAACTCGGCCACTCCGCCCACGTCGACCTGCGCGGACTCTCGCCCGACACCTGGTATTTTTATCGGTTCCGCGTCGGCGACCAGTGGACCAGCCCCGTCGGCGAGACGCGCACCTTCCCCCGCCCCGACGCCTCGCCCGACCGGCTCCGGATCGCCTCGGCGTCGTGCCAGAACTACACCGACGGCTACTACACCGCCCACCGCCACCTCGCTGACGAGGCGCTCGACGTCGTCGCCTTCCTCGGCGATTACATCTACGAGTACGGCGGCGGCGGCGCGGTCCGCAACCATCCCGGTCCCACCCTCGAGACCGTCGACGACTACCGCCAGCGCTACGCCCTGTACAAATCCGACCCGAATCTGCAGGACGCTCACGCGAACTGTCCCTGGCTGGTGACCTGGGACGATCACGAGGTCAGCAACAACTACGCCGGCGACGAGCCGAGCAAGGGCGGGATCGACGACTTCAAGCAGATGCGGGCCAACGCCTACCAGGCCTACTACGAGCACATGCCGCTCCGGGTCCCGTTCCCCGAGGATCCGAGCTCGCTCGAGATCTTTCGCAGCCGCCAGTTCGGCGACCTGGCGAATCTGTACGTGCTCGACGGCCGCCAGTACCGAAGCGGCATCGTCTGCGACGGCGAGATTGGGGCTCCCTGCGAGGAGGTCGACCGGCCGGACGAGTCGATGCTCGGCGGCCGCCAGCGCGCCTGGCTCGTCGACGAGATGACCCGCTCGGAGACGATCTGGAACATCGTCTGCCAGCAGACCGTCATGACGCCGTTCGAATTCGAGGACGGCCCGGTCGACCTGGTCAATCCCGACCAATGGGACGGCTATCAGGCGGAACGCCAGCGGCTGCTCGAGTTTTTCGGCTCCGATGCCACCCGCAACGTCACCGTCCTGACCGGCGACATCCACACCGCCGGATTCGCCGAACTCCCGGAGGACGACGACAAGCCGGGCGCCGAGGGCCGGGGCGGCGTCGAGATCGTCGCCACCTCGATCACCTCCGGCACGTCGTATTTCGACGACATCGGCGACCCGGAGAGCCTCCAGGACTACCTGCTCGATTCCTTTCCCCACATCCACTACTTCAACTTCGGCAAACGCGGCTATTGCCTCCTCGAGTACACCCGTGAGCAGTGCCGCGTGCGCTACCGGGCCGTCTCGACGGTCAAGGAACGCGAGGCGGAGCTGGCGAACGACACCGAATTCGTCATCCGGGCCGGCGACCTGGAGTTCGAGCAAGTCGAGTAAGGATCGGGTACTGCGGGGATACTCGGGGGTACTCGGGGATACTGCGGGAAGGGGGTGGGGAACATCGACGAGGCGACGTGCGTTTTGGAGATGCGAGTCTCCCGAGCCTTTTCCGAGCTGTTCGCAATCCATGTTTTCAGATGCCGTACAGACGTGGTTTACTCGGACCTTCGAGGCGCCGACGCGTGCGCAGCGCGAGGGCTGGGGCCCGATCGCGGACGGGGCGCATACGCTGATCGCGGCGCCGACCGGGTCGGGGAAGACGCTGGCGGCCTTTTTGTCGGCAATCGACGATCTCGTTCGCCAGGGAGTGGCCGGCGAGCTGGAGCCGGGCATCCAGGTCGTGTACGTCTCGCCGCTCAAGGCGCTCAGCTACGACATCGACCGCAACCTGCAGGCCCCGATCGAGGGGGTCAACACCATCCTCGAGGAGCGCGGCGAGCAGCCGGTCGACATCGAGACGTTCGTGCGAACCGGGGACACCCCGAAGTCGGCCCGTCGCCGGATGGTCGACGACCCGCCGCACATCCTCGCAACCACGCCCGAGTCACTGTACCTGCTGTTGACGAGCCGCAAGGGGCGAGACGCCCTCGAGCCGGCCCGCACGCTGATCGTCGACGAGATCCACGCCGTCGCCGACAACCGCCGCGGCTCGCACCTGTCGTTGACGATGGAGCGGCTCGAGCGCCTGACCGACGCGGATCTACAGCGCATCGGCCTGTCGGCGACCCAGAAGCCGATCGAGGAGGTCGCGCGGTTTCTGACCGGCGTGCACGGCGTCCAGGGCAGGGATGCCCTGGCTACGGGCAACGGCGCCGAGGGCAGGGATGCCCTGGCTACGGACGACGACGGCAACCGGGGCGAGGATGCCCTGACTGCGGGCGACGGCCGGGAAGCCCGGGCGACTGCGAACCGACCGGTGACGATCGTCGATGCCGGCCACGAGCGGGAGCTCGACCTGCAGATCGAGGTGCCC
>CAZRLK010000138.1:0-13917 GCA_964600555.1 uncultured Bradymonadales bacterium
CAGTGGATGACGATTGGCGTGGCGTTTCTTCGACTCGTGACGACCGACTCTCGTGGAACGGAGGGCTGCATGCCTCGCCAGAAGAGCAATGAATCGAACACCGCGATCGAGATTCTCAAGGGGGCCGTCGCCGGGGCCGTGGGCGTCTGGGCGATGGACAAGATCACCTCGTATTTTACCGAGCACGACGCGCCGAGCTCGCGGGTCGAGCAGGGGACGATGCGCATGCTCGAGACCTCGGCGAGCCCGGGGACGATCGAGCGGATGATGCCGTCGCGCACGAAGATTCGGGGCAAGGACCGTTCGGCGATGCTGATCCACAGGATCGCCGACGCGGCCGGGTACGACATCGAGCCGCACCAGCGCGAGAACCTCGGGCAGGGCGCCCACTACGCCTTCGGGGTCGTGCCCGCCGCCATCTACGCCGCTACGCGAGGGGGACAGGGGACGAACCTGGGACGGGGATTGCTGTTTGGTCTCGGGTCGTTTCTGCTCAAGGATGAAGTCGGAAGCTGGGCGCTCGGACTCTCGGAGCGGCCCGACGCCTACGACTGGGATTCGCATCTCGGCGGATTGATGGGCTATCTCGGCTACGGAGCGGTGACCGAGGGGACGCTCGCGGCGCTCGACCGGGGAGGGACTCGGGCCCAGGAGGCGGCGTCCAGGGCGAAACGCCGGATCGAGCAGGAAGTCAAAGACCGCCGCGCCGAGCGCGAGTCCGAGCAGCCCGCCGAGCACAAATCCGAGCGGCGTCCTCCCCACGTCTGACCGGGGATCGCGGCGACCGTCGAGGCCTGGCGAGCGTCGCCGGTCCGGTCCCGGGCGCCAAAACCGGGAGATTTGAAACGCACGGGGGGACGTTCTACATCTCGATCGTGGCGAACAGTTCCGCCTCCGGGCCGTGCAGGGAGCCGGCCATCGCCGCGAGATTCGCCGGCGATCTCGTCGGGGATCGAGGGCTCAGCGGGGCGTGGTCGAAACGACAGAGGTGGTGAAGATGCAGACCCGAGAAGTCGAGGTCGCGATCGTCGGGGCCGGCACTGCGGGGCTGAACGCCCAGCGCGAAGCCGACAAACGAGGGGCGGACTGGGTACTGATCGAGTCGGGGACGTACGGGACGACCTGCGCCCGGGTCGGGTGCATGCCCTCGAAGCTCCTGATCGCGGCCGCCGACGCCGCCCACGGCATCGAGCAGGCCGAGGTGTTCGGCCTCCGCGTCGACCCCGACGGCTGGGGGGTCGACGAGCAGGCGGTCATGGAGCGGGTGCGCCGCGAGCGCGATCGGTTCGTCGAGTTCGTCGTCGAGTCGACCGAGCAGTTGCCCGAGGAGCGTCGGATCCGCGGCGAGGCCCGTTTCACCGGCGAGACGACATTGAGGGTCGACGACGAGCTGGAGATCCAAGCCGAGTCGGTCGTTTTGGCGACCGGCTCGTCGCCGTGGATTCCCCCGTCGATCCGGGGAGTTCGCGAGTACGTCCTCGAGAGCGCCGACGTCTTCGAGCTGGAGGCGTTGCCCGATCAGATGGCCGTCGTCGGGACCGGCGCCATCGGCCTCGAGATCGGTCAGGCCCTCGACCGGCTCGGCGTCGAGACGACGTATTTCAATCCGTACGACGATCTCGGCCTGTTCACCGACCCGGACGTCGCCGCCTGCGCGAAAGCCCGGTTCGACGAGGAGCTCGACGTGCGCCTGGAGACCGAGATCCTCGAGGCCGAGCGCCGAGAGGACGGGATCTTGTTGAAGTGGCGCGAGAGCGACGGAGCGCGCGGCCAGCAGGTCTTCGACGAGGTGCTCGCGGCGGCGGGACGGCGTCCGAATCTCGAGCGGCTGAACCTGGAGGCGACCGGCCTGCAACTCGACGACGACGGGGTTCCCGACTACGACCTGCGGAGCATGCAGTGCGGCGACAGCTCGATCTTCATCGCGGGCGATGCCTCCGGACACCGCAACATTCTGCACGAAGCCTCCGACGAGGGGCGGATCGCCGGCGCGAACGCCGCCTGTTATCCGGACGTCTCGGCGGCGCTTCGGCGGTCGGATCTGGCGATCGCCTTCTCCGATCCGCAGATGGCCATCGTCGGCACTCCCTTTGCCGATCTCGACCCGGATCAGACAGCCGTCGGGCAGGTCTCGTACGAAAACCAGGGCCGGGCCCGGGTGATGAGCGTCAACCGGGGGCTGGTCCGGCTGTACGCCGACCACGCGACCTCGCGATTTCTCGGCGCCGAGATGTTCGGCCCCCGGGTCGAGCACATGGCACACCTGCTCGCCTGGGCGCATCAGAGCCAGATGAACGTCGGTCAGATGCTGACGATGCCGTTTTATCACCCGGTCGTCGAGGAGGGGTTGCGCACCGGTCTGCGCGATCTCGCTTCCGAACTCGGCATTCGCGGTCGCATCATGCCCGAGGATTGCTCGGAGTGCCCCGGCGCCTGACCGGCCGAGGCGTCTACCAAGCCCCTCCGGCCGCCTGGACCGCCCGTGTCGGACGGGCGTCCCACTCGCGGTGCCAGCTTCCGAGACCGATGTATACGAGTGCGGCCAGCGAGGCCATCGGAAGCGCCACCAGCGCCGCCGAGTCGAAGGTGAGATGCGTGTAGATGGCCCCGACCATCACTCCGGAGAGGGCGAGCGCGGCGAACAGCCGGACGCGTGGGATCAGCAACAGGATCGCCCCGACGAACTCGACTGCCCCGATCGCGTACATGAACGTCTCCGAGTAGCCCCAGTGGCCGAACTGGTGGAGCATCTCGGCCAGCCCCCCGATCTTTGGGACGCTGACTGCCAGAAAAAGCGTCGCGAGGATCCAGCTCGCCCAGCGAAACGGCCCGCCGGGAGCGGAGCGACTCGGCTCGGAGACCTCCTCCGGTGCTCGAAGTTCTCGCCATCCTTTCGGGATGAAGTACACGCCGAAGGCGACGAGCGCGACGATCGGAAGGGCCAGCAGAAGCGAAGTGACGTCGACAGACATGATCGACCACCGTTCGTTGGGGTACACCAACGCCGAACGAAGCCGGGCATCGTCAAATCTAAGGAGCCAGCGCGGAGCATCAAGCGTTCGGTCCCGCCGGCGTCCCCTCGGAGCGATCGGCGGTGCGCTCGCGGGCGACCCATTCCTTGTCGTGGATGAGACTGTAGGCGAAGGCCGGAGTCAGGATGCCGAGCGTTCCGCCGAACAGCAGGTGGAGGCCGAACCAGAACCAGAACGGCTGCAGCGCGAGACGCGCCTCGAACGTCCCGTTGAACCAGGGGAGGGCGAGGTAGGTCATCACTCCCCAGATGCCGAGTGCGTAGGCGACCCCGATCAAAAACGACACGCCGGTCGATCGCTCCTCGCCGGAGGCGAAGCCGAACAACGCCCCCCAGCCCGCCGAGACGGCCAGGTGGGTGGCGATGCCGATGGCCACCGCGCCGGCCCCGGCGATCAGGGCATCGACGCCGTACCAGGTGGCGGCGATGCTCCGCATCGGCAGCCAGAAGCCCGTCCCGATGGCATCCGCCCGAATCATCATCGCCAGGGCCATCACGACACCGCCGAGAAGGCCCGCCAGGGCTCCCGCCGCGATCGCGTCTCGCGTCCCCGTCTCGCCGGCGTCGGTCGAGGTCGTCTTCTCGGTACTCACGGCCATCCTCCTGGAGGTCAATCCGCGGAATCGGCGCCGAACCTGCGGCGGACGCTGCGCTCGAGGTCCACGTGCTGCTCGAGGATCGGCAGATAGGCGTCGACGAATTCCTCGACGTCGTCTTCTTCGATCTCCGCGGCCGACTCGTCGAGGGTGTCGAGCAGCCGCCGGTGGTTGTCGCGGGTCGCCGCGAGGTATGCCCGGTCGAAGGCCTCTCCCTCGAGTTCTTTCAGTTGCCCGATCGCCTCACTCATCGTGCGCTGGCGCTCCGAGAGACGCTCGGAGGGGCGTTCGGCGAGGGACTCGAAGTCGACGACGGGTAGCGAGATGTTGACCCGCGTGCTGAGGTGCTGGACCCGGTCACTTGCCATCCGGTGGTCGCGCAGGAGTCGGTCGGCGAGGCGCCGAACGAGTCCGTCCGAGGCGCGCTCTTCGGCGATCTCGCCGGCCTCGATCGCGAAACGGTTGAGGATGTGCATCTGCTGGAGGATCCGCGTCGTGACTTCGGGGCCGCCCCCGGCCGTCGTCTCGCGTCTGCGGGGCTCGGCCAGCTCGTCGCTCTCCTCGGCGTGATCGTCGCGTTCGTCGACCTCGTCGGCACCGTCCTCAGCTGCGACCGGGCCCGCGCCCCAGACACACAGAAGCGCCGCTGCCAGGATGGCGACGATCTGACATCGGGATCTCGAGCCCATCCACAACCTCCTGGAGGTGCCGGTCGGGGCGCGACCCCGCCACGAGCGCTGCAAAGTGCCGGTCGACGCCCGAGGCGCGCCCTCGCACCTCCGTCTCGAACAACGCAGAGCGGCTTGCCGGATGCATGCTCGGCGAAAAGTAGCCCCGGTTCGCCGATGTCAAACGCCCCACCCCGGCCACCCGCCGCATCGCGTCGGCGGGCGACCCCCGGCAGCGCCCGGGGCTGTCGAGGTCCGGGCCCGAACTTTTCGTGTAACGATTCGCCCGTTCGACGCACTAACCTATTGAAAGGGACGGGGCTCCCTTCCAGGTGCTCCGAGCTTTCGACGTTCCCCGAGTCTCTCTCCCCACGAGGTTTGTGATGCCGACCAGCGATTCGACCACCATGCCCTGCCAGGATCGCCACGCCGAAGACGACGCGACGCTGGTTCGTCGCGCGGCCGACGGCGACTCGCTCGCCTTCGAATCGTTGATGTGTCGCCACTCCAGCGACCTGGTTCGCCTCGCCCGAAGTATCGTCGAGAGCGACTCGGACGCCCAGGACGTCTGGCAGCGGGCGATGCTGAAGATGCACGACAAACTCGAGACGCTCCGCAAGCCGGGGAGCTTCAAAAGCTGGGCGTATCGACTCGTGCGCAACGAGGCGCTGATGGCCGTCCGCCGCGAGAAGCGAAGCGACGAGATCGGCTTCGGCGATCTCGGCGACGGGCACGACGACGAGCGCCACGTCGAGACGACGGCCCCGGACTGGCGCAGCCGGGCCGACCAGGCGTTCGAGACGACCGAACTTCGCGGCCAGCTCGCCGAGGCGGTCGACGAACTGGAGCCGGCCTACCAGGTGCCGTTCGTCCTGTACGAATTCGAGGGGTACGGGTTCGACGAGATCGGGGAGCTGCTCGATCTGTCGGCCAACGGCGTCAAAAGCCGCGTCCACCGGGCGAGAGGACGCCTCCGGACGACCCTCGAGCGGTACCTCCGCGACGATCTTCGAACCGACATCGACTGAGAGATCACTGCTCGTCGTCGAACCGCTGGTGGAAGCGATCGAGCAGGTCGCGTTTGAGTTCCGCCGGCGGGCACTCCGAGGTGTCCTCGCGCCACTGCTCGCCGAGCCGGTTCATCAACTCCCGGAGCTGGCGGAGCTGCTCGGCATAGTGGCGACAAGGCGGGCACATCACCCGGTGCAGCCACATGCCGACCCGCTCGCCGTACGGCAGGCGCCCGTCGAGATACTCCCCCACCGTCTCGGCAAACTCCTCGCAGTCTGTCATCGTCCCGCCTCGCCGTCTCGAGTCGCCGTCGCTTCGAGTGCCTCTCGGATCTTGGAGCGCCCCCGGTGCAACAGGACGCGCTGATTGCCGCGTGTGACGTCCAGCACCTCACAGGTCTCCTCGGCACTCAGGCCCTCGACGTCCCGGAGCATGACCGCGGCGCGCTGGCGGGCCGGCAGCTTTTCCATCGCCTCGTGGACCCGCTCGAGCAGCCGCGATTGCATCAGCTCGCTCTCCGGGTCCCCCGCCCCGTACTGCGGCGGGCTCGTCCAGCGCCCCTCGTCGTTGAACCACTCGGAGACCCGCGAGGCCTCCTCCTCGAGCGGATCCTCCGAGAGCGTCGACCAGGCCCGTTCCCGGGCGTCTTGTTTGTAGCGTTTCCGAGCGAGATTCGTCAGAATCCCGAACATCCAGGTCTTGAGCGAGGAGCGGCCTTCGAACTCCTCCAGGCCGTCGAGCACCGCCGTCCACGTCTCCTGGACGATCTCCTCGGCGGCCGACTCGTCGGAGACGAACGTCTTCGCCAGGCGGATCATCGCCGGATAGTGGCGGTCGACGAGCTTCTCGAAGGCGCGCTCGTCGCCGCGCTCGAGACGCTGCACAAGTTTCGCGTCTGAGGACACGGCAATTCCGGGGGCATACGCAATCATCGAGTCTCCGACCCGTACGATGGGCCGACGCGACTCGACGTTTCAATTCACCGCACGACATAGCAAATTCCGTCGGAGACATCAGCCCGGAGAACGTCAGCACGCTTCGTTGCAGCCGGGATCGTCGTCTCCCCTGCGGTGTGCGGATGCTCGGAGGGCGGCCAGCCCCACAGAGACCGCGGCCGCGGCCAGGAAGTACGGCTCGAGCGGCTGCAGGGTGGACAACCGGCTCGAGGGCTCCCGACTCATCGGCCCCCGTGCGGCCGGGGGGTGCTCGCGGGTCAGTCCCCGTCGACCAGCCAGTTCCAGATCGTCCGGACGGCGGTCGCCGCCTCCGGCACGGTGAGCGCGAAAATCCCGATGCTCGCTGCCGCACTCGTCAACACGTACGGCGACCAGGGAGTTCGGTCGCGGATCATCGACGAGATCCGATCGGCGGCGCCGCCCGCGGCGACGGCCGCTTTCCCGCTGGCGATCAGCGACAGCCAGGGGCGCTCCCGGGCCCGACGCTCGCCGCCGATCGTCGCCAGCGGAAGATTGGACGCGAGGGTGCGCACGTCGAGAGCGGCGTCCGGGACGCCGGACTCGAAGGCCTCGTCGGACAGGTTGGCCGCATCCGAGTCGAACCGCTCGCCGGGGGGATCGGGGAGATGCCCCAGTACGCCGGTCTGCAACAGAGTGACCGCCCCCATCGCCGCCATCCCGACCATCGACAGGCCGACGATCGCGCGCCGGCGGCGCAGGTCGGCCGAGTGGCCCGTCGTCAGGTCCGTGCGCAACTCGGCGTCGGTCTTTTTCGAGAGGATGTCGCGGATGTTGGACTGGCGCAGATTGCGAAGGGCCATGGCGATCTCCGTGGAAGACGAGTCGAGGATCTGCGAAACCACGCCCCGAAACATGCCGCCCGTCGGCGATCGGTCCATCGGAATGTGCGAGCCGACCTGCGGTGCGTCCGCTGCCGGCCGTTCGGCCGGTCTCCTCGGGCAGCGGCACGTCGACCGCCTCCGGGTGATCGTCGCGGACCCGCTGGATCGTCGCCCAGACCTCCATCGGTTGCGCTCGAGTTTGTCCTCGCTGACGGGTGTTCGCCCTACTCGATGCACGCCTGCCACGCCTCGACGAGCCCTTCGGCCGCCCGTTCGATTTCTTCGGCGGTGGTCTGGCGGCCGAGTGTCAGCCGCACCGAGCCGACCGCCTCGTCCGGCTCGACGCCCATCGCGGTGATCACCGACGAGGCCTGCAGCTCGCCCCCCTCGTGGCAGGCCGAGCCGGTCGAGGCGGCGATGTCGGGGACCTCCGCCAGCAGGCGGTCGCCGCGCACGTTCGGAAACCGGACGTTCAGCGTGTTCGGCAGCCGCTCCGTCGGATGGCCATTGAGCGCGAGGCCGGGGACGCCGCCGCGAAGCCTCTCGAAGAGCCGATCGCGCAGCCGCTCGACCCGCTCCATCGCCTCGTCGAGCGTCCGGGCGGCGATCTCGCAGGCGGCGCCCAGCCCGACGATCGCCGGGACCGGTTCGGTGCCCGGCCGTAATCCTCGCTCGTGCGCCGCGCCGAACAAGATCGGCTCCAGGGCCGTCCCCTCCCGGACGTACAGGGCGCCGATCCCTTTGGGCGCATGGAGTTTGTGGCCGGCGACGGTCAGCAGGTCGACCCCGAGCGCGTCGACGTCGACCGACACCTTGCCGACCGACTGCGCCGCATCGGTGTGCACCAGAGCACCGACCTCGGCCGCCCGGTCGATCACCCGGTCGACGGGCTGGAGGACGCCCGTCTCGTTGTTGGCGTGCATGACGCTCGCCAGGGCGGTCCGCTCGTCGATCGCCTCCTCGAGCGCCGAGCGCTCGATGCGCCCGTCGCCGTCGACGCCGACGCGCTCGATCTTCCAACCCGCCTCGGCCAGGTGCTCGCAGGTCGCCTCGACGGCCGGATGCTCGATGGCCGAGGTGACCAGACGCGCCGGCCCGTCGAGCGCCCGGGTGGCGCCCCGGAGCGCGAGGTTGTTCGCCTCCGTCCCTCCCGAGGTGAATACGATCTCCTCCGGCCGGGCCCCCAGCAGCCCGGCGACTTGCTCGCGGGCCCGCTCGACGGCTCGTTCGGCCCGGTGTCCGTAGGCGTGCCCGCTGGAGGGGTTGCCGAACTCCCCGCGCAGGTGCGGCTCGATCGCGTCGGCGACCTCGTCGAGGACCGGCGTCGTCGCGTTGTAGTCGAGATAGATCGGATCCGAGTCGGTGCCGTCGGGCATGGGACCTCCTGGAGGTTTCCGTCGATGGCGTCGTCAGCTCTCACGATCCATACACGTCCTTCGCTCCCCCCTCAAACGCTCGTTCGACGGCCGAGTTCGATCGCCCCTTGACGATCGCAAAGGCGTGGTATTTTAGTAGTTGGGAAATCAATTGACATGTGCCTTCGAGACGCGGAGATTCCGTGAGTTCCGACAGCCGTGAGTTCAACAAGGCGGTCTTCGAGCAGATTGCACGCCTCGGCAAGGCTTTCTCGAGTGCGACCCGCCTCGAGATTCTGGCGATCCTCGAGCAGGGCCCCCGGACCGTCCAGGTGCTCGCCGATCGACTCGACCAGTCGACGGCGAATACCTCGCAACACCTCAAGACTCTCAAAGAGGCGCGACTCGTCGAGTCCGAAAAAGACGGGTTGCACGTCACCTATCGGCTGGCCGGCGACCGGGTCGGTCATGCGCTCGGAGTCCTCGAAGAACTCGCCGAGGCGCGTCTGCTCGAGATGAAGGAAATCGTCGAACGGTACTTCTCCGACCATCACGAACTCGAGTCGGTCGAGGGCGACGAACTCGTCGACCGCGTCGAAGAGGGCGAGGTGACTCTGATCGACGTCCGGCCCCGGGAAGAATACGAAGCCGCTCACCTGCCGGGGGCCATCTCGGTGCCCCTCGAGGAGCTCGACGAGCGGATCGACGAACTCCCGGACGACCGCGAGATCGCGGCCTATTGTCGCGGGCCTTACTGTGTGCTGTCCGCCGAAGCGGTCGAGAGGCTCCGCAAAGAGGATCTCGACGCCGTCCGCCTCGAAGACGGCGTCCGCGAGTGGCGAGAACGGGGGTTTCCGGTCGAGTCGGCGGGCTGATTGCGGCAACCGCCGGCGTACTCACCGGGGCGGGGCGCAAGATCGATCGGGCTCACTCATGGCTTCGTTTGGTCGTGTTCCGAATCGATGGCACGAACGCTTGGCTCGGCGGCGACTTCACCACATCATGCATCTCGCACAACAGCGTCGAGGTGGAGTCGGCTCCAGGGTCGCGCCCTGTAAATCGAGTATATGATGGGAGGAGACGATGGAGAGATGCGAGGTCGACGAGATCACCATCGAAGTGCTCCGGGGAGACATCGCCTCGCAGGAGGATGTCGAGGCGGTCGTCAACGCGGCGAATGCGCAGTTGAAGATCGGCGGCGGGGTCGCCGGCGCCATCCACCGCGCGGCCGGCCCGGGGCTGACCGAGGAGACACGCCAGTACGTCCCGATCGAGCCGGGCGAGGCGGTCGTCACCGGCGCTCACGATCTGCCGAACGATTACGTCGTCCACTGCCTCGGCCCCCGGTGGGGCATCGACAGCCCCGAGGCCGAGTTGCTGGCGAGTTGCTACGAGCGCGCCCTCGAGCTCGCCGACGAGCACGGCGTCCGCTCGATCGCCTTCCCCGCCATCTCGACCGGCGCGTTCGGCTACCCGTTCGACGAGGCGACCGAGGTGACCCTGGAGACGGTCTGGCCGATGCTCGACGAGCTGGAGACCGTCGAGCGGATCCGATTCGTGCTGTACTCCGAGCGCGACCGCGAGGTCTACGAGCAAAAGATCGACGAGCGGGTGTGACGCCGACCGCTACGGCGGGTCTTCGACGGTGACGTCGACCCAGACCGGCCGGTGATCGGAGGCGTCGAGCAGGTCGGCGTGCTCGGCGTCGTCGGTCGGCCACCAGACGCCCGCCTCGTCGACGGTGAGATCGGCCGAGGGGAGGGCGTAGTCCATCCGGAGGTTGCCGACCTGTCGATCCTCGAAATCGGCGGTGTCGAGCGCCGGGTCCCCCTCGTGGGAAGTGTTGGCGCCGCCGTCCGACTCGGCGGCCTCGACGGCCCCCTCGCTCGTCGGCTCCGGATCCTGCACGCGGGCATGCTCCAGCAGCCTCCGGATCGCCGCCGGGCGCCCGTCGCTGTCGTGCGGGTCGTTGTTCAGATCGCCGACCACGACGAACCGCTCCCCGTCGCCGAGCCCGCCGGCGGTCCCGTCGTCGTCTTCGATGTAGGCCTCGGCGTCGCCGTCCGGCGAGAGGTAGTCCCGCCAGAATCGGATCTCGTCGTGGTTGCGGCGCTCGTTGCGATTTTCCGGCCCGTCGAAGCTCGGGGGGGTCGGGTGGCTTGCCAGCAGATGGACGACCCCGCCGCCGACCTCGACCGGCACGTCGACGTGGTTTTTCGACGACAGCCGCATCACCTCGGCCGCCTCCTCGCTGTACCAGTCGGTCGGCATCAGGCTCTCCGGCATCGACGCCCACCGCAGCTTGCGGAAGCTCCGGATCTCGTCGTCGACGATCGGATGGCGGCTGAGCACGAGCATGCCGTAGTGGCCGGAGTACAGACCGAAGCCGAACGCATCGTCGCCGTACGCCTGGCTGCCGGGCGTCGAGACGACCCCGTCGTCGTTGTTCAAGTCGGCGCCGGAGTGGACGCCGGTGTTCGTCGGCGGGAGGTACCGGTGGGGCATCTCGAGCGGCTCGGCGCCGTCCTGGCCGACCGCCAGATACGCGTCGACGAACAACTCCGCCGCCTCTCCCTGCTCGTCGCGGTCGAACTCGTTGAGCAACACGACGTCGGGCCGGAGTCGCTGGAGGATCTCGGCGGCCTGTCGGGCCTGCTCGTCGTCGCCCCCCTCCAGATCGTCCGTGAGCCGACCCTGCGTCTCGCGCGAAAGCGAGGTGTTGAACGTGGCGACCCGCAATTGCGTCGCCGACTCCGCCGTCTCGTTGCCGTCACCGTCGGGGGCCTCGCTCCCGCCGTCGCGAATCTGCGGGGCGGGGTCGGGGTCGCCGCTGTCGGGGGCGTGGCCCCCGCTCGAGCAGGCGACGAGCGAGAGGGCGGCCCCGAACGTGGCGACGACAAGCGGCGAGAGCGAGAAGCGGCGAGCGTGATCCAAGGGTTGCTCCGAGTCTGGAGGCGGCGAGGTTGGACGGTCGGCCCGGGTGTACCGGGAAGGCCGGGCGCGCACAACGCCGCGAGTTTCGCTCACGCGTCGGACGAGGAGCGGACGAACGGGGCGGCCACAACGGTGGCGGCACTCATCGCCGCCAGAACGACGAGGGCGAGGCCGAACTGCTCGTCGTCGCCGCGCGTCCGGAGCGGCTGGTCGACCGCCGGGGGGTGGGGTGGATGATCGAGCAACTGGAGGTCTCGGTGCTCCTCGCCGAGCCGGCCCGGCCGCGGAGCCTCTGGGAGCGGCTGTTCGGTTGGGAGCGTTAGTCGCCTCCCGGAGCGACGTTCGGCCACGTCGCGACGTCTCGTCCCGCCGGGGGTCGTTGACCGGCGCTGGGCCCGAAACTACATTGAGACGAGGTGCGTTCCGGGGTCCCACGAGGAGTTTCGCCCATGACGACATCGATCGATAGTCGAGGCCGGCGCCATCGGTTCAGCGTCGACGAGTTTCACAGGATGGGGGAGGTCGGCATCTTCGACGAGGACGATCGGGTCGAGCTCATCGAGGGAGAGATCGTCGAGATGACACCGATCGGGAGTCGGCACGTCGGCCATGCGATGCGTCTGCAGCGTCTGCTCCACGAGAAGGTGAGCGACGAGGTACGGGTGAGCGTCCAGAATCCGCTGCGGCTCGGGGATCGCTCCGAGCCCGAGCCGGACATCGCGTTACTCGAACAGCGTGCGGACGACTATCTCGAAGCGTTGCCGTGCGCGGAGGATGCGTTGCTCGTCGTCGAGGTCGCCGACACCTCGCTCGAATTCGACCGGGAGACGAAGATTCCCCTGTACGCGGCCCACGGCGTCCCCGTCGTCTGGCTCGTGAATCTCCGGGAGGAGGCGGTCGAGGTGTTCGAAAACCCCCGCGACGGCGAATACGGAACTCGACGGGAACTCGGCGGCGACGAACGGCTCGACTTGCCGTCGCCGGGGGAGGGCGAATTGACGCCGGCCGAGATCGTTTGAGGCCGAGATTCAGTGGGCCGGCGCCTCGGGCGTCTGGTCGGGGGCGCGGTCGGGGCCGAGGCGGTCGAGCCCCAGCGAGATCAGCGCACACAGCAGGCTGAGGCCGACGAACACCGCGAAGCCGCGGGCGTAGCCGACCTTGCCGTACCCGTCGACGAACATCCCGAGGACCGGCAGAATCACCAGCGTGCCGGCGCCGCCCAGCCCGCCGATCCAGCCCGACGCGCCGCCGACGGCATCCGGGACGTACACCGGCACCATCTCGAAGACGGCGGCATTGGCGACGCCCATGCCGGTGCCGATGATCACCATGCCGACGATCGCCGGGAGGGTCGACGAGGCGACCGTCAGCACCGCCGCGCCGGCGGCCATCACCAGAAAACTGCCGACGGCGACGCGCTCGCCGCCGAACCGGTCGCTGAGGCTCCCGCCCGGAATGCGGATCAGCGACCCGTAGACGGTAAAGAGCCCGGCCAGCAGGCCCGCCATCCACAGCGTCTCGGTGTCGTGGAAGTGAAACTCCTTCCAGTAGGTCGGAAACCAGGCCGTCAGCGCCGTGAAGCCGCCGCCGAACGAGACGGTGTACAAAAAGACGAGCACCCAGGTCAGCCCGTTGGTCGCGGAGTCGCGAAGCGACGCCCAGGTCCCGCCCGACGGGAAGACCTCCTGGCCTCCGGCCTCGGCCATCTCGCGTGCCCGCTCGTCGTCGACGCCGCGGTCGCGCAGCTGGAAGTAATACGAGTCGACGGCGATCAGGGCGTACACGGCGGTGACGACGAGAAGAAAGGTCAGCCATCCGATGTACGCATACGTCAGCCCCCAGGCGCCGATGGCGACCGGCAGCAGGTAGTTGACGATGCCCGGACCGACGTTGCCGGCGCCGGCGTACACGCCCAGCGCCCACCCCTGGCGGCTGGCGGGAAACCAGTACGAGGTCTGCGGGACGCCGACCGAAAAGGTCGCCCCGCCGGCGCCGCCGACGAAGCCGCACAGGACGAGCCACCAGTACAGCGACTCGTCGAAGTTGTCGGGGTAGTACATCCACAGGATGGCGACGACGCCGGCGAGCCCGGCGCTCGTCAGGCCGAGCAACACCAAAAAGGGCAGCTTGCCGCCGACCTCGTCGACCCAGGCGCCGAACGGAATCCGCAGGACGGCCTTGCTGATGTGCGGCGAGGAGAGCAACAGCCCGGTGTGGGCTCCGGTGAGGCCGAGCGCCTCCATGAACGTCGGGCCGGCCGCCCCGTAAAAGACAATGCTCGTCAGCCCGGCAAAAAACGCGAGCGTCGCGGTGGTCAGCCCGCGGCCGGGGCTGCCGTGCAGCTCGGGCGTGCGTGCCGACCGGGGGGTCGTTTCGGACATGGCGGCTCATCGGGGCAGCGAGAAACGAAGTCGGCGAGCCTCTATAGGATACATCCGGCGGCACGTCAGGTGGGGAGCACGGAGACGCGTCTCCGACCTCCGAGCTCCGATCCACTTCGCCGTACGCCTCTCCGATTTCCGAT
>CAZRLK010000139.1:0-10470 GCA_964600555.1 uncultured Bradymonadales bacterium
CGGCCTTTGACCGGGGCTACGAGGATCGTGGGTCGCCTGCGACCGGGGCTACGAGCATAAAAATGCCTAAAAAGGCATACTACCCCGGCCTTTGACCGGGGCTACGAGGATCGTGGGTCGCCTGCGACCGGGGCTACGAGATCGTTTGAGAACTCGAACGACCGGATCTCACGCCCGGGAATCCGCTCAGGGGAAGACACACGACTCGTCGAAACACCGCTTGATTGCGGGGTCTCGTTCTTTTTCGGATGCGATCCAAGTAGGGGGCATTTGCAGGCGTAGGCGGCCCCCCTGATACTGCAATTTCTTTTTGGTGGATCTCGAGGACGTCCCCGAGGGTCGGATATTCTATGCCCACAACGTTCCCGACAGGTTACGAAAGTGCGTCGAGCGCTTCTCGAAAGCGCTCCCCGATCTCGTCCGCAACCTCCTGGAACGCGGGGGTGGGTTCGGTATCCCGCTTTTCATCCCTCTCGCGTTCGCGTTCGCCTTCGCTGCCGCGAGAACGCTTCTTCTCTTCGCGGGTATCCGATGGGAGATGAGACGCCGCTCCCCCCTCGGTCGACCACCCCACGCCGCGTTGTTTGCACCGCAGCGCCGTCAGCGATCCTCAGCTGCTTCTTCAGCGTCCGGCGCTCAGCCCCTCACCGATGTCAGCCTTTCACCGACCTCACCGCCTCACCGACCTCACCGCCTCACCGACCTCACCGCATTCCCGACGCCGAGCGCGACAACTGACTCGCTCTCAGCCCGACCCTCGACCCTCGGAAAGACCATCGATCCCCACCCTTTTTCCGACCCTCGACCCCCGGAGACACCATGGGTGGGTACCGATGTTCCGAGAGGCGAGGGTTGGCGAAGGATGGAGGGGCAGGAGAGGCCAGGGGACGTTTTGCGTGCGGACCATCGAGCCCGAGGTTCGGCCGACACCGATGTTCCGCGAGAACGATGGTGGGGGATCCTCGAGCCGACCCCGATGGACCGCGAGAAGGGTGGGTGGGGAAGGAGTCGCCGAGGGTCGCGTGTCGCGAACACCTCGGGGGACCATCCTCGAGCCGACCCTCGCCTGCCGCGCGAAGGATGGGTGGGGAAGGTTCGAGCGAGCCGTCACGGTCGAACGAAGGATTCGACGAAGGGAAAAGCTCGGGGTCGGCTCGCGGGGGGAAGGGATTCCCGGCATGGTTCGGCTGGAAAGTCGGTGGCGGCCCGAGGGTGGGGGACCACCCTCGAGATCGCGTCGTATCGCGCTCCAGCACGGGTGGGGGATGCACGAGATTCGCCGGCGAGCGATGCCGAGTGTGGGTGGGGATCGTGGCGTTGACGGAGATCGAGAACGTTGACGTCGACGAGATCCTTTACGTCGACGAGATCCTTTACGTCGACGAGCCAGTCGATGCTCGACCCACGGTCTCGATCATGCGGGCGACACTCTCGATGTTCGCCGTCGGGTGGATCCCGTGGCCGAGGTTGACGACGAATCCGTCGCGTCCGCGCATCGTCTCGAGCAGGCGCTCGGTTTCGGCCTCGACGATGTCGGGCTGGAGGTCGAGGAGCGTCGGGTCGAGGTTCCCCTGGACGGCGACATCGTCGGGCAGTTCGTCGTGGATGCGGTCGATGTCGACGGTCCAGTCGACGGCGACGACGTCGGCGCCGGTTTCAGCGAGGTCGTCGGTGAGGTGGCTCATGTGCTTGGCGAACACGATCACCCGGACGCGCTCGTCGACGGCCTCGACGACCCGGCGGATGTACGGCAGCGAGGCCTCGCGGTAGGCGTGGGCGGGGAGGGCGCCGGCCCAGCTGTCGAACAGTTGGAAGGCGTCGATGCCCGCCTCGATCTGCAGCTCGACGTACCGGATGGTCGCCTCGGTGATGCGGGTCATCAGGTCGTCGAACAGCTCGCGGTCCTCGTGAAAAAGCGTCTTCGTGTGCTGCTTTTCGTCGGCGCTGCCCCCTTCGACCATGTAGGTGGCGAGGGTCCACGGCGCGCCGCCGAAGCCGATCAGGGCCCGCTCGCCGCCGAGTTTTTGGCGGGTCAGCTCGAGGGCGTCGCCGACGTGCGCGAGGTGCTCGGCGACCCCGTCGGTCGACAGGCGGGCGAGGTCCTCGCGCGAGCGGACGGCGAAATCCATCTCGATGCCGCCCCCCTCGGGAAAGCCGTACGGCTGGCCGAGCGCCTCGGGGATGACCATGATGTCGCAGAACAAAATCGCGGCATCGAGCGCAAACCGGCGCAGCGGCTGGAGGGTGACCTCGCAGGCGAGCTCCGGGGTCTCGACGACCTCGTGAAAGGAGTGGTCCTCGCGCAGCTCTCGGTATTCGGGCAGGTAGCGGCCCGCCTGGCGCATGATCCAGGCCGGCGGGCGGTCGACGGGCTCGCAGCGGCAGGCGGCCAGGAAACGTTCGCGTGCATTCACGGTTGGCTCCTCGGGTCGGGGTCGGGGGTTGAGGCGGACGTGCGTTCGGCGATCGCCTCGACGATGGCGGATTTGCTCGGGTGGTCGGGGACGAGATCGGGGTCGTGGCCGCGGTCCCGAAGGGTGGCAGCGGTCTTCGGGCCGATGGCGGCGATGTGGACGTCGGCGGGCAGGGGCGGGGCCGACTCGTCGTCGAGCGCGAAGAAGTGTCGGACGCCGCGCGAGCTGGTGAAGATCAGCCAGTCGGCCTCGCGGAACTCGTCGTACGGCGGGGCGTAGTCGACGGCGACGGTGCGGTAGACGGGGAGGTCGTGGAAGTCGATGCCGCGCGGGTCGAGCACGGGGCCGAGGTCGCGGAATTTGCCCTCGAGCGAGAGGCTGACCAGCCGGGCGGGCAGGTCGGCGTCAGCGAGGGCGTCGCACAGCCCCTCGAAGTGTTGGTCGGCGGGGACGCGGGCGGAGACGCCGAGTCGTTCGGCCAGCTCGCTGGCGGTCTTGTCGCCGACCGCCCACCAGGTGTGGCGCTCGAGGGGGGCGAGGGCGCGGTCGGCGCCGGTCTGCTCGAGGGCGCGGACGGCGTTACGGCTGTAGACGACGAGGCCGACGGGTCGGTCGGCGAGGCGGCGGAGCCGCTCGCGGTCGATCTCGACGGGCTCGGCGGCCAGCAGGGGGGCGTGGCGCAGATCGAGGCCGGCCGGGACCTCGTCCGGAGCCGAGGTGCCGGTGTAGACGACGCGCGTCGGCTCGGCGTTTCGCCCGGGGCTGTCGGCGCGGTCGCTCACGACTGGTCCTCCCGGTCGCGGCCGAGGATCTCGCGCGCCCCGCGGTCGATGAACTCCTCGGCCATCGCGTCGGCGAGCGCCCGGGGGTCGGCGCCGCTTTTGCGGTCCGCGAGCACGGACTCGCCGGCGGTGTCGCCGACCCAGCCGTAAAACGCCCACTCGCCATCCTCGCGGCGGCAGTACCCGCCGAGCGGCACCGTGCAGCCCCCCTCGAGCCGGCGCATGAAGGCGCGCTCGGCGGTGCAGGCGGCGACGGTCGGCTCGTGCCAGATCGCCTGGAGGATCTCGCGGACGTCGTCGCGGTCGTCCTTGAGCTCGATGCCGAGCGCCCCCTGCGAGACGGCCGGGACGTAATCCGTCGGCTCGAGGCGCTCGGTGATCAGATCCTCGCGGTCTAGTCGCTCGAGGGCGGTCGCCGCCATCACGATGCCGTCCCAGCCGTGCTCGTCGAGCTTGTCGAGGCGCGTGCCGATGTTGCCGCGCAGGTGCTCGAACTGCACCCCGGGGAAGTGGCGGCGAAGCTGGGCGCGGCGGCGCCTGCTGCCGGTCGCGACGACGCCGTCCTCGGGCAGCTCGTCGAGCCGATCGTGGCGCAGCGAGACGAAGGCGTCTTCGGGCGTGCCGCGCTCGGGGCTGCCGGCGTAGACCAGCCCGTCGGGAAGCTCGGAGGGGAGGTCTTTGAGCGAGTGGATCGCGAAGTCGACCTCCTCGATCAACAGTGCCTGCTCGAGCTCCTCGGTGAACAGCCCCTGGCCGCCGATCTCGGGGACCGGGCGGTTGCGGATCTTGTCGCCGATGGTCTTCATGCCGACGATCTCGAGTTCGATCTCGGGGTGGGCGTCGGTGAGGAGCCGTTCGATGCGGCGGGCCTGCCACATCGCCAGGTTCGAGGTGCGGGAGCCGGCTTTAAGTTTCATCGGAATCCTCCTGAGCCTCGTCCAGATCGTACAGCGACCAGACGAGATCGATGTGTTCGGCCGTCAGCGATCCCTCTTCGACGGCGGTGCGGAGCGTGTCGATCGGCGGGTGCAAGAGCTTTTTGACCAGCCCCTTCGAGAAGGCCTCGATGCGCGAGCGCTCCTCGTCGGTGACGTCGCCGTCGAGCCGGTCGAGTTCCTTTTTGCGCATCCGCTCGAAATACTGAGCGAGCGACGAGATCGTCGGGGTGACCCTGAGCTGCTGGACCCACTCGAGCCAGCGGTCGACGTACGCCTCGACGATCGCCTCGGCCTCGGGGATTTCGTCTTTGCGCGAGGCGAGGTTCTCGCGGACGACCTGCTGGAGATCGTCCATGTTGTACAGGTACACCGACGGCAGGTCGGCGCAGGCCGGCTCGACGTTGCGGGGGTTGGAGATGTCGATCAAAAAGATCGGCTCCTGGTGGCGCGCCCGCATCGCGTCGGCGACCATCTCGCGGGTGACGAGCGGCTCCTGCGAGCCGGTGGCGACGACCCCGACGTCGGTCCGGGCGACGGCCTCGTCGAGCTGCTCGAGGGGAAGGTATTCGCCGTCGAAGCGATCGGCGAGCGATTCGCCGGTGTCGCGGCTTCGGTTGACGACGACGAGATCGGAGACGCCGGCCTTCCGGAAATGCTCGGCCGCCGTCTCGGCGGTCTCGCCGGCGCCGACGAGCATGACGGTCCGTCCGTCGAGTCGGCCGAAGATCTTGGCGGCCAGGTCGACGGCGACCGAGCTGACCGACACCGAGCCCTCGCACAGGGCGGTGTCGGTGCGGACCTCCTTGCCGGCGCGGATGGCGTACTGGAACAGCTCGTCGACGACCGGCGCCTCGGGCTCGGCGTCGAGGACGAGCTGGTGGGCGTCTTTGACCTGGCCGAGGATCTCGTTTTCGCCGAGGGCGAGGGATTCGAGCGAGGCGGCGACGCGGAACAGGTGGCGGGCGGCGTCGGCGCGGCGAAACGCCTCCGGCTCGTCGATCGCCTCGCCGTCGTCGATGTCCTTGAACTCGAGGATGAACTCGCGAAGCTCCGGCCACAGCTCCTCGCGGCGCTCGCCCCACCGGTAAAACTCGGTGCGGTTGCAGGTCGACAACACCGCGAACTCGCCGCCGAAGCGCTCGGCCGCCGCCGGGAGGAACTCCCGGATCTGGCGAGGCGAAAACGCCAGGCGATCGCGCTGGGCGAGGGGGGTGTCGTGGTGGCTGTACGAAAACAGCCGCAATGTCGTCGGTCGCTCCATGGATACTGCGTGCGATCCCGTCGGGCCGGGTCCGCCGCGGGTCGGCGGCGGGGAACCGGATGCGACGTCACTGCGAGTCGAGCGGCCGGCCGTCGGGTCGGGCCGACCGTCCGCTCATGAAAACGTATGAAAGGTCCCGAACTGGGTCAGCACCACGACCATCGAACTCATGAACAACACGTAGGCGCCGACCGACAGATAGCCCGCCCTGACGCCGGAGAGCGCGCGGGAGCGGGCGGCGACGAGTCCGACCAGGTAGCCGATCCAGAAGACGTCGGCGACGATGATCATCGGGTGCGTCAGCATCGCCAGGCCGCCGTATTCGGCGACCGCCAGGTAGTGGCCGAGCACGAGCCCGAGCCCGAGCAACACGACCCCGGTGGTGGTGGCGAGCCCGCTCATTTTTTCGATGACGTTCAGGGCGGGGAGCTGGCGGAAGATCAGGCCGAGCTGGCGCGATTTGAGCTGGCGGTTGAGCATCAGATACATCAGGGCGTACAGCGCGCTGACGGTCAGTCCGGCGAAGCCGAAGACGATCAAGATCACGTGCGTGCCATACAGGGGGTTGCTGGAGCGGGCGGGGACGACGCCCGGGTCGCCGGTCATCCACGAGCTGGCGAGCTGGAAGACGAACACCAGGGCGACGAAAAACAGGCCGGTATTCGCCTCCCGGTGGCGGCGCTCGGCGAAGGCGTACGTCGTGCCGACGCTGAGCGCCAGGAGCGAGAAAAACTCGGATTTGCTCGCGATCGGAAAATGGCCCGTCTCGACGCCGAGCACCACCAGGTACGCCGCGTGCACCGCCAGCACCCCGTACAACACGCCGCTGCCCCAGAAGCGCTCGCCGGCCTCGTCGTCGAAAAAATGGCGGATGTACGCCACGAGGATGCCCCCGTACAAAACGGGGAGCGCGATCGACAGGACGGAGAGTAGGCGGGCCATGATCTCACCGAATCGTTCCGGGACTTTCGGCGCGACGCGCTTGCATAACAGATGGCGCGGGAGGATTCATCCCGTGTGGGGCGGACAGCGATCGGAGATCGGAGATCGGAAATCGGAGATCGGAGGTCTGAGATCCGAGATTGGAACTCGAAACTTCCCTGATCTCGGATCTCCGATTTCCGACCTCCGAGCTCAGACCTCCGATCGTCGTTACTCATCTAGTCGCCGGTGTTCGAGGCACGGCATCTTCGTGCGCACCTCCTCGAGGTAGGCCGCGTCGATGGTGGCGTGGACGACGGTCTCGCGGTCGGAGGCGCAGGCGACCCGCCGGCCCCAGGGATCGTAGACGGCGGAGTGGCCGTACGAGGAGCGTCGGCCGAAGTGGTGGCCCCACTGGTTGGGGGCGAGCACCCAGCACTGGTTTTCGATCGCGCGGGCCTGCAGGAGCGGATGCCAGTGGTCGCGGCCGGTCTGGAGGGTGAATGCCGAGGGGACGGTCACGACGGTGGCCCCGTCGGCGGCCAGCGCGCGGTACAGTTCGGGAAAGCGCAGATCGTAGCAGATCGTCAGGCCGGTGCGGTACTGCTCGTGGTCGTGCTCGAGGTCGAGGCAGACGGTTCCGGAGCCTCCTTTGACGTGGTCCGACTCCCGAAACGAGCGTCCGCCCTCGACATCGACGTCGAACAGGTGGATCTTGCGGTAGACCTCGGCGATCTCGCCGGATGGATCGATGGCGACCTGGGTGTTGTAGGTGCGCTCTTCGCCGTCGATGCGTTCGGGAAAGCTGCCGAGCGTGACCCAGACCTCGCCCTCGGCGGCGATCCGGCGGAAGTGGTCGACGATCGGGCCGTCGAGCGGTTCGGCGACCTCGATCTTCTCGCCGTCCGAGCCGAGAAACGGGGCGTTTTCGGGAAACAAGATCCAGTCGGTCCCCCGCTCGAGGGCCCGGTCGGCGAGGCGGCGGCAGGTGGCGAGATTCTCGTCGACCTCGCGGGTCGAGCGAAGCTGCACGAGCGAGACGTCCATCGGTCGGCTCCGAGATCGAGAGGCGCGTATCGGGAGATGGATGTTAGTCGCAGCGAGGGTGAGAACAAGGTGCGCCGCTTTATTAATAAGAGTGTGCGCGGGTGCGAAGCCGGTGTGCGTGGAAAGGCGAGCGCCACTTGACATGCGGCGTTCGTCCTCGATATTTGTGGGCCAGCGGCTGAGAGAGCGAATCGGCGGAATGTTCGAGTCTGTCGGTTCGTTTTCCCGGCCGAGTACCGCGAATGCGGTGCGAACAGTTTTCGCAGTTCATGTGCGAAAGCGGGTCCGCCAACCCGCTTTTTTTATTGCATGCGCATTCTGGTTGGCGGCTGGAGGTCGGCGCGGTCGCGAGAGGCGATGCGCCCGACGCTCTCCTCGCCGCCCTCGGCGCAGGCAACGGCGCGGTCGGGTTTCGGCCGCACGTGTCGCCACGCGCGAGGCCGATTTGTAGGTGCCGGCTCGGCGCAGCCACCGGCACCGGTTGGCGGAACGACGAGTGAGACGACGACGAGGACGAAGCGTGAGCGGAGACGATCACAGACGCCGCCGGCGACGGCGCGGGCGCCGACAGCGCGACCGCGACGAGAAGGCCGGCGAGACGAAGCCGCTGACCGACGAGGTCCGCGAGCAGCTCGAGCAGTGGGCCGAAGAGGCGGCCGAGGCGCACGGCCTGCAGTTGTTCGATTTCGAACCGGGCGTCCGGGGCCGATGGTTGATTCGGGTGTATGTCGAGCGGCTCGGAGAGGTCGACCCCGAAGCCGACGCGATCGGCGTCGACGAGTGTGCCGAGGTCAGCCGCTACATCGAGGCGTATCTCGATGCCGACGATCGCATCCCGGAGGATTACGTCCTGGAGGTCTCGAGTCCGGGCCTCGAGCGGCCGCTCAACAAGCCGCGCCACGTCGAAAACGCCATCGGCGAGCAGGTCGAGCTGGTGACGCGGGTGCAGGTCGACGGCAAAAACAAGTTCGTCGCCACGCTGGTCGGCTTCGAGGACGAGACGCTCGAGCTGGAGGTCGACGGCCTCGATCAGGCGGCGCGGATCGACTGGGAGCAGGTCAAGAAAGGGCGACTCAAGTACGATTTCTGAACGAACGAGTGCCGGCCGGAAGGTCGGCCAGAGGTACCGACACACGGTAGGTAAGCCATGGATCTTGAGAGCGTAATCGACCAGGTTGGACGAGACAAAGGCATCGAGCGCGAGACGCTGATCGAGACGCTCGAGGCGGCGATTCTCACGGCGGCGCGCCGGACCTACGGCGAACAGCGCGAGATCGAAGCGCAGTTCAACGAGGAGACCGGCCAGATCGATCTGTATCAGATCGTGACCGTCAACGAGGAGGTCGAAAACCCGTATCGCGAGGCGTCGGTCGAGGATGTCCAGAAGGCGGGGTTCGACGCCGAGCCGGGCGACGAGCTTTTGTTCCAGATCTTTTATCGCGAAGAGGACGAGGACAAAGCCAAACTCCAGGACGAGCGGTTCGGCGAGATCCTGAATCTCGACTCGTACAACTCGACGTTCGGCCGGATCGCCGCCCAGACCGCCAAGCAGGTCATCATCCAGCGGGTGCGCGAAGCGGAGCGCGACAACATCTACGACGAGTACAAAGACCGCGGCGGCGAGATGGTGACCGGCATCGTGCGCCGGTTCGAGAAGGGCAACATCATCATCGATCTCGGCCGCGCGGACGCCATCCTGCCGAAAAGCGAGCAGACGCCCCGCGAGAGTTATCGCCCGGGCGACCGCCTGCAGGCGATGATCAAAGAGGTGAAACGCTCGAGCCGCGACCCGCAGATCGTGTTGACCAGGGCGGATCCGCAGGTGCTGATCAAGCTGTTCGAGGCCGAGGTCCCGGAGATCTACGAAGGGATCGTGCGCATCGTCGCGGTCGCCCGCGAGCCCGGTGTGCGGAGCAAGGTCGCCGTGTACAGCCAGGACAGCGACGTCGATCCAGTGGGCGCGTGTGTCGGCATGCGGGGATCGCGAGTGCAGTCGGTGGTCGAGGAGCTGCGCGGCGAGAAGATCGACATCGTCCCGTACGTCGAGGACCCGGCGCGGTTCGTCTGCAACGCCATCAGCCCGGCGGAAGTCTCGAAGGTGCTGATCGACGAGACGAACATGACGATGGAGCTGATCGTCCCCGACGACCAGTTGAGTCTGGCGATCGGGCGGGGCGGCCAGAACGTCCGACTCGCCGCCCAGTTGACCGGCTGGAACCTCGACATCATCTCGGAGACGCGCCTGGACAACATGATGGAGGAGGCGCGCGAGAATCTCGTCGAATTCGACGAGATCACCGAGGACATGATCGATACGCTGTTCCGGCTCGGCTACAACAAGCTCGAGCACATCACCACCGCAGATACCGGCGAGTTGTCGCAGATTCCGGGCATCGACGAGGAGGCCGCCGAGCGGATCATCGAGGCGGCCGAAGAGATTCTGGCGCGCCCGGATCCCGGGTCGCTGGAGGCGATGACCCCCGAGCAGCGCGAGATGAAAGAGCTCGAGAAGGTGCGCGGCATCGGCCAGAAGCTCTCCGAGAAGTTCTACCACGCCGGCTACAAGACCATCGACCACATCGCCTTCGAGGAAGACCCGGAGCAGATGGCCGAAGATGTCGACGTCCACGAAAAGAAGGGCAAACAGATCTGGTACGCCGCCCAGGAGTACCTGGAGCAGGATCTGGGTCTGAGCGACGAGGAGATCGAGCAGCGCCGAGAGGAGTTCGAGGCCCGGGACGAGGAGGACGAACAGGCGGAAGGCGAAGCCGAGGAGGGCGACGAGGCCTCCGAGGCCGAATCGGCGGAGGCCGCCGGGGAAGAGGAGGGAGAACCCTCCGACGTGGAAGACGAACAGGCCGACGAGACCGCCGCCGAGTCCGAGGAGGACGAAGCGGAGGCGTCCGGAGACGAAGACGACGAGGAGTCGTCGGATCGGGCGGAGGAGGTCGCGGCGGAGGGGGACGACGCCGAGGAAGACGACGGGGAGTCCGAGGAGGCCGAGACCGCCGACGACGAGGACGAGGAGTCCGACGAGGTCGAGGACGCCGAGGAGGTCGAGGAAGCCGAGGAGGCCGCCGACCAGGAGGCCGCCGAAGTCGACGCCG
>CAZRLK010000139.1:10570-13796 GCA_964600555.1 uncultured Bradymonadales bacterium
GAGGTCGAGGAAGCCGAGGAGGCCGCCGACCAGGAGGCCGCCGAAGTCGACGCCGAGGCCGAACGCGAGGAGACCGAAGACGCCGAGTCGGCGGAAGACGAAGAGGCGGCAGCCCGGCCCGAAGCCGAATAGTCGCCCCCGGTGACGAGGCCGGGAATGATGCCGTCGGTCGGGCCGTTTGCCAGCCCGCCGCTGGCGCCCCGTGCTACGAGGTCGACGAGCGCGTTTCTTCCCGTTATTGTCGGGATCGTATCATGTCGCCATCGGATGAGGAGTCCGCCGAGGTCGAGTGCGTCGGCTGTCGGCAAACCGGCTGCCGGCGCGATCTGGAGCGTTTCGTCTATCACGATTCGGTCGGCCTCGTGTTCGACATGCGCGGCGGCGCTCCCGGACGCTCGGCGTTCGTCCATCCGCTACCGGGATGCATCCGGGCGGCGGCATGGGCCGGGTTTTCCCGGGCGTTCGAGACGCCGTTGCGGGAGCTGGACGGCGAGGCGATCGTCGACGAAGTTCGCACGGGACTGCAGGTCCGGATGCGAGAGCGCATCCGGGAAGCGCGCCGGCTCGACGATCTGGCCGTCGGGCGGGGAGCGACCTCACGGATGGCCGACGGCGGTGACCTGGAGGTCGTGTTGATCGACCGGGAGGCCGGCCGAGAGGCTCGCACGCTCGCCGAACGCCTCGGAGAGCCCTCCGGCCGCGCCCGATTCGAGCTTGCGTCCGGGATGCTCTCGGAGGCGCTCGGGACGAACGTCGTCATCGCCGGTGTGCGCGGCGGGAAGAGCGCCGAATCGATCGGACGGACTGCCGAGAAATGGATCTGCATCGAGACGAACGGAGACGAGGGTTGAATCGAGCCGCTCGCCGACTTAATTCAAAGGTGTCGGTGAGTCCGGCCACCCGAGAAGCTTTTCGATCGAACAATTTTGCCTGGATTCCTCGATAGGAATCCGCCGAGCAAGAAGCGGAGTGCACATGCAAGTCGAAGGACAACGCGTACACGAGCTCGCCGACGAACTCGGCTACAACAAACAAGAGCTGGTGACCCGTATCAACGACCTCGATTTGGGGTTTACGGTCAACAACTTCATGACCCGCCTCAATGAAAACGAGGTCAAACAGCTCAAAGAGGCGTTGGACGAGCCCGACGAGGCGGAGGCCGAGGAGGCTGTCGAGGCCGATTCCGGCGACGACGGGATCGGACCGACGGTCATCCGGCGAAACGACAGCTCGGAGGACGACGAGGCGGAGGCCGACGTGGCCGACGTGGGAGGGGTCGTGCGCCGGCGCTCCGGGGACGACGAACAAGAGGAGTCGGTCGATCAGGAGGAGTCGGCGGCCGAGGTGGCGGAGGCCGACCAGGAGCAACAGGCGGCCGCCGAGGCTTCCCAACCGCAGCAGGAGACGGAGGAACAAGAGGCGGGGGCCGAGGTCGAGCAGGAGCAACAGCCGGACGAAGCCGAAGCCGAAGCGCCCGACGAGGAGGGGGGCGAACAGGAGGGCGACGAGGAAGAGGCCGAGCAAGACGAGTCTGCCGAAGAGGCTGACCAGAGACAGGCCTCGGAGGACGACGAGGCGGAGACCAAGCCCCCCGAGGCCGACGAACCGGCCGAACCCTCCGACGAGGAGGCGGCTCCCTCGAGTGCGCCGGCGGCCGCGGAGGAAGTGCCGGAGGAGGACGGGGCCGAAGTCACGGGCCGAATCAACCAGGATGTCATCAAGGATCGGTTGGCGGCCGAGGGGAAGGATTTCAAGCCGAAAAAGGAGAAAAAGAAGGAGAAGAAAAAGGCCAAGAAGGACAAAGAACAAGAGGGCGACAGTCGGCGAAGCCGCCACCGCACCCGCCAGGTCGTCGAAGGGCAGGATCTGTACGAGGATGGACACTCGGCGCGCCGCCAGCGCAAAAACAAAGACAGGCAGGCGCCCCAAAAGACTCAGATTACCGAGGCGGCCGAGCACAAGCGCGTCATCGAGATGGAAGACGTCATCACGGTCGGCGATCTCGCCGAAGAGATGGGGGTGAAAGCCGGCGAGGTGGCGATGACGTTGATGGAGTCGGGGATGCAGGCGACGGTCAACACGACCCTCGACTACGAGACCGCCACGCTCGTCGCCGACGAGTACGGCTACACCGTCGAGAACGTCGCCTTCGACATCACGGACTTTTACGACACCTCGCCCGACGAGGAAGAATCGCTGGAGCCGCGGCCGCCGGTGGTGACGGTGATGGGGCACGTCGACCACGGGAAGACGACGCTGCTGGACGCGGTGCGCGAGAGCGACGTGCAGGGCGAAGAGGCCGGCGGGATCACCCAGCACATCGGCGCCTATCAGGTCGACACGGGCGACGGAGCGGTGACGTTTCTCGACACGCCCGGCCACGAGGCGTTCACCTCGCTGCGAGCCCGCGGGGCGAAGGCGACCGACATCGTGGTGTTGGTGGTGGCCGCCGACGATGGGGTGATGCCCCAGACCGTCGAGGCGATCAATCACGCCCAGGACGCGGACGTGCCGATCGTCGTCGCGATCAACAAAATCGACAAGCCGACGGCCAATCCCGACCGCATCAAACAGGCGTTGACCGAGTACGAACTCATCCCCGAGGAGTGGGGCGGGACGACGCTGTACGTCGACGTCAGTGCCCTCGAGGGGACGAACATCGGCGAGTTGCTCGAGTCGGTGCAGTTGCAGGCCGAAATCGAGGATTTCGAGGCGAATTCGGACCGCAACGCGCAGGGGCTGGTCATCGAGTCCGAACTCGACACGGGCCGCGGGCCGGTCGCGACGGCGCTGGTTCAGCGCGGCACCCTGCATGCGAGCGACATCATCGTCAGTGGGCAGTTCCACGGCAGCGTACGGACGATGCGCGACGACCGCGGCCTGTCGGTCGAGACGGCGGGGCCGAGTCAGCCGGTCGAGATCACGGGGCTGGACGGAGTGCCCGAGGCCGGCGAGCCGTTTTTCGTCGTCGACAGCGAGTCGGACGCCCAGCGCATCACCGAGCACGTCGAAGAGCAGCGCCGCAAAGAGGTGATGGCCGACCGCGCCAAAGAGGTCACCGCCGGGAGTCTCGAAGACCTGTCGGCGATGATTCAGGAAGGCGAGATCAAAGAGCTGAAAGTCATCATCAAAGGGGACGTCCAGGGATCGGTCGAGGCGCTCAAAGAGGCATTCAACAACCTCGGCAACGAGGAAGTCCGCGTGCAGGTCATCCACTCGGGGGTCG
>CAZRLK010000140.1:0-13763 GCA_964600555.1 uncultured Bradymonadales bacterium
AAATTTTTCGCGACCCGAGACCGCCACCCCCACCGGGGGGTACCCGGGGGAGGGGCCTACGGGGGGTCCGTTCGAATCGGCCTCGGCGACGTTTTACGCGGCCGATCACCGGCAAAATTGCCGTTTTTCGGGTCTAAGAGCCGTATTTCGGCCTCGATCGTGGTTTCTGGCCGTTTACAAAGCCCGTCGACGGTTTTGGTCGACGTAAACGAGCCCCGCCCCACCCCCTATGGGGGGCGTCGGCGGCTCGCCGACGTAAACGAAACTCGTCGACGTAAACGAGCCCCGCCCATGGACGGGGCCTCCGATCGGCACACACCCACGGCGGGCGGCCCATGGACCGCCCTGTCGAATGCGACGGTGCATCCGATCCCGGCCGCCTTATTCGTCGGCGTAAACGATCTCGAAACTCGTCGACGTTTCTCGTCGACGATTTCGCGCTTCATCTACGAGCTTCGGCGCGTTTGCATGGGGATCGACGTCTGGTATCGTTCGATCCCGTATACTGGTTTTCTGCCTGCCGCCTGCCGATCCAGGGTCTCGACCATGGCCGTCTTCGACCGCATCTCGCCCGCGCATCTGCTGCGAGTCGCCATCGTCATCGGCGCGCTGGGCGTGGCGGGGGCGGTCGGCTGTTCCGGCGTCGGTGAGCAATCCCCCGGTTCCGATGCCGCCGCCGACGATGCCGATCCGGCGGCGGATGCGTCGACGAACCGGGATGCGGGATCGGATGCGACCACGCCGCCGGACGGGGGCGCCGGGGCGGGTCGAGCGAGCTTCGAGCTTCGCGGCGGCGAGTCGGTCGGGGTCGGCACCTCCGGGGAGTGCGAGCGATTCGGGGACTTCTCCGACGGCGGCGTCACCGACGAGTGGCCGCGGCTGCACGTCGACGCCTCCGCCGAGCCGGAAGGCGACGGGACGGCCGAGGCGCCGTTCGCCTCGCTGTCGGCGGCGCTCGAGTCCGGTCCCGATGACCCGCGCGTGCTCAAGATCGCGGCCGGCGACTACGAGTGGCCCGCCGAGGCGACGCTCGAGCACCCGCTGGCGATCGCCGGCGAATGCGCCGCCGAGACGACCCTGTCGGGCGGGCCCGACGAGGCGGTCCTCCACGCCGTCGACGTCCCGTACCTGGCGGCCACCGGCGTCACCGTCGCCGGGGGCACCCGGTCGATGTCGGTCGAAAACGCCGATCGCGTGCTCGTCGAAGACGCCCTCCTGCGCGACGCCGAACGCAGTGGCCTGCTCGCCCGCGGCGTCGAGCGCCTCGACGTCGCCTCCACCACCATCGCCCCCCGCGGCTCGGACGATTCGGAGCGCTATCCCGCCGTCACCCTGTTCGATTCCGCGAGCGCCTTCCAGCACAGCCGCATCGGCTCCTCGGAGGGCTACGGGATCGTCGCCGACGTCGACGATCCCGACGCGCTGACCTCCTGCGACGAGCCGGAGACACCCTGCGCGTACAGCAATCTGGTGGTCCTCGACGAGACGCTCGTCGACGGCGTCCGGACGGTCGGCGTGCAGACGCGCTACGCCCAGCTTCGGATGCACCGATCGCAGATCGCCGAGGTCGAGCGGGGTAACGCATCGACTCCGGCCTCGGGGCTGAACAGCATCGAGTCGTTCACCGTCGTCGACGGCGACTCGGTCGTCTCCGAGGTCGACGGTCGCGGGCTGTACCTGCAGTCGAGCCGCACGCACCTCGAGCAGATCCGGGCCGAGCAGTGCACCGGCGCGGGCATCGAAGTGCGCCGCCTGGCGGCCGACGGCTCGCAACTTCTCGTGCCCGGCTGGCACGAGGGCGAGCATCAGATCGACGGGGAGTGGCTGCCGAGCTCGAACTGGCTTCCCAGCTCGAACTGGCTGCCGAGCTCGAATTGGCTCCCCAGCTCGAACTGGCTGCCGAGTTCGAACTGGCTTCCCAGCTCGAACTGGGTGCCGAGCTCGAACTGGCTGCGCGACGGCGACGCACTTCCCGAGGCGATGCAGCCCGACGCCTCCGCCGACGACCGGGCCCCGGAGATGGGCCTGCACCTGTGGGCCCGCTCGCAGTTCGACGGCGTCGAGAGCGTCGGCAACGGGCTGTTCGGCATCAAGGTCAGCGGCCACCGCGTCGAGATCTCGGAGCCGGTCGTCCGCGAGACCGAGCTGCGCGGCGAGGGCGACAGCCGCCAGGCGTTCGGCATCATGATCGCCCGGGAGTCGATGGCCCCGGTCGAGCAGCGCGGCGCCGAGACGGTCGCGCTCAGCCGGATCACCGGCGGCACCATCGAGGACAACGCCGGGACCGGCATCAAACTCCAGCAGGCTCTGCTCGACTCCAGCCGCGCCGGCACGGACCTCACCGACTACACCCCCGACCGCGTCGCCGTCGAACTCGGGGCCGGAGCCGAGCCCGGCACGATCGCCTCGAACGAGGGACCGGGGCTGGTGCTGGGCACGAGCTCGGCAGCGGCCAGCAACTGGGAGGTCAGCGACAACGGCGGGATGGGCGTCTGGTCGTACGGCTCGCACGCCCGGCTCGAGACGCTCGAGATCGAGCAGACGGCGACCCGGGCGGTCAACGGCCGAAGCTCCGAGGTCGAGGCCGGCTACGGGATGGTCGTCGAGGGCCACGAGCTGAACGACCGCTACAGCTCGCAGTCCGGCGAGACGTTCACCCGGCTGCAGGCGACCGAGACCGCCATTTCGGGCTCGTCGAAGGCGGGCGTGTATCTGGTGCGCGATCGCTTCGATCTCGGAGGCGCGCTCGATTTCGAGGGGGCGAACCTGGCCGAAAACGCCGGCAATCCCGCCATCCAGACCGGTGAGCTCGGGGAGCTCGACGTGCAGGGGCTGGAGGTCGAGTCCGTCTCCACCGACGCCTTTCCCCCGCCGGCCCCCGGCCAGACGCCGTAGCGGTCGGTCGGGGAGGCTCGCCCGCCTCCCACACTCGAGGAGCCGATGAGTCGCGACATCCAGCTCGGGTCGTTTTGGCTCGAAGCCCAGATCGGCAGCGGGGGGATGGCGGAGGTCTGGCGCGCCCGGGAGGCCTCGCGCGGTCTGCCGGCCGCCGTCAAGGTCATCTCGAAGACCGGCGCCGACGACCCGGAGGCGCGCCGGCAATTTCGCCGGGAGGTCGAGGCGGTCGCCCGCCTGCGCCACCCGGGCATCGTGACCGTCTACGATTACGGCGTCGTCCCCGGCGAGGCGGCCGACGCCTCCGACGGTGAGCTGCCCGTCGGCCGGCCGTACCTGGCGATGGAGTTTGCGCCGGGCGGCGAGCTCGACCCCGCCGAACACGTCGAAAGCTGGGAGGATCTGCGGTCGCTGATCAGCGAGATCCTCGAGGCGCTGGCCTTCGCACACGCTCGGGACATCATCCACCGCGATCTCAAACCCGCCAATGTCCTGCGGGTCGACGATCCCGACCACCCGCACAAACTCTCCGATTTCGGCATCGCCCACGCGGTCGACCCGTACGAAAATCCCGCCGACGGAGCGATCAACACGGCGACCTTCGGCACGCCCCACTACATGCCGCCCGAGCAGTTGCGCGGGAAGTGGCGAGAGTTCGGCCCCTGGACCGACCTGTACGCCCTCGGCTGCATGAGCTACCAGCTCGCCTGCGGGGAGGTGCCGTTTCCCGACGACAGTCTGTTCGCCATCCGCCGCAAGCACCTCGAATCGCCGCCCCCGGAGCTCGCCCCCGAGTTCGCCGTCCCGCCGGATTTCGAGAGCTGGATCCACCGGCTGATGCAAAAGGACCCGCGGGCCCGGTATCGCCGTGCGGCCGACGCTGCACGGGCGCTCGAGCAGCTCGACGCCCCGGCCGCCTCCGAGACGGCGGAGGCCGGGTCGGCCTCGGACGGCGGGGCCGCCCCGGATCGCGCACGGACCGTCGAAAACCCCTCCACCGAGTTGTACGCCGAGACCCTCGCTGACGGCGGCGAAGACGCCGGCCGGGAAGGCGACGACGGCGATCTCGAACACGCCGAGACGGCCTTCGACCGGGAGTCCGCGCCGGGGACCGACACCGGCCTCGGCGTCGCCGAGACGCTTCTCGGGATGGACGACGAGCCGAGCCGGCCCGCCGGCCCGGCGGCCCCGGAGGCGGCGCCCGAGATGCCGGCGCCCCCGCTCGATCTGCCCGAGACCCCTCCCCGGCCGGCCGCCGGCGGCTCCGATTCGCTGGCCAGCCCCCGCCTGTTCGGCCTCCGCGAGCTGCCGCTGGTCGACCGCCGCGAGACCTGCCGTCGGCTCTGGGAAGCGCTGCAGACCGCCATCGCTCACCAGAGCCCCCGGGGCGTCCTCCTGCACGGCGAGAGTGGACTCGGTAAAAGCCAGCTCGCCAAGTGGTTTACTCGCGCCGCCGACGCCTGCGGCTGCGCGACGGTCCTGCGGGCCGATCACAGCGTCTTTCGGGGCCCGACCTCCGGCCTCGCTCGCATGCTCGAGGTCTTTTTCACCGTCTGGGACCTCGACCGCACCGAGACCTACGAGCGCATCCACGGCAAACTCGCGGACGTGTATCGCCGGGCCGGCGCCGAGCCCGACGCCCGGTACCTCGAGGACGACGCCCGCGCCCTCACCGAACTGGTCCGCCCCGGCCGCGAGGAGGTCGGCACGCCGGACCACGACTCGCAGTTCACCTTCACCTCTCTGGACGAGCGCAACGTCGTCGTCGAGCGGCTCGTCTCGCGACTGGCGACGGTCCGGCCGGTCGTCCTGCAGCTCGAAGACGTCCACTGGGGCCCCGAGACGCTGGCGTTCGTCGAGCACCTGCTCGGCAGCGACACGCTCGAGGAGGCACCCGTCGCGATCGTGATGACCGCGCGCGACCGGATTCTGGCCGAGCGCCCCGAGATGCGCGGCCGCCTCGAGGCCCTCGGCGAACGCGACGGCGTCGAGCGCCTGCAGCTCGGGCCGCTCGACGAGCAGAGCCACTTCGAGCTGGTCCGCGACGTCCTCCAGCTCGACGACGCGCTCGCCCGGCGGGTCCACCGCCACACCAGCGGCGATCCGCTGTTTGCCGTCCAGCTCGTCACCGAGTGGGTCGACCACGGCGACGTCGAACCCGGCCCCGACGGCTTCGAGCCGGCCGAGCAGACCTCGCTGCAGGTGCCCGACGACCCGCAGACGTTCTGGCGGCGCCGGCTCGACCGATTCCTGCCGGTCCTCCGCCAAAACGCCGGCCCCGACGCCGAGCAGGCGCTGGTGCTGGCGGCCGCCCTCGGCGAGAACGTCAGCAGCCGGGAGTGGCGCCACCTGTGCCGCGAGGCCGGCCTCGACGACCCCGACGAGGTCGTCGACACGCTGGTGCGCTTCGGCCTCGCCGACCGCCGCGAGGATTGCTGGTCGTTCGGCTTCGGGCAGTTGCGCGACGCCGTCGCCCTGCGCGCCGAGGCCCGCGGCACCTGGCGGCGGGCCCACGCCGCCTGCGCCGCCACCCTCGAGCAACTGTACGGCGCCTCCAACCCCGAGGTTCGCCGGCGCCGGGCCCTGCACCTGCTCGAGGCCGACGAGTTCCGGGCCGCCCTCGAGCCGCTGCTCGAAGCGATCGAGCGGGCGATGAACCTCGGCCAGTACAACGACGCCGAGTATCTGCTCAACCGCCGGCTCGAGGCACTCGACGCCCTCGACCTGCCCGACACCGACCCCCGACGCCTCGACAACTGGATCACCGCCGGCCGCATGCACAAAATCGCCGGCGACGCCGACGCCGCCCACCAGTGCCTGCAGGCGGCCCTCCCGCTGGTCCGCGAGGCCGGCTGGTCGACGGGCATCGGCCGCGCCCTCGAAGTCCGGGCGAGCCTGCTGATGGACGACGGGGAGTTCGACCGCGCCTACGAAGCGAGCCTCGAGGCCGAGCGCCACCTGCGCAGCACCGACCCGCTGGCCGCCCACGCCCTCGCCGAAGTCCTCAGCACGCGCGGCGGCATCCTGTACTACCAGGCACAATTCGACGAGGCCGTCGACTGCTTTCGCGAGGCCGCCGACCTGTTCGCCCGCTGCGAGGAGATGTCCAAGACGGCCCGGTGCAAAAACAGCGAGGCGACGATGTTCATCGCCGGCGGCGACTACCGGCGAGCCGATCAGACCGCCCGGCTCGCGCTCAAAAAAGCTCACCTTTTGCGCAACCCCGTCCTCGAGGCCGACTGCCTCAACAACCTGGCCGAAATCGCCCGCGCCCGGCGCGAGTTCGACGAGGCGCGCAAGCTGTACCGCGAAGCGAGTGCCCTGTGGCGCCGCTCCGGCAGCCGCGATTTCGTGACCGCCGACCTCAACGCCGCCTTGAGCGATGTCGGCCGCGGCGAATGGGAGCCGATCGCGCGCCGCCTGCCCGACCTGCGCCGCCACGTCGAACGCGCCGGCATTCGCTTCTACGAGCCGGTCGTCGACCTCCTCGCGGCCTACTGTTCGTCTGCACAGGGCGAGTGGCAAAGCTGGGAGCAACAGCTCGGCCGGGCCCTCGAGGCGACGCGCCAGATGGAGCTGGTCGACCGCGATCTCGGGTGGCTCGCCGACCGGGTCGGCCGTCGGGCCATCGACGCCGGCGAACTCGACCGCGGCCGGCGGGCCCTCGAATTCGCCGCCGAGCAATACGAGGCCGTCGGCGACGAGGAGAGTGCGCGCGAAGCGAGAGAGTACGCCGGCGAGGCGTGAGGGGGCGTCGGGGGCATGCACGAGCCGAATGGATGGAATTCGATGTCTGTCTGGAGACTCCGCACCATGAGATACCGCCACTTCCACCAGCTCGTCGCCACCCTCGCCCTCGCGGCGCTGCTCGGCGCCGTCGCCTGCTCGTCGGACTCCGGCTCGGACGAGTCGACCGGGGAGCCCGACGATGCGGGCTGGACGTCCGACACGTCAGTCGCCGACACCGGCGTCGACGCCCGCTCGCAGGTCGACGACGCCGGCGATGCCCGACGCGAGACCGGCCCGAGCCCCGACACCGATCCGGCGCCGGACGCGACGCCCCTCGGCTGTCCGTTCGGCGACGCCGACATCTCCGAGTGTCGACCGCCGAAACCCCTCGGCACCCCCGCCGACGAGTGTCCCTCCGAGCGCTACACCGCCTCGGAGGATTTCGACGGCGACGGGGTCTGCCTGCCCGAAGAGCCCGAGCCGCCCGAGACCCCGAACTGGTCGTGCCCGGCGGACTGGGAATCGCGCCCGGCCTTCGTCGACGAGGCGGGCGACCCCGCCGTGCCCGAGGGGCTCTCGCAGTATTCGGTCTGCCGGCCGCCGAGCCCGCCGGACGACTGCACGAGCGGCTTTTTCGCCCCCGCCGGCGCCGACGACTGCCGACGCCAGGGGCTCGCCTGCCCGTCGAGCGGCGAGACATGGCCCGACGCCTCGACGATCGAGCAGCAGGCCCCCCGGTTTACCGGCGAGATCCGATACGTCGACCCCGGCGCGAGCACCGGCGGAAGCGGGACGCGCGCCGACCCGTACGCCACCGCCTCGACGGCGCTCGCTGACGCGACCGACGGCGACATCCTGGCGCTCGGCACCGGACAGTACGACGAGACGCTGAGCGTCGACCGGGAGGTCGGCCTCGTCGGGAGCTGCGCCGAACAGACCCGCCTTCGGGCCCCGTCCGGCTCGGATGCCACCGGCGACGGCGTCCTCGAGATCTCGGGGACCGGCCGGGTGACGGTCGCGAATCTGGCGATCGGCGGCGAGCGCACCGGCATCGTCGTCGACGGGACCTCGGAGACGACGACCCTGCGCGGCCTGGCCGTCGAGCAGACGCGCGGCGTCGGCCTGTACGCGAGCGGCGCCGACGATCTCGACGCCGAGGCGCTCGCGATCCGCGAGACCGGGGCGGGGAGCGACGGGGAGGCGGGCTTCGGTATCCGGGCGGAGGCGGGCTCGGAGGTCGTCGTCGACGGCGCCGAGATCCGCGGCAATCGCACCTCGGGGCTACACGCCACCGGCGCCGCCACGCAGGTGACGCTGCGCGACGGGGTCGTCGCCGAAACACGCCCCAGGGAGAGCCCCGGCGAGAAGGGACGGGGGATCAGCGTCCGGAGTGGCGCCCGGCTGGTGGGCGCGCGGCTGCTCGTCGCCGACAACTACGGCGGCGGTAGCAACGACGAGGGGCCCGGCGATCACCTCGACGGCGCCGGCCTGTTCGCCCGGGGGAGCGACACCTCCGTCGAAGTCACCGATGTCGTCGTCGCCGCGACCCGCTCGAACGAGCTGACGGGACTCGGCGGCGAGGGCGTCGAGATCCGCGGCGGCGCCGCCCTGTCGGCCACGCGGCTGCTCGTTCGCGACAATCACGACGCCGGCCTGTTCGCGGGCGGAGACAGCACCGAGATCGAGGTCGACCGGGCGCTCGTCGCTCACACCCGGCCGTGGGAGACCGCCCAGCCGTTCAAAGGCGAGGGGCTCGAAGTCGCCGGAAGCGCGAGCGTCCGGGCAGACAAGATCACCCTCCACGCCAGCCACACCAACGGCGTGATCGCCGCCGGGCCCGGCAGCCTCGAACTCACCGACGCGATCGTCTCGGCGACCGACCAGGGAGCGGCCCAGACCCCGACCGGCCGCGGGCTGTACATGCAGGAGGGAGCGCAACTCGAGGCGACGCGCCTCGCTGTCCGCGACAACCTCGTGTACGGCGTGCTGGCCGAGGACGACCAGACCGCCCTCACCCTGCAAGACGCCGACATCGCTCACACCCGCCCGGGCCCCGATCTGCAGTACCCCAACGGCGTCGGCCTCCGCCTGTCGAAAGGCGCCGACCTCGACGCCACCCGCCTCGCTGTCCGCCGCAACCCGCATATCGGCATCTACTCCGCCCGCGAGGGGACCGACCTCGAGTTCACCGACGTCCTCGTCGCCGACAACCGCCCGGAGGACTCCTCCGATCCGAGCGGGACTGGCATGTACGTCTCGACCGACGCCGATCTCGAGGCGACCCGCTTCGCGCTGATCCGAAACCACCAGCGCGGCCTGATCGTCGGCGGCACGCCCGACGGCGGCTCCGGGGACGGCACGAACGTCACCCTCACCGACACCGTCGTCGACGAGACCCAGCCCGACCCCGGCGACGACGCCAACGAAGGGGGTGGGCTGCAGGTCGGCTACGCGAACCTCGAGGCGACCCGGCTGGTGCTCCGGCAAAACCGCGGGTTCGGGCTCGGCGCCTTCGGCCACGGCAGCGTCACCCTCGATCACGCCCTGATCGCCGACACCCAGCCCCGACCCGGCGCCGGCGACATGGGCTACGGCGTCTTCGTGTACGGCCAGCAGCAGCCCTTCGAATTCGAGGGCGACCACCTCCGCCTGCGCGACAACCACACCAACGGCTTCGCCGCCCAGCGAGATGCCGTCGTCACGCTGGCCGACTCCTCGATCACCGGCACGCGGCCCCAGCCCGAAGACGACGGCTTCGGCGACGGGCTCTACCTGATGGCCGGGCCCGATGCCGCCGCCTTCCGGATCGAACGAACGCTGCTCGCCGACAACCACCGCGCCGGCGCCCTCGTCTCGAACCGGACCGGCGAGTTCGTCGACAGCCTCCTGACCGGCAACGGCGTCGGTCTGATCCGGGAGGGCGAAGTCGACCTCGACCTGATCCGCACGAACATCACCGCCAACGAGCAACAAAACGAGGAGTGCCGACACCAGTGCTACTCGGAACCCCCGGCCCCCGAGACCGTTTCGCCGGGCGGGTGAGGAAACTTGACACGTACACACCCGTTCAGTAGCGTCACAAGTGTTCAGGTGACCCTCACGACGGCAGGCCGATGGCCCCCGACGCTCCCGAATCGTTGACCGACCGCCAGAAGGCGGTCCTCTCGTTCATCCAGGATCACATCGAGGAGACGGGCTACCCGCCGACGATCCGCGAGATCGGCGACCATCTCGGCATCAAGTCGACCAACGGGGTCAACGACCACCTCAAGGCCCTCGAGCGCAAGGGCTATCTCGAGCGCAAGACCGGCAAGTCCCGGGCCCTCAAGCCGATGCGCGAGCCCGACGGATCGCCGATCTCTGACGGCGAGCCCTCGTCGCCAGCCGACGTCCCCGAGATGGCCGCCGACGCCCACGCCGTCCCGATGGTCGGCCGCATCGCCGCCGGCGCTCCGATCGAGGCAATCGAAAACACCGAGGATTTCCTGCGCGTCGGCGAGGGCATGGTCGGCCGCGACGACGACCTGTTCGCCCTCGAGGTCGACGGCGACTCGATGATCGAGGAGGGGATCTTCGACGGCGACTACATCTTCGTCCGCCGCCAGGAGACGGCCGAAAATGGCGAGATCGTCGCCGCGATGGTCGACGGCGATGCGACCGTCAAGCGCTTTTACCGCGAGGAGGGCCGGATCCGCCTCGAGCCCGCCAACCCGAACATGGAACCGATCTACGTCCGCGCCGACGACGGCCGCGCCCCCCAGATCCTCGGCCGGGTGGTCGGAGTGTTCCGGCAGTTGTGACAGTCCCGGCAAGCCGCACCTCGGCCCCGGATCGACCCATGCAGTTTTCAGTGTTTTTTGGGGCCTGGCCGCCTGGCTGCCCAGCTGCCCAGCTGCCGCCACCGGTAGTTTGACACCCTTTCTTTCCCCGTGGTAGAGATTCCGATGCGTTCGCTCGAACGCGCGACGCGTACCGCCACCACCGCCTCCGACACGTCATTACGCTGTGGAAATCGCCAACTACTTTCCGCTCGCTCTGTTTACGATCCTCACGGTCGGTGTCGCGAGTCTCATCGTCGTGTTGGCCCGGGTGCTCGGACCCGACAACCCGACCAAAGAAAAGCGCATCCCCTACGAGTCGGGCTCCGACCCGATCGGCTCGCCGAAGGACAGCCGCTTTGCGGTCCGCTTTTACATGGTCGCCCTGAGTTTCATTTTGTTCGACCTGGAGGCGGTCTTCGTCATCCCCTGGACGATCTCGTGGCGCCAGAGTGACGCGCTCGGCCACGGGATGTATTCGTTCGGCGTGATGTTCATCTTCCTCGCCATTCTGACGATCGGACTCGTCTACGAATGGAGCCAAGGAGGTCTGGAATGGGACTAGAACACAACCTTCCGGAAGTGCTCACCACCCGCCTCGAGAGCGTGGTCAACTGGGCCCGCAAATTCTCGTTGTTTCAGTACCCGTTCGTGACCGCCTGCTGCGGCATGGAGTTCATGGCGACCTCCTCGGCGCGCTACGACATCGCCCGGTTCGGCGCCGAGATCCCGCGCTTCTCCCCGCGCCAGGCCGACATCCTCTGGGTCGTCGGCACGGTCAACCACAAACTCGCCCCGTTTCTTCGGCGCATCTACGAGCAGATGGCCGAGCCGAAATGGGTGATGGCCTTCGGCGTCTGCGCCTCGACCGGCGGCTTTTACGACAACTACGCGACCGTCCAGGGCATCGACAAAGTCATCCCGGTCGACGTGTACATCCCCGGCTGCCCGCCCCGCCCGGAGCAGGTGCTCGACGGCCTGATGACCCTCCAGGAGCAAATCCAGGAGGAACCCTGGAAGAAATACGCCTACGAGGAGAAGGTCCGAGAGCGCGAAGACCAGGAGGTCGAGGAGCATCCGCCGCTGTTTCAGCCGGTCGACGAAGCGGCCGAATGAGATGGCGGTCGAGCAGACGGCGCCGAGCCGTCGAGCGAACCGCCGACGCCCGAGGACCGACGCCCGACGCCAAACCCGAGGACCGACGCCCGACGACCGACACCACGAGACACCATGTCGAAAGAATTGATCGAGATCGTCGAAGACGAATTCTCCGACGCCGTCCAGGACTCGTACACACGGCGCGGCAACGACACGGTCGTCGTCGACAAGGCGACCGTTCCGGCGGTCCTGTCGTTTCTCAAAGAGGACCCCGCGACGCAGATGAACCTGCTGCGCAACATCTCCTGCGTCGACTACGACCAGCGCGTCCCGCGCTTCGAGCTCGCCTACATTCTGTACAGCATCGAGCACAAACACATGCTGTTCGTCCGCACCCGCGTCGAAGAAGACGACGTGGTCGTGCCGACCGTCAGCCACATCTACCGGTGCGCCGAGTGGATCGAGCGCGAAACCTACGACATGTACGGCATCGAGTTCGACGACCACCCCGACCTGCGCCGGGTCCTTTTGTACGAGGAGTTCGACGGCTACCCGCTGCGCAAAGATTACCCGAAACAAAAGGGCCAGCCGCGCACCGAGTTCATCGCTCGCGAGCGCGACTCGGTCGAAGAGTTCAACGTGTACGTCAACGACGAACCGGCCGAAGGCTCGCGCGACTACTGACACGACGCCCCCGACGCAATCATGGCTGAAGACATCACACCGCCGATCGACCAGGACGTCCACTCCGAGCCGATGATCCTGCAGATGGGGCCGTCCCACCCGGCCACCCACGGGACGGTTCGGTTCACCCTCACGCTCGAGGGCGAAACGGTCATCAAGTGCGACACCGAGGTCGGCTACCTGCACCGCGGCTTCGAAAAAGAGGCCGAACACTCGACCTGGAACCAGGTCTTCCCGTACACCGACCGGCTGAACTATGTCAGCCCGCTGCTCAACAACTTCGGCTACGCACTCGCCGTCGAGAAACTCCTGGAGATCGACGTCCCCCCGCGCTGCAAGTGGATCCGGACGCTGATGGGCGAGATCAGCCGGATGACCGACCACCTGACCGCCATCGGCGCCAGCGCCCTGGAGATGGGCGCGATGACGCCGTTTTTGTACTGCATCGAGGGCCGCGAGCTGCTGTGGGACCTGGTCGAACAGGTCACCGGCGCCCGGCTGACGGTCAGCTACGGACGCATCGGCGGCCTGCGCGACGACCTCCCGGAGGGCTTCCGCGAGGACTGGGAGTACGCCCGCGACCGCATCTACGAGATCCACGACGAGGCCCACGAGCTTCTGACCCGCAACCGGATCTTTCTCGACCGCATGCAGGGGACCGGCGCGATCGACCCGGATACCGCCATCGACTGGGGCATGACCGGGCCGGTCTTGCGCTCGACCGGCAACGCCTACGACATCCGCAAGGATCACCCGTATTTCAAATACGACGAGGTCGATTTCGACGTCCCGGTCGGCGAAAAGGGCGACAACTACGACCGGTACCTGGTGCGCATGGAGGAAATTCTCCAGAGCATTCGCATCGTCGACCAGTGCCTCGAGAAGATGGAGCCCGGCCCGATCAACGCCGATGACCCCCGGGTCGTGCTCCCCGAAAAGGAGAAGGTCTACAACACCATCGAGGGGATGATTAACCACTTCAAACTCGTCTTCGAGGGGGTGCAGGTCCCGCCCGGGGAAGTCTACAGCTACACCGAGGCCGGCAACGGCGAGCTCGGCTATCACATCGTCTCGAACGGGACCGGCAAGCCCTACAAGGTCGGAATCCGCGCCCCGAGCTTCATCATGATGGGCGGCATCCACGACATGATCGAAGGCAGCATGCTCGCCGACATCATCCCGACGTTCGATACGATCAACATGATCGGCGGCGAATGTGACAAGTAGATGAGAGAGGTTGGCTGCTCGCATTCGGCGAGTGGCGAGCGGCCCGCCCGAGTCACGCATCACCCGCTACGACTCGCGAGTCACGAATTACGAGCCACGACGCACGAGGCGTTATGCCGACGGTTACGATCAACGATGAAGAAATCGAGGTCGAAAAGGGGACGACCATCCTGCAGGCCGCCGCTCAGCTCGGCTACGACATCCCCCACTTTTGCTACCACCCGGCCCTGTCGATCCCGGCCAACTGCCGGATGTGCCTGGTCGAAGTCGAGGGCAACGCCGACCTGCAGCCGGCCTGCCGGCAGCCGGTCG
>CAZRLK010000141.1:0-250 GCA_964600555.1 uncultured Bradymonadales bacterium
GAGCCCAACCCTACCCCGCCGTTTTTTTACCTCCCACGCTGTTTTTCCTCTGCGACCCTCTGCGCCTCTGCGGTTAGCCCCCGCTTTTTTTGTTTTTTTCCTCCACGTCCTCGAAGCCAAACTCCTCCCCCTCCCAGTTCCGGAAGACGACCTCGCCGTCGCCCTCGCGCTCGACGTACTCCGGCACCAACTCCACCTTCCCGCCCCCCGCCGGGGGGGCGGGGGCGGGCTGCGGCCCGGCCCTCCCCGG
>CAZRLK010000141.1:260-13691 GCA_964600555.1 uncultured Bradymonadales bacterium
CCAACCTCCCCACGCAGTTTTTTTACCTCCCACGCTTTTTTCCCTCTGCGCACTCTGCGCCTCTGCGGTTAGCCCCCTGCTTTTTTACCCCTCCACATCCTCGAACACGAACTCCTCCCCCTCCCAGTTCCGGAACACGACTTTCCTGTTTTTTTCCCTCTCGATGTACTCCGGCACCAACTCCACCTTCCCGCCCCCACCCGGCAGGTCGACGACGAAATCCGGCACGCCCATCCCCGCGATCCGCCCGCGCAGATGCTCCATGATCGCGATCCCCCGCTCGAGCGCGGTCCGGAAATGCGTGATCCCCTCGGCCATGTCGCACTGGAGGATGTAGTACGGCCGGCAGCCCGCCTGCAGGAGCCGGCGATTGAGCCGCATCACCACCTCGGGCCTGTCGTTGATCCCGCGCAACAGCACCATCTGGTTGCCGAGCACGCACCCCGCCTCCAGCAGCTTGCCGAGCGCCCGCCTCGCTTCCCCCGTCACCTCCTTCGGGTGGTTGAAGTGCGTGTTCAGATACACCGGCCGGTACTCGGCGAGCGCCTCGCACAGCCCGTCGGTCACCCGCTGGGGCAGCGTCACCGGGTTGCGCGTCCCCAGCCGCACGATCTCGACGTGTCCGATCCGGTCGAGCCGCTCGAGGATCTCGGCGAGCCGCGCGTCGCTCAAGGTCAGCGGGTCGCCGCCCGACAAGAGCACGTCGCGCACCTCGGGTGTCTCGGCGATGTAAGCGAGTCCCCGCTCGATCTGCTCGCGGCTCGCGGCGGTCGTCGGGTCCGAGACCTTGCGTTTGCGCGTACAGTGCCGACAGTACACCGGGCAGTTGTGGGTCACATAAAACAACACCCGGTCGGGGTATCGGTGCGTGATCCCGGCCACCGGCATGTGGCTCTCTTCGGCGAGCGGGTCCGCCAGCTCGAAGTCCCGCACCCGCCCCTCGTCGGCGTGCGGGATCGCCTGGCGGCGCACCGGGCACGACGGATCCTCCGGCGCCATCAGCGACGCGTAATACGGCGTCACCGCCACCCGAAACTCCCCGTCCGCCGCCTCGAAGCCCGCCCGCTCGGCGTCGGTCAGATCGACGACCTCGGCCAGCTCCCCGGGCGTGCGCAGCCGGTGTCGCTGCTGCCAGTGCCAGTCCTCCCACTCCTCGCGGCTCGCCGCCCCGAAGACCTCCGGACGTTTGTCGTAGGTGTCGCTCATGGCGAACGTTTGCGATCCGGACCCGACCGTCTGCGGCCGAGCCGCGGCGTGGAAGCGAATTCGCTTTTCGAGAACATGTATTTACTAGAAGTGATTTCGCTGTTAGCACGACCTCGGGGCAACCCCACTTCGACCCCACCGAGATCATGAGCGACGGCGACTATAAACGAACCAGACTGGGACACAACGAGGCCCGCGCCCGCATCCTCGATGCCGCGGCCCGCGTGTACAACCGCAAGGGCGAGAAGGCGACCGTCCAGCAGATCGCCGAGGAGGCCGACTATTCGACCTCGGCTCTATACAAGCATTTCACGGACAAGGACGACATCTTCGAGACGCTCTGGCGGTCGATGAAAGAGGAGATTCTGGCGGTCCTGGAATCGGAGCCGCCGCTCGATCTCGGGTTCGTCGACCAGTTGAAGTGGATGATGTTCGAGCTCGCCGATCTGGCGCAGGACCGCCAGGAGATCTTTCTGGCCTCGATGGCCAACGCACCGGCCCCGGCCCGGGCCGACGATCTCGACGAGTCGGCCATCGAGATCTATCACGGCTTCCGCGAGGCGATGCAGGCGATCATGCAGCAGGGCCTCGACGAGGGCGTGCTCGACGAGCGCCGCAGCGCCGAGCTGTACAGCCTGGCACTCGGGGGCCAGTTCGGCGCGCTGATCGACCGATGGGCGATCGAGGGCCCCTTCCCGCTGCGGCCCCGGCTCGAGCAGATCCTCGAGTTGTTTTTGCGCGGCGCCGCCTCGCCGAAGGCCCGCGAGGAACTCTCCGGCGAGATCTGAGCGCTCCCCGCGGGCCCCTCCGGCCTCGCTGTCGATTCCGTTCCGTCTCCACACACTGCTCCGACCCCTCGTGTCTCTGGCATGTCAACCGTTCGCCGCCTGTTCAACAAGGTGTTCAAAGGGGAAGACGAACTCGATCTGACCGGCGGTCCGATCGGCTACAACCTCTTTCATCTCGCGCTGCCGATCGTCGTCACCAACCTGCTTCGCACCGCCTACAACCTGGCCGACACCTACTGGGTCGGGAAGCTGTCGACCGAGGCCCTGGCGGCGATCGGCTTTGCGTTTCCGGTCATCTTTTTTCTGATCTCGCTCGGCATGGGCATCGCCGTGGCCGGCAGCGTGCTCGTCGCCCAGAACACAGGCGCCGGCCAGGACGCCGACGCCTCGTATGCCGCCTCCCAGACGGTCACCTTCACGGTGTTGTTCTCGATCGTCTTCGGCACCATCGGCTACCTCGGCGTCGGCCCCGCCACCCGGCTGCTGGGCGCCTCGCCCGAGGTCCTCCCGCTGGCGACCGCCTACCTGCAGATCATCTCGGCGGGCATCATCTGCATGTTCGGCTTCGCCGTCTTCACCGCCCTGATGCGCGGCTACGGCGACACCGTCACGCCGATGGTGATGATGTTCGCGACGGTCGTGTTGAACATCCTGCTCGACCCGTTTTTGATCTTCGGCTGGGGCCCGTTCCCCGAGCTCGGCATCGAGGGCGCCGCGATCGCGACGGTCTTTTCGCGGGGGCTGGCGTTTGTCGGCGGGCTGGCGATCATGCTCGGCAGCGACCGGGGCGTCACGATCCGGCTCGACGAGATGGTCCCGGACGTCGCGTTTTTCCGCAAAATGCTCCGGATCGGCGTCCCTGCCTCGATCGAGGGGACCGGCCGCTCGATCTCGGTCAACCTCGTGTTGGCGATCGTCGGGACCTTCTCGACCGCCGTCGTCGCCGCCTACGGGGTCGGCATCCGGGTGTTCATCACCGTCTTTTTGCCCGCCGTCGCCGTCGGCCGCGCCGTCGAGACGATGACCGGCCAGAACATCGGCGCCGGCCGCGTCGACCGGGCCCGCGAGGCGAACCACGCCGCCGCCAGGTGGCTACTGATCGCGATGAGCGCCGCCGGCCTGCTCGTCTTCCTCGCCGCCGAACCGATCATCGGCGTGTTCACCACCGACCCGCAGGTCGTCGACGTCGGGGCGCGGTTCATGCGCATCGGCGCGCTGACCTTCGGGGGCATCGGCGTGATGCGGGCGTACTCCGGGGGCTTCCGGGGCGTCGGCAAGACCCTCGTCGCCGCCGCGATCGCCGTGTTGATGCTCGGCATCATCCGCATCCCCATCGCCTGGTTCCTCTCGCGGGCGATGGGACCGGACGGCATCTGGACGGCCTTCGCCATCTCGAACGTCGCCGGCGCCCTGATCGCGTACGGCTGGTTTCGCCGCTCCGACTGGTCGCTCGACACCGTCGACCGCACTCGCCAGCACCAGGCCGAGGCCGCCGAAAAGTTGGTCGAGTACGGAGACAGTTTCGAGGCAAATTGACCGGCTCTAACGATCATTAGAAAAACGCATTTACGACAAGTAAAAAATCATTTACGAATACCTGCCGCCCGGATTCCGCGGCCCACATTGACGGAATTGCCGTATGCCGTATCGCTTCTCCGACAACTCGCTTCGCCGAGCCGCACCGGCCCCCGCGAGCCGCTCGACGCTGTTCGTGCTCGCGGCCACGCTCGTCGCCGCCGCCGCCTTCTGGCTGGCTGCCCCGCCCGACGCCGCCGCCCGGTCCGGCGAACCGCGCGAGCTGACGCTCCGGGAGGCGATCGAGCTGGCGATGGAGCACAACGATCAGATCCGCGACGCCCGTGCCGGCATCCGCGAGTCGCGCGCCAGCCGCCGGGCCTCCTCCGCCCAGCTCGGCCCCTCGCTGAGCGCCGAGGCCAACGTCAACCGTTTCGACGCCCCCCAGACCACCGAGTTTTCGGCCTCCGGCCAGTCCGGCGGCACCGAGCTGACGGTCCAGGAGCAGACCACCTCGAGCCTCTCACTGACCGCCGCCCAGCCGCTGACGCCGCTGTGGAGCCTCTACGAGGCCCAGCGCATCGAGAAGCTCAATGTCGAGCAGGCCGAGAGCACCCTCGAGCAGACCCGCCGCGACGTCTCGCTGCAGGTCGTCGAGGCGTACTTCGGCCTCCTGCAGGCCGACGGCGTCCGCGCCGTCGCCGAACAGTCCGTCGACCGCCGCGAAAAGCAGCTCGAGCGCGCCCAGCGGATGCGCGAGGCCGAGCAGGTGGCCAAAAACGACGTCCTCCGCGCCGAAGTCGGCGTCTCTCGCGCCCGCCAGCAGTTGATCGAGGCCGAGGGCCGGGTCGAAGTCGCCGGCGCCCAGCTCGCTCGCACCATCGGCATCTCGCAAAACCGCCCCATCTCGCCGGCCACCGACCTCGAACCCGACTACTCGCCGCCCGACTCCGTCGGGACGGCCGTCGACCGGGCTCTCGAGCGGCGCACCAACCTCCACCAGGCCGAGCTCGGCATCCAACAGGCCGAGACCGGCGTCCGCGCCGCTCGATCCCGGCTCCTCCCCCAGATCAACGCCCTCGCTTCGTACTCGCAAAACTACGGGTCGAGCTTCCAGAACCAGGAGTCGTTTTTCGTCGGCGCCAGCCTGCAGTGGACCTTCTGGCAGTGGGGCAAAAAGGGCTTCGAGATCGACCGCGCCCGCGCCCAGAAACAGCGCGCCCGGATCGGCCGGCGACGCCTCGAGCGCGGCATCGAACTGGAGGTCCGCCAGGCGTACTCCTCGTACGAGACCAGCCGCCAGTCGCTCGAGGTCGCCGAACGCGCCGCCCGCCAGGCCGAGGAGAACTTCCGCGCCGAGCGCCAGCGCTACGAGGCCCAGCTCAGCACCTCGATCGACCTGCTGGATGCCGAAACCCAGTTGACCGAAACGCGCACCAACCTCGAGAACGCCCGCTACAACCTGTACATCTCGGCCGCCAACCTGCGCCGGGCCACGGGGCTCGACCCGCTGGCCTCCCCGACCGACAACGCCTCCTCCTCCGGAGACTGAACGCCCATGCGACCAACGCCACCGACATCCGCCCGTCCGGCTCGCTGCACGCCCCCGGGCGCCGCCATCGCCGCCCTGCTCGCGCTCGCGGTCCTGACCGGCTGCTCGTCCGACGACGAGGCCGCCGGCGCCACCGCCTCGAGCGACGACGGCACCGAGGCGGAGCGACCCGTCGTCGAGACCGCCCGCGCCGAGACCCGATCGCGCGAGAAGACCCTCCGGGTTTCGACGACGCTGGCACCGAGCCGCACCCTGCAGGTCACCCCCGAGGTCGGCGGCGTCGTCGACGAGATTTACGTCCAGCAGGGCGAGGCCGTCGAGGCCGGCGATCCGCTGGTGCGCATCGCCTCGGTCGACTACTCGCTGCAGGTCGACTCGGCGAAAACCCAGAGCGAGGCCGCCGAGGCCGGGCTCAACCAGGCCAGGGCTCAGCTCGAGACGACCAAAAAACAGTACGAGCGGTTCCAGAAGCTGTACGAGCAGGACGTCGTCGCCAAATCCCAGTTCGAGGAGGTCGAGACGGCCTACGAACGGGCCAAAGCCGGCTACGAGTCGGCGAAAGCCCAGGCCGAGGGCGCCTCGGTCGGCATCGAACAGGCCGAAAACCAGGTCCGGGATACGACCGTCCGCGCTCCGTTCGACGGCCACGTCGTCCAGCGGATGCTCGACGAGGGATCGGTCGTCCGGCCGATGGCCTCGCCGGTGCTGGTTTTGATCGACGACGATCCGATCCGCGCCGAGGCTTCGGTCAGCGAGCTGCACCTCTCCGAGATCGACGAGGGGATGGCGGCGTCGGTCACCGTCGATGCCTACCCCGACCGCGAATTCGACGGCGAGCTGACGATGCTCAACCGCCAGGTCGAGGCCCGGACCCGCGAGGCGGCGATCCGCGTCGAGCTGCCCAACGACGACGCGGCGCTGACCGCCGGCATGTCCGGCACCCTGACCCTGCAGCTCGGCACCCGCCGCCAGCTCGTCGTCCCGCGCACCGCCGTCTTCGAGCGCGAGGGCAAGGAGGCGACCGTCTACGTCGTCGACAGCGAGCGCGCCCGCCGCCGGGAGGTCACCCTCGAGCCCGGCTTCGAGACCGACCTGCCGATCGCCGAGGGGCTCTCCGAGGGCGACCGCGTCGTCACCTGGGGGAGCAGCCAGCTGCGCGACGGCGCCCGGATCGAGATCCGCTCCGAGGACGACGGCGGCGGCACCGACGACTCCTCCGGGAGTGAAGGAGGCTCGCGATGAACTGGACGAAGCTCGCTGTCAAACGCCCCGTGCTCGTGACGGTCGTCTTCGTCGCCGTCGCGCTGTTCGCCAGCTACGCGGCCACCCTGCTACCGATCGACCGGTTTCCCGAGATCGAGCCGCCGGTCATCTCGGTCGTCACCAGCTATCCCGGCGCCGACTCCCGGGACGTCGAGGACAAGGTCACCGAGCCGATCGAGGAGTCGCTGAGCGGCGTCGCCGAGCTCGATGAAATCTCGTCGACCTCCCGGCAGAACGTCTCGGTGGTCACCCTCGAGTTCGACTTCGAGACCGATCTCGACGCCGCCACCGCCGACGTCCGCCAGCAGCTCGAGTTCGCCACCCAGGACGTCCCCGAGGCGGTCGAAGAGCCGATGGTCTTCCGGGTCGACACCTCGAGCTTTCCGATCCTGATCCTCGGCGTCACCTCCTCGCGCGGCGACGTCCTCGAGAATCGCCGCCTGATCGAGGACCGCCTCGCCGATCCCCTCAAGCGCATCTCGGGCGTCGGATCGGTGTCGATTTTCGGCGGCCCCGAAAAACAGGTCCAGGTCGAGGTCGACCAGCGACGCCTCCGGGCTCACCACCTGACGATGCCCGAGGTCGGCCAGGCGATCGGCGCCGAGAACGTCTCCGTGCCCGCCGGCGAACTCGACGTCGGCCCCGACATGTTCTCGGCGCGGATGCCCGCCGAATTCGAGTCGCTCGAGGAGATGCGCCAGATGATCGTCACCCGGCAGGGCGACTCGGTCGTCCGCCTCGACGACATCGCCACCGTCTCGATGGACCTCGAGCAATACCGCCAGGCCAACGAGGTCGACGGCGAGCAGTCGATTTCGGTCGGCGTGATGAAACAGTCCGATGCCAACACCGTCGCCGTCGCCAGCGATGTCGAGCAGCGCGTCGAGGAGCTGGCTTCGAACCTCCCCGAGCATTTCGAGGTGACGACCGTCCGCAACAACTCGACGTTCATCGAGCGGATGATCGGCAACCTCACCGACACCGTCCTCATCGCCGCCCTCGCGGTCACGCTGGTGGTGCTGGTGTTTCTGGGCGAATGGCGCTCGAGCCTGGTCGTCGCCCTGGCGCTGGTCGGCTCGTCGCTGCTGGTCTTTTTGTTGATGTACCTGCAGGACTACTCGCTGAATCTGATCTCGATGATGGCGATGTGCCTGGCGATCGGGATCGTGGTCGACAACTCGATCGTCGTCATCGAAAACATCAACCGGCATCTCGAGCAGGGCGCCTCGGCGCCGAAGGCCGCCCTGATCGGCAGCCGCGAGGTCGGCACCGCCATCCTGGCCTCGGCGATGACGACCCTCTCGATCTTTTTGCCGCTGATTTTCGTCACCGGCATGATCGGGATTTTCTTCGGCCAGCTCGCCGTCGTCATGGCGACGATGGTCGTCTCGTCGCTGATCGTCGCCCTGACGCTGACGCCGAGCGCCGCCGGCCAGGTGCTGCGCTCCGGCGACGAGATCTCGGCCGACTCCGGTCCCACCGTCTTCGAGCGCATCGAGGACGTCTACGAGCGGATCGCCGACGGGGCGCTCGCGTGGCGCTGGCCGATCGTCGTCGCCGCCGGCGGCATCCTCGCCGGCACCGTCTTTTTGGTCGGCATGGTCGGCTTCGATTTCATGCCGCAGCAAAACGAGGGCACCCTCCGGGTCACCGCCGAGATGCCCGTCGGCACCAACTACCAAACCTCCGTCGAAGTCGGCCGCGAACTCCTCGAGCCGTTCCGCGACCACCCGCTCGTCGAACGCACCCAGATCCAGGCCGGCTCCTCGAGCGAGGGGGCCGGCGCGGCGCTCGGCGGCGACAGCGGCGAGCACATCCTGCAGACGACCTTCCGGCTCGTCCCGATCACCGAGCGCGAGGTCGACGACCGCGGCTTCGCCGACGAGGTCCGCGAGGTCGCCGACCGGATCCCCCAGATCGAGGACCTGTCGGTCAACTTCGGCCAGGGCAACGCCCTCGGCGGCGGGGGCAAACCGGTGACCGTCGAGCTGCTCGCTGACAACCTCGACAAGCTCGAATCGGCCGCCCGCACCGTCGAGTCGATCGTCGAACAGACCGACGGCACCGCCGACGTCTCCGCCGAGCTGATCGAGCGCCGCCCCGAGCTGCGCTACGAGCTCGACCGCGAGCGCGCCACCCGCTTCGGCGTCAAGGCCGCCCAGGCCGGCACCGCCCTGCGCAACGCCTTTTACGGCCAGGTCACCACCCGGTATCGCGGCGGCGAGGAGGACCTCGACATCTTTTTGCGCTTCCGGGAAGGCGACCGCCGCGACGCCTCCGACATCGAGGACATCGAGGTGCGCGGCAGCGACGGCCAGACCGTCCGCCTCGGCGCCATCGGCGAGGCCGTCCGCGGCGAGAGTCCGATCGCCATCGAGCGCCTCTCCGAGCAGCGCATGATCAGCGTCGGCGCCAACACCACCGGCCGGGCGCTCGGCGACATCACCGCCGACCTCGAGCGCGGCATCGCCGAGGCCGACCTCCCCCCCGAGGTCTCGATGCAGTTCGGCGGCGACATCGAGGAGCAGCGCGAGGCGTTCGGCGGCCTGCAGTTCGCCATCCTGCTCGGCGTCATCCTCGTGTACCTGGTGATGGCCGGGCAGTTCGAGTCGTTCCTCGACCCGTTCGTCATCATCTTCGCGGTCCCCTTTGCGATGACCGGCGGCCTGCTGGCGCTGATCGGCACGGGGACGACCCTGTCGGTCCCGGCGTTCCTCGGGCTGATCATCCTGGTCGGCATCGTCGTCAACCAGGCGATCGTGCTGGTCGACTACATCAACCTCCTGCGCGCCGAGTACGGCTTCGAGCTGCGCGAGGGCATCGTAAAGGGGGCCCGCCGGCGGCTCCGCCCGATCGTGATGACGACGATGACGACCGCCGCCGGCATGACGCCCCTGGCGTTTGCCTCCGGCGAGGGCTCGTCGTTCTGGGAGCCGATCGGGCGGGCCGCGCTGGGCGGCGTACTGTTTTCGCTGCTGGTCACCCTGGTGCTGATCCCGGTCGTGTATTTCCTGACCGAACGCTTCCGCACCGACCCCGCCGAGACGGCCCTCGAGGACGACGAGGCCGTCCCGGACGCCGACGGCACGTTGGCCGAACGTTGAGAAGTGGATCGCGTGCCCGTCGAGACGAGCTTCGCATGCCCGTCGAGAAGAGCATCGCGTTCCCGTTGAGAAGAGCATCTTGCTCTTCGCATTTGAATTTTCCGCTTTGAACCGAACGGACTCCCCATGACGAACCTCCTCGCCCCTCGCCCCGCCCCGGCGGCCCCGCTGGTGGTGGCGGCCTGTCTCGTCGCGACGGCCGCCTGCGAGCTGCCGGTCGACCCCGGCAGCGACATGGCCGACGCCGCCCCCTCCGCCCGACTCGGCCCCGAGATCGACACCGGCGCCGACGTCACCGCCGAGGCCGACGCCGACATCTCCGGGCGCTTCGACCTGACCGCCACCGTCACCAGCGACCTCAGCGACCAGGAGACCGAGCTGCCGGCCGTCGCCCTCGCCGAACAGACCGGCGAGATCGGCGACGAGCAGGCCGCCGTCTCGCTGGAATTGCGGCCCGCCTCCGCCCCCGAGACGCCCGGCGCCTCCACCGACGAACCCGCCCCAATCGACGCCTCCGGCGCCTTCCAGGCGACGATCACCGGCTACACCATCCCCGCCGACTCCTCGCCGATGCTGCAGGCCGATACCGACGCCGACGTCGCCCTCGACGCCCAGATCCTCGACGCCGACTGCTTTGTCGGCGAGACCACCATCACGATGTACGACGTCGAGGCCGGCGGCACGACCGTTCCCGAGCTCGTGCTCGAGGGACCGTTCGAGGCCGCCCGCCAGGGCGCCTCCTGCGACGACGATTCGCCCCCGACCTCCGACGCCGCCACCAGCTCCGACGCCGCCGACCCCCTCGATGCGGGAGATTGACGTGGATGATCGACCGAACGCTCACGACGAGACGCGTGAACGAAAAAGACAGGGGTCCGAAGAGGGAGCGACGCGCCCACACGGCACGCCCCTCCCGGTGGCCAAACTTCGTTCAACCTGGGGCACCGGCGACCTCGCCGACGTTCAACGCAATTCAATTTGGAGCGTCGGCCAAAATTCGATCTGGGGCGTCGGCGGCCTCGCCGACGTCTTCTGGCCCATCGCCGCCCTCCTCGTCGTCCTCCTCGCTGCCCCACCCGACGCCAACGCCCAGTCGCGCACCTCGACCGACCGCGGCGGCTTCGCCGGCCCCGTCGACGACAGCCCCCGTGCGATCGACTCGAACCCGGCCGCGATGGGACTGATCGACGGCCACGCCCTCGACCTCGACCACACCCTCAAGCTGCGAAGCCAGGGGTTCGACAGCGACGACGGCGAAGCGAGCATGTTCGCCGTCCAGAGCGACCCGCGCATCGCCGCCGCCTCCGATCTCGGCACCGACTGGCTCCACGCCGGCCTCGTCGGGTCGGTTCCCCGGCGGTACGGCTCCGACTGGCCGACCGACGGCCCCCAGCGGTTCGACTCGATCTTCCACCGCACCCGCGCCATCACCATCGAGCCGGCCGTCGCGCTGTCGCCGGTCGACTGGCTGCACTTCGGCGGCTCGGTCGGGCTCGTCCAGGGCGAGTACCGCTCGTATCGCGCCGCCGACGTCGGGCGGATGACCGCCGAGCAGGAGGGCGCCGACCCGTCGACCGTCGCCGCCCGCGACCCCTCGAACGAGGGCCGCGAGTTTCTCGACTTCAATGGACGCACCTTCGGCTGGTCGGCCGGCCTCGCTGTCACCCCGGGTGATTTCCGGCTCGGCGCCGCCTACCACGGCCCCGTCTCGATCGACTTCGAGGGCAGCTACGAGCTGTACGTCCCCCGAAACGACTACTACCAGTCGCGGTACGGTGGCGACGTCAACCGCGACGCCACCCTCCGGACCCGCTGGCCCGGCCGCCTGGAAGTCGGCGCCGCCCACCGGCTCGGCGGCGGCCACGAGGTATTCGCCCACGCCACCTGGACGCACTGGAGCACGGTCGACGCCCTCGAGATCGACGTCGACGACGGCGACGGCGAACACGAGTTCGACCGCCGCGAGAAGCTCGACCTGAACGACGCCTTCTCGGCGCGCCTCGGCGGCGTGTACCGCCTCTCGAACCGACTCGCGCTCGACGCCACCCTGGGAGCCGCCACCGCCGCCATCCCCTCCGAGCACCTGACCGCCGAAGTCCTCGACACCACCCGCGCCAACGCCGCCCTCGGCGCCAGATGGCGGATGGCCGACGGCGTCACCCTGCGCGCCGGCTACCAGCACGTACATTTCTTCTCGACCAGCACCGACCCCGGCGACGACGAGACCGGCACCGCCGGCACCTACCGCCAGACCCTCGGCCTGGTCGAGACATCGCTATCGTTTCGGCTGTAGTGCCGGATACACGGCAACGTCGGCGCGCGTCGGTGACGTTTACGTCGACGTTCTTCGGTGACGTCGCCCCCCCGCTCCCTCGGACTATTCTTCACAGACCGGCACCTCGAAGTGCCCGTTCACGATCGTCTCCTCGCTGCGTTTGGCGACCATCGCCCCCTCGACGGACGATTCGCCCATCGAGGTGATCTCGATAAACCCCCGGGTGGCCGGCCGCGAGGTCGTCCCCGAATTGAAGTTGACCGACGGCTCCCCGAATCCCCCGAGCTCCTGGCGATTCTCCTCGGCGGGCATCGTCTCGATCACCTTCCAGTCCTGGTAGTTGAACTGGTTGATCTGGCAGGGACCGTCCTGGTCCGCATCGTGGGCGTACAGTGCCAGATACACTTCTTCCTCCCGGATCTGGGCCTTCCCGACGGCCATCTCCCAGGATTCCCCTTCGATTTGCCCCTGGACGACCTGGTCTCTCAGATCGGGTACCTCCTCATCACCGCCGCCACTCGCATCCCGCTCGCTGCCCGCATCCCCTCCGCCCGGATCGATAAACGCATCGGCCTCGGGATCGTCGTCGCCACCCCCGTCTCCCCCGTTGCAGGCCGGAGCGCCGACCAGAACCATCGTCGCAGCCACAACCACCGTTTTCACGCGCATTCCCATGCTCTCTCTCCGTTTGCTGTCGAGACACACCGAACGCACATCCCTCGTCGATTCCCCCGGCGTCGACGCCACCTCGTTGCGAAGTTCGGCTCATGGTACGCGACGGCCACCTGCGGATTCAATCGCCGCATCCCCCGATCCCCCGCTCGACGCCCCCCGGCCCGCCGCCGCTTTTCCCTCCCGGCTCTCCGATGGGTTGGACACCTCCGAGCTCCGATGGATCTCAGAGATCCGACCCGTCGGATGTCACCTCGGGTTCATCTGGCGGATACCGAAATTTTTCACGATTGACGGCGGGATTTTACCGGGAAGGCACCGAGGCGACATACCACCGTGCCATGATGCGAATCGACATCGAGGGCCGGGGCAACCGGCCACGACGGTGTCGCACACGTTGTCTCCAACGCACGAGGAGGACGCATCATGTTGTGCATCCATCAGACGCTGGCCCTGGCGTTCACGGCGCTGCTCGGAACCTCGGCCCCCGCCGCCGATTGCGCTCCGTCGGCCCCGACGATCGAAGCTCCCGAAGCAGGTGTCGTCGCGATCTTGCAAGATCCCGGCATCGACGAGAGCGCGCTCGGCGAGATCTTCAACCGTCCGGTCCCCTTTCCCGCCTGGGAGGCCGGGCCCCGCCCGGCGTGCGAGCCCCGCCACGAGTGCCGTTCCCCGAAGGTCGTCGAACTCCGGGGTGCGCAGCGGCACGACGGGGCATTCGGGCGCCTCGAGTCGGAGTTGTGGCACTGAATGCATCCGATCGACCGGTCGAGCATCCCGGCCGAAGTCGGCCCGGCGGTCGGGGTGCAGACGGCGATTTCTCGCCGCCGCGCATCGGCATGAGTGCGTGCCTGGAACTCGAGCCGGTCCGATACAACGGCGTCCGGATCCCCGACGCGTTCCTCCGTCGCCTGATGGAGTTCGTCGACGTCGCACCGGTCTGCCCGGAGATTTTTCGAGGTCTACGCCGGGCGCATCGCCTGCCCCTGTTCGCCCTCCTAGCGGTCGTGCGAAGCTAGTGATCGCGGTTCGAATACGACTACTTCGCCGACCAGG
>CAZRLK010000142.1:0-13505 GCA_964600555.1 uncultured Bradymonadales bacterium
AACGGTTCCCAACTGGCGGCGTCCCCGCCGACGATCTACCCCATGGACGCCACGCGCCACCCCGCCACTGTACGTTACCGACAGCTCCCGGCGGATCGTTTCGTCGTGACGGCGGATTGGACGGCCGGTCGTGGAAAGTTGCGCCTCCCGGCGCTCGGTGCTGTGTGCTGGCGGAGGGGCGGGAGGGCCGCTCGGCGCCCGGCGTCGATCAGCGCCCGATCTCGTCGCGCAGTCGCCGGGCGGCCTCGTCGTTGTCGAGCTTGTGCCACAGGTCGGCGGCCAGCCGCCAGGCGCGCTCGGCGCGTTCGCGCTGGCCGTGCTGAGCGGCGAATCGACCGACCAGCTCCAGCAGCCAGGGGGGGTCGTTGACGAGCAGCGCGTCCTCGGGCCATCCCCGCTTTTCGAGTCGCGCCAACACCGGGTCGACGTTGCGCCAGTCGCCGACACCGGCGGCATGGCCCGCCCGCAGCAGACGAACGAGTTCGCGGTGTGTCGACAGCCGCCCCAGATCTTCGAAGCGACGCTCGGCCTCGGTGCATCGCTGTTTGGCGAGGTCGAAGCGTTCGGCGGCGAGCTCGACCTGAGCGAGGTTGGCGTGGCTGACGGCCGCAGAGACGAGTTGATTGAGCTCCTCGGCGACGGTTTGCGCTCGGCGGTAGCATTCCCGGGCGCGCTCGAGTTCGTCTTCAAACCGTGCCAGGTCGCCGAGTCCGTTGAGACAGTTCGAGACGATCATCCGGTAGCCGGCCTGGCGCGCCTGCTGGAGGCTGTGTTCGAACAGCTCCACGGCACGCTCCGTCTCTCCGCGCATCCCGGCGACCGTCGCCAGGCCCCGGCGCACTCCGGTCTGGCGGAAGGTGTCTCCGGCGCGTTCGGCGTGGTGGAGCGACTCGGAGAAGATCTTCTGCGCCGAGTCCAGGCGCCCGTTCATAAACGCGATCCACCCCCACTCTTGCAGCACCCGGGGGAGGTCGGCGTCGTCTCCGACACGGCGAGCGGACTCGGCCGCGATTTGCATGCACGAACTTGCGGCCTGGTAGTTGCCGCCTTTGCGAAGGCTCGTCGCCTCGACGCACCGCGCCTGGGCGATGAGACGATCCTCGCCGGTCGCCTCGGCGCGTCGGCGCGTCTGTCGGATCGACTCGATCACCTCCGAAGGGTCGTTTCCCCCCACGAGGGCAAACCGGGCCGCTTCGAACTCGTTTTCGAGTCGCCGCGGGTCGTCCGCCGGCGCGTCGATGGCATCCAGGGCCCGCCGGCGGCGGTCGATGACCTCGCGCCCCTGGGCGTGATCGCCGAGTTCGACGGTACGTTCGACTTCCTGCCGGAGCGGTTCGAGGGCCTGCTCCGGTTCGCCGGCGGCCAGCCAGTGGTCGGCGCGGCGCCCGGCGGTGTGGCGGTCGCCTTCGGAATAGACGGTCTCGAGCAGCTCGACGCACCGGCGGTGGTGAGCCTCCCAGCGGTCGTGCTCCCGGGCGTGGCGCTCGAGGCTGTCGACCAGCAGGGCGTGGGCGAACGCCCAGCCCTGGTCGGTGCGTTCGGCCAGTCCCCGTTCGATCAGCTCGTCGCGCAGCTCCCGTCCCGGGAGGTCGAGTTCGGCGCCGACGGCTCGCCACTCGGCGCGGTCGACCTCGCGCCCGAGCGCCGTCGCCCATTCCAGCGCCCGCCACGCCTCGTCCCGTTCGCAGTCGGTCAGGTCGTCGATCATCCGGGCGAGCCGGCGCAGCCAGATCTGGTGGATGTCGTCGGGGAGTTGCAGCGAGGCCTCGTCGGCGAGGCGAAATCCTTCCGGGCCGGCCTCCAGGTGCTCGGCCTCGACCAGCGCTCCCAGCAACTGTTTGGCGAACAGGGGGTTACCCTCGGTGCGGTCGGTCACGCGCTCGGCGAGAGGATCGTCGAGCGGGAGCAGCCTGTGGACGAACTGGCGGTGATGGTCGGTCTCCAGCGGCGCCAGGTCGAGCCGGATGCACTGATCGTGGCGGCTCATCGCCTCGACCTGCTCGGCGAGATGAGCCCGTTCGGCGACGATGTCGGATCGGAGAGTCATCGCGAACAGGGCGGCGGGAGGGTCGATCGCCCCGTCCAGGACGCCGGAGACGAGCCGCATCGCGAGGTCGCCCCATTGAGCGTCGTCGAGCTGGATGAACGGCGGTCGGTGAAAGCCGTACCGGCGGATCAGCCGGCTGACCAGCGCGCATTTCTGGCCGAGACTCGCGATGCGATACCGCGGGCCCCCGACCGACTCCTCGTCGCCGGTCGGGTGGACGAACTCGGTCAGGGCCCGCGCGTCGGTCTCCTGGTCGACCTCGCTCTCCGGAAGCTCCGGAAGATACTCGAGGAGATACTCGTAAAACTCGCCCCGGTCGAGCTTGTATCCGCGCAACCGGCGTTTGACCATCCCGACGATGCCTTCGCCCCGGGCGTCGGCCCCCCGGGTATGGATGGCCCGCATGACGTTGACCGCGCCGAGTTCGTGGGCGCGGGTCGCCATCCAGTCGACCAGCGCGCTTTTGCCGGCGCCGGACTCGCCGACGACCAGGACGACGCGCGGCTCCTCGGTGCGTTCGACCGCACGCAACGCCTCCCAGAGCCGGTCGCGTTCGGCGTCCCGGTCGACGAACGGCGTCTCGCGCAGGTCGAACAAGCCGAGCCCCGTGCCGACCAGCGGCGAGGGGACCTCGTCGGTCTGCCGCTTCCGCCACGTCTCCGGGACGACCCGGTCGCCGACGCGGTCGGGATCGTCGGGTTCTGCGGGGGGCGAGGCGTCGGTCTGGTCGGGCGCCCGGTCGAGATCGAGCGTGGTCGCGGCCCTCTCCGTGCGCGTCGCCTCCAGCGTGGCGGCCTGCGTAGAGGCGAGGGCGGCGGAATCGAACCTGTCGGTCGGCGCCGTCCCCCTCGGCTCACCCTCCGCGCCGCGGGCAGGAGACGAGCGTGGCCGGCCCAACAGCTCGAATGCCTCCAGAGCGTCCGCCGGCCGCCAGAACCGGTCGCCCGGTTCCAGTGCCATCGCTCGGTGGATCCACGCCTCGAGTTCGTCGGGGACGGGAAACCGGGGGCGCAGATCCGGACGGGGCGCCTCGGCGTGTTTGAGCATCGTCTCGATCGCGGTCTCCCCCTGGAAAGGAGGGCTGCCGCAGACGAGTTCCCAGGTGATGCAGCCCAGGGCGTACAGATCCGTCCACGGCCCGAACTCTCGCCAGCGCCCGTGGGTCTGTTCGGGCGCCATGTAATACGGGGTCCCCGAGGCCGAAGCGAGTTGGTCGGTCGCCCGGGTGCTCTCCTCGGTCAGGGCGTGGGCGATGCCGAAATCCGCGAGTTTGATGCGGTCGGGAGAGTCGTCGCGCCCGAAGACCAGCAGGTTCTCCGGCTTGAGGTCGCGATGGATCACCTGCCGAGCGTGGGCGTGAGCGAGTCCGTCGAGCACCTGGACGACGATCCGGTAGACGGCCGGCCACTCTCCCAGAGGCATGTGGTCGCGGACCGTCCCCTCGTCGGCGAGTTCCATGGCGACGTACGGGCTAGCCTCGGAGAGCTCGTCCCCCGCTCTCACTTCGATCTCCCGGGGCACGGTGCCGTACTCGAACAGATACACGATGCCCGGGTGGACGAGCCCGGTGTGGGCCTGCACCTCGCGGTGGAAATCCTGCCGGTCCTGCTCGCCGATCGCCCGATCGATGAGCTTGATGGCCACCTCGACGCCGGTCTCCCGGTGGTGCCCGCGATACACACTCCCCATCCCACCCCGTCCAATTCGATCCCCGAGCTCGAAATGTCCGAGTTGTGTCGACTCGGCCACCTTCACCACCGCCGTGCGAGTCCACTTTGCGCTACCGCGCATGTGTACCGGAATCGAAGGCGCCACAAAAGTTCGGGGGCGGTCACGAGCCGGGGGAGGCGGCGTCGGCGAGGGTTCGTGCGCGGGCCGCTCGGTCGGCCAGACCCGCCTGCTGGTAAAAGGCCTCCAGATCGCGATACCTCGCCACCGGGTCGAAGCCGATGTTCCACATCAACTTCCGGAGGTCGATCGGGCACAAAAAGGCCGGGCGCCGGTCGGCCTCCGGGAGGTTGTTCGTCCCGTTCATCAGACATTCGAAATACACGCAGTGGCGCAGCCCGAACATGTGGCCGATCTCGTGGGCCATCACCTTCAGGCACCGAAGAAGGGTCGCGCGTCGGTCGTCGGTCCGGTAGCGGGCGATGCTGTACACCCCGACGCGCTCGCGAAGCGAGGCTTCGCCGAAGACGAAATTCCAGCTCGGGTCCGGGTATAAATCGACGCTCGTCAGGCCGATGGTACAAAAGGCGTCGTCTTCGAGATGGTCACCGAGGAGGTCGAGGAGATCGCGGGTCAGAAGCTGGCGCTCGCCGGTGCGCGTACGGCGCCGCTCGGTCACCGGCGTGTCGGTCAGATCCAGCGGGTCGAGCAGCCGAACCGGCATCTGAAAAAACGCCCGTCCGAAGTCTCGCATCGTCTCGAGCGGGGGGGCGTCCGCCCGGTCGGGTCCTCCCAACGGGAGCAAATCCACGGTCTCGCGCCGGAGGTCCGGGCGGTTCGGGTCGGAGGCGACGTATTGCTCGAAACTCTGGCCGTTCTCCCGGCGGACGGCGAGCCAGTCGGCCGGCTGCGGATCGCGTTTGGGGACGAACGGCTCCGAGCGGAAAAGAGCGCGCAGCGGCTCCGGAATGGCATCGGGGGCACCGAGCGCCGGGTGAAACTCCATGGAGATTCCTCGGGGGTCCGATCGGCGAGGCGTCGACGTCTTCAAAGACTAAACACGTCGGTGCCTCGACCACGCCCGCTCGTCGGCTCCGGCCGCCGGAGAAGGGGGGCTTGCGTTCACGTGGCGGCGCGTTAGGCTCGGAGCCGGTTGGCGTCGAACCCCCTCGAGTCGGGAGTGATCCGTGGATCAGTCGAGTTTTCGAGAGGCGATTGCCCGCACGTGGAACGAGTCGCCGCCGCGCCGCTATCAGCCGGCGAACGCGGCGCTCGGGATCGTCGGCGAGGTGCACGAGTATGCGGCCGAGCCGACGGCCGATGAACTCGGCGACCTGTTGCACTACGTGGCGACTCTGCGGCGGCTGTACGAATTTCCCGTCGCCGATGTCGGGGATCCGCCCCCGGCGGTCGACTCGGATCTCGACGAGATGCGCCGGCTGGCCGGCGCGCAGGCCGAGATCGTCAAAAAGGGTGTCTTTCACGGCGCGGATATCGGCCCCGAACTCGAATCGATCACTCGGAGCCTTCTCGCTCAGATCGCCGCCGAGGCGGGCCGGCGGCTCGGCACCAGCCTCGCTCGCGTTCGGCGCCACAACGTCGACAAGCTCGAGGCACGCTACCCGGACGGCTTCGACGCCGGCCGGCAGCCATGACCCCGGCCCCCGGCGCCCCTCACGATTCCAGCTTCGCGGCGACTCGCTCGGCGCCCTCCCCGGGAGCGAGCTTCGCCCAGTGGCGCCGCGCCAGCCGCCAGGCCCGCTCGGCGTGCTCGGCCTCGCCCGCTTCGTTGGCGTAATCGCCGGCGATCTCGAGCAGCCACGGCTGGTCCTTCTCGAGCTTTACTCCCTCTCGTCGGGCATCGACGTACGCCTCGAGGCGCGCCCGGAACTCCTCCCAGTCGCCCCGGCCCGCCGCGCAGGCGACGCGGATCGCCTCGATCAGGTGGCGTCGCTCCTCGAGTCGGGTCGACTCCCGAAAGCGCCGCTCCGCCTCCCGCCGGTGCCGGTCCGCCTGCTCGACGCGCCCGGCCTTCAGTTCGACCTGGGCGAGATTCAGGTAGGCGAGCGCCTCGTCGGGCCGTCGACCCATCTCGCGCACCAGCGCCCGGTACCGCTGGTACGCCTCCCGGGCCCGGTCGATTTCTCCCTCGAAGCGCAACAGCTCGGCGAGGTTGTTCAGGCAGCTCGCTTCCAGCGACTGCTCACCGGTCGTCCGGGCTTCTTCGAGGGTCTCCTCGAGCATCTCGACGCCGCGCCCCCGCTGGTCCGAGTCGACCAGCACGTAGGCGAGTCCCTGTTGGGCGAACATCTCCCACCACCCGTCGTCGTGCTCGCGGGAGAGTTGGCGAAGCTCTGTGAACTTCTGGCGCGCGGCCGTCAGATCGCCGCTGATCGCGGCCAGCCACCCCCCGTCGTTGAGCGCCTCCATCAGCTCGGTGTGGCCGGGCGCTCGGCGGGCGGCGGTGGCGGCCCGCTCCATGTATTCGTGCGCCTCGTCGAAGCGGCCGAGGGCGCGCTCGACGCGGCCTTGGAGCATCCGGGTGCGGGCGAGTAGCCGGTCGTTCCCCAACCGCTGGATCTGCTCGAGTATCTCTTCGATGTTCCCCAGAATCTCTCCGGGATCGTCGCCGAGTCCGAGCTGGCAGCGGACCACTTCCAGGTCGTTCTCCAGGCGCCGCGGGTCCGTCTCGGGCACCTCGACGGCGTCCATCACACGCTCGCGGCGCTCGAGAATCCGGCGACCCTTCGACGGGTCGCCGAGCCGACGGCGCCGCTGGAACTCCTCGAACAGGGGCGCGATCGCCGCCTCGTAGTCGCCGGCCTCGAGCCGGTGGTTGGCTCGCCGGGCGGCCGTGCGTCCCGGGCGATCCGGGTACAATTCGACCAGAAGCTCGGCGCACCGGCGATGGTGTCGCTTCCAGCGGTCGTGCTCCCGGCCGTGGCGCTCGAGCGCGTCGACCAACAGCGCGTGAGCGAACGCCCATCCCTGGTCGGTTCGCTCGGCGAGCCCGCGCTCGATCAACGCGTCGTCGATGGCGTCGCTCACGCCCCTCGCCAGGCCCTCGCAGATCGCCGCCCACTCCCGGGCGTCGACCTCCCGACCGAGTGCGGCGGCCCGCTCCAGCGCTCGCCACACCGCCTCCGGGTCGGTCCCCGCCAGGTCGTCGATCAACCGGGTCAGACGCCGGATCCACAGCTCGTGGATGTCGTCCGGCAGGTCGAGCGTCTCCCTGGCCGGCAGTCGAAATCCCGCCTTTCCGGCCTCCAGGTGCTCGCGCTCGATCAGGTTGCCGAGAAGTTGACGGGCGAAAAGGGGGTTGCCCTCGGTGCGTTCGGCGACCTCCGCGGCGAGCTCCGCCTCGAGGGGCAGAAGCCGCTCGACGAACTGCCGGTGGTCGTCGGTCTCCAGGGGGGCGAGGTCGAGCCGGGTGCACCACTCGTGCGCACTCAGGTTTTCGACGTGCTCGGCGAGGTTGGCACGCTCGGCGAGCACGTCCGAGCGCAGCGTCACCGCCACCAGCGCCGCCGGCCGTTCGGCAGCGCTTTTCAGCAGATGGGTCACCAGCGACATCGCGAACTCGCCCCACTGCGCGTCGTCGAGCCACACCAGTCCCGGCCGGGGCGCGCTGTAGCGGCGAATCAGCCGCCCCACCAGCCCGCACTTTTGCCCCGTGCTCGTAAACCGATACCGCGGACCGTCGACCTCCGCGGCGTCGTCGGTCGGGTGGACGAGTTCGGTCAGCCCCCGGGCGTCGGTCTCCCGGTCGGTCTCCGTCTCCTCGAGGGGCGGGAGCATCTCGAGCAGGTACTCGTAAAACTCCCCGCGGTCGAGTTTGTGGCCCCGCACCCTGCGTTTGACCATCCCCGGGATCCCCTCGCCCGGACTCGCCGCCCCGCCGGTGTGGACGGCGCGCATGAGGTTCGCCGCTGCCAGTTCGTGAGCGCGGGTCGCCGTCCAGTCGACCAGCCGAGATTTGCCTGCTCCCGACTCGCCGACTACCAGAACGACTCGCGGCTCGCCGGTGCGCTCGACCTCCCGCAGCGCCTCCCAGATCCGGTCGCGCTCCGGATCGCGGTCGACGAACGGCGTCTCGCGCAGGCCGAACAGCCCGAGTCCGGTCCCGATCAGAAGCGACGGCATCGACCCGGTCTGCGTCCGCCGCCAGGAGGAGGGGATGCATCGAGCCCGCCCGGGTTCCGACTCGCCGACCGTCGACGACGGCCCGGGGACCTCCGACGGGGCGTCGATATCGAGATCGAGCGTCGGGCCCAGTGGCTCCTCACGGGTCGGCGCCGGAGTCGTTTCCATCTGAACCGTCGGCTCGATCTCCCCGTCGGCCTCCCCCGCCTCGCGCGTCGTCGCGGTCGCCATCGGATCCTCGCTCGGCTCCCCTGTCGTCGGCTGGATCGCGGTGGCGAGCCGGTCGAGTTCCCGTCGGGCGTCGGCCGCCCGCCCGAAGCGCCTCCCCGGATCGACCGCCATCGCCCGCCGGATCCACGCCTCGAGTCCCTCCGGCACCGGAAACTGCGGGGTGAGGGGAGGGCGCGGCGCGTCGGTGTGCATCAGCATCGTCTCGACCGGATTGTCGCCGGTGAACGGCGGGGCCCCGCAGACCAGCTCCCAGGTGATACACCCGAGCGCGTACAGGTCGGTCCACGGACCGAACTGTCGCCATCGCCCGTGCGTCTGCTCGGGCGCCATATAATAGGGTGTCCCCGACGCCGAGGTCAGCCGCTCGGTATCCCGCGCCCCTTCGTCGGGGACGGCGTGGGCGATGCCGAAATCGGCCAGCTTGATGCGAGATCGGTCGTCCTCGCCCTCGAAGACCAGCAGGTTTTCGGGTTTGAGATCGCGGTGGATCACGCCGCGAGCGTGGGCGTGGGCCAGGGCGTCGAGCACCTGCACGAGGATGCCGTGCACCGACGCCCAGTCTCGAAGCGGAAGGTGCCCCCGCACCGTCCCGCCCCCGGCCAGTTCCATCGCCACGAACGGACTCCCGGCGACCAGACCACGCGCCGACGCCCCTTCGGCCTGCTCGGGGACGTCGCCGTACTCGAACAGATAGACGATCCCCGGATGGACCAGCCCGGCGTGTGCCTGTACCTCGCGGTGAAACTCCTGGCGAGACTCCTCCTCGATTGCCCGATCGATCACCTTGACGGCCACCTCCACGCCCGTCGTCCGATGGCGACCTCGATACACCACCCCCATGCCTCCTTCGCCGATGCGCTCCCCGAGCTCGAACGGGCCGAGATGTACCGCGGTCGTCACGAGGTTCGGCTCCCGCGATGATCGAGATTGCCCCTGTATCTTCAGGCGAACCGCCTCGTCGTGCAACCGGCAGGTGGCGGCGAGGGCGACGGTATTGGTCGAATACGCCAGGACGCCAAAGCGCCGAGATCGAGAGGACGGCCCGCTGCCGCCGCCCCTCGAGGCATCCTCGCCGATGTCGACCGAACTTCTGGTCACTCGCTGCATTCGTGCCGATTTGACACGTTTGCGACGGCGCGACATAGTCCCGGTGTTCGTCCCACGTGTGGAGGGGCTCGTCCGAATCGAGATCTTCTGCGAGTACGAAGTTGCGAGGCATGAATCGACGCCGTCCGAACTGGATCCCCCGCCCGATCGGCCCGATGCTGTGGCTCGGGCCAACAGTGTTCGCGGCGGTCGTCGCGGCGGGCTGTGCGATCAAACCCGTCGACACGCAGGTCGAACTCCCCCCGAAAGCCGAGCCGTTGCGAGGCGAGCGGCAGGTGGCGGTCGTCGACTTTCAGGGCCACCATCGGTACCGCGACGACGCGACCCGCGAATTCAAGGAGGCGGTCGCCGAGGGCCCGAGCCACACGCTGGTCACCCTCGAGGACGAGGCCCGGTTGCAGGCGCTCGACCGGAAGCTGGCCAACAACGAGGTCGTCGGCGAGATCGGCTCGCAGGGGCCCGACACCCTCATCAGCGGCGAGGTCCTCGACCCGGACTACCGCAAGTACGTCGACGAGTCCGAAGACGAGGAGTGCGTCGAGCGCAACGACGACGGGGAGTGCGTCAAAGAGAGGGTCGTGATGACCTACGAACTCGAGGAGCGCTGCAAGGTCGGGGTGCACGCCCGGGCGGCCGGGGTCGCCGACGGAGAGATCGTCTTCGAGAAGACGATCGCGGGCACCGATTCCTCCTGGCGATCCCTGGAGGGCCGGGTGCCGACCGCCAACCCCGAGGCGGTCTGTGACGATGCCTTCCACGAGGCCGTCAGCCGGATGGTCCCCTGGCTGACGACCGTCCAGCAGCACTGGACCCTGAAGTTTCACAAGGTCAACGATTCGGGCGGCACCGACCGGGCGATCGAGGCGGCCGAATCGTCGCAGTTCTACCGGGCCCGCGAGATCTTCGAGCAGGTCGTCCAGGAGCCGAACCTGAAAGAGCGCCACCGCGGCTGGGCGAGGTACAATCTGGCGCTCGTCCATTTCGCGCAGGGCCGATTCGACGCCTGTCTCGAGCAGATCGATCTGGGATTGCGCCACCTCTCCGGCAACAATCGGCTGTTGCGACTGAAATCCGAGTGCGGACTGTATGCCGAGTGACGATTCGAGACCGACGTCGCGGGGGCGCGAGCGGATCCGCCCGTGGGTCCGACTCACGGCGGCCCTGCACGTGTGTCTGCTCGCGGGGCTGGCCGGATGCAGCCACGGTCACCCGCAAAAACGCGAGATCGAGGACTCCGCGATCGCGATGTCCGACCGGGAGCTCCCGGACTGGATCGTCGAGGAGCCCGAGGAGGTGTGCCCGTCCCGCCACACCTGCGTGGTCGGCCGCGTCGACGGGGCGCCCGACCGCGAGCAGGCGCTCGACGCCGCCAGGGCCGGCGCCTACCGGCGGCTCGCCGAGATCGCCTATCCCGTCGAGGTCGCCAGCGACCTGCGGATCGCGAGTCGCTACCAGAGCGGCGAGGGGACCGACACCGCCGTCTCCGAGCGGACCCGCTCGAGCGTCTCGGGCCGGCTCGACGAGGCCGAGGTCCTCGAGACCGTCTGGGTGCGCCGCCGGGATTACGACGTCGACGGCTCGCGCGAGGTCTACGACGCCTGGGCGCTGACGGCGATGCAGACGGCGAAGCTCGAGACGTTGTACGAGCGCGAAAAGCAGCGCTCCCGCGAGACGATCGCCGAGCTGCGCGACCGGGTTGCCACGGTGCGAGAGCGGCTCGCCGACGCCCCGGGCGTCGATGACCTTCGAACCGGGCTCGACACCTTCCGCCGCGTGGTCGACGAGCTGCCGAACCTCCAGCCGGTCGACGGCCTCCAGAAACTCGAGAACGCCAACGAGGCGCTCGGCGACGAGCTCGCGTCGGCCGTGCGGACCGACCTCGAGGCGAGCTCCTGGAACCTCGACGACCGGGAGGCGACCCTGCGGGTCGGCGCCACGCTCGGCGACACCGCCGTCTCGGGGCTCGCCTACAGGGCGCACTCCCCGTGTTTCGACGACTCGCGCACCCTGGAAGCGACCGATTCCGGCGGCGAGACGCGCACGAGCCTCGCCTTCGAGTCGTACCTGCAGACGTGCGATGTCGAGATCCACCCGAAGGGTCTCGAGCGGGCGAAGGTCCGGGAGGGCGTCGGGCCGCCGGCGAGCTGCGGACGCATTGCCCCCGCTGTCTCGGTCCGGGGCTTCGAGGCGGGCTTTCTGCAGGCCGAGCTGGCAGACGCCGCCCGTGCGATCGTCGACCGGCATCTCGACGACGATCTGCCGAGCTGCGGCGGGAGCGCCGACGCGCAACGCCCCCTCGAGCTTCGCGCGGTGGTCGAGCTGGAGGTCGGCGAGCCGAGGCGCGTCTCCGGCCGCGACATCTGGCGGGGCGGCGGCCCCGTGGAGGTCCGGCTGACCGCCGCGATGGCCGACTCGGAGACCGAGCTGGCGTCGGCCTCGACCACCCTCACCGGCTTCGGCAAGGAGCGCGACCAGCGCCGCGCCGGCCTCCTCGAGAGTGCCGCCACGCTCCTAGAGGAGACCTTCGCCCCCGCCGTGCAGAACCTCTGAAGGGCCTGGCGCGTTCGGCGGCCTGGCGGGCCGGCGAAGGTGCGCCCGGACCCGTCAGGGAGGGGTGATCTCGCCGAGGTGCAGCCGGATGTGGCTGCTTTGCTTCGGACGGAACCGGCTGTTCGCGACGGCGATCGTCTCGTCCTCGACCGCCAGCTTCCGCATCAGCATCCCCTGCAGACTTCCAGTGATCCCGAGCTTCGGGTTCTCGCTGGTCGGGACGACCGACGGCGAAACGAACGACTCGCCCCCGTCGAACGAGGCGGTGAATCCGAGGCCGACCGGCTGCGCGTCGGGGGCGGGATAGCGGTTCCAGACGACGAACAACTCGCCGCCGTCGCCGAGCGCCATCGACGGGAAGTTCGCGCTCTGCATCCCCGGCCCCCGCTCCCCCGACAGGCGCGTCGGCTCGCCGAAGGCGATCTCGTCGCTCGGCGAGCGGGCGTAGCGGACGTGGGATGGCTCGAACATCCCCTCCGGACTCTCCCCGTAGACAAGGTGTAGCCGCCCGTCGCCGACGGCGATCTTCGGCCCGTCGGCGTGTCCCTTGCCACGGAGGATTCGCTCCGGCTCCCCGAACGACTCGGCGCCATCCTCGGAGGTCGCGAGCCGCAGGTCGGCCTCGTCGTCTTCGCCGACCGTCCAGGCGAGGTGGACCGTCCCCTCCGGGCCGACCGCCAGCGCCGGGGCCCGCGCCGGCGTCTCCTCGCTGCCCGCCACGCGCACCGCCTCCGAGAAACTCTCCCCGCCGTCCGTCGAGCGCCGCACGTGCAGCGGCCCCTGGTACGACGTCCAGGCGACGTACAGCTCGCCGTCCGGCCCGGTCGCGATGTCGAGACTCCCGTTGTGCCAGATCTCGTCGGTCAGCCGCCCCTTGCCGACGCCGTTTTGGGTGTTCGAGAGATTGACCGGCTTTTCGAACGTCTCCCCGCCGTCGGTCGACCGCGCGAAAAACGCCTCGCCGCCGTGCGATCCCCCCGAAAAGACGATCTCCTGCCACAACACGTAGACGTGATGTCGGGGCGGCCCCGTGACGACGATCCGCGGCAGCCACGAAAAGATCTCGGGACTTCGCGAGACGTCGACCGGCTCGTCGAATCGAGGCTCGCGATTCTCCCCGTAGCGCTGGAAGTAGACGTTCTGGCGTTCGTTGTTCACCCAGGCGACCCCGATCGTCCCGTCGTCGCCGATGTCGACCGTCGCATCGTCGACGTAGTGAAACCGCGAGTCGTTCATCTGCCACCGCCCCTTCAACGCCGCCCCCTCGGCGACCTCGATCGGCGCCGACCACGCCACCCCCGGCGTCTCGCCCGCCCCCTGTTCACCTGCGGCCGGCTTGCTCGCCCCCGGCTCGCTCGTCGTCTCCCGCTCCGGCTCGTCCGACGCCGGACTCGGCGACTCGCAGCCCCAACCCGTCGCGGCCAACATCACGACCGTCGCCGCCATGCCCACCGCGATCGATGTCCGACTGGATGTTCGCATCGACTTCCCTCCGGTCCCGTCGAGTCGACTCCACCGTTTTAAACGGCGACGCATGGGCAAACATTCGCTACATGATGCCGCCCACCCGTGGCCAGACCATCCTGGTCCGGGCAGTTCGCCGTTTTCCAATCCCCGGCTCGTCCGTTCGTCCGACCGTCCGATTGTCCGATCGTCGGATTCTCGGATGCCGTTTGCCTGTGGCCAGACCATCCTGGTCTGGGAAGTTCGCCGTTTTCCAATCCCCGGCTCGTCCGTTCGTCCGACCGTCCGATTGTCC
>CAZRLK010000143.1:0-13490 GCA_964600555.1 uncultured Bradymonadales bacterium
TCGGTCAGCCCGTCGCTGCAAAACAGGTAGATATCCCCGTCCTCGACCTCCTCGAAGTGGGCCGCGACCTCGACCTCTTCACTCAATCCGCAGGCACGGGTGATGACGTTTTTGTACGGGAAAAACTCGACATCGTCCGCCGACAAAATCCCCATCTCGACGTACTCGTTCGCCAGGGAGTGGTCGTCGGTGCGCTGCTCGAGTTCCCCGTCCCGAAAACGATACGCCCGCGAGTCTCCGATGTGAGCGAGATACACGCCCCGATGCGTGAAATACCCGGAGACGATCGTCGTCCCCATCCCCTTGTAGACTTCGTTCGAGGAGGCCGCCTCGAAGACCGCCGAGTTGGCCGCCTGGATGGCCTCGACGAGCCGGCGCCTGTTCAAATCGACCTCGCCCTCCTCGGTGCTCGTCGTCCCGAGCTCCTGGCCGTTGAGGCCGTCTTCGGGCATCGTCTCCCGGTAGTACTCGACGATCGTCTTGATCGCCATCGCACTCGCCACCTCCCCGGAACGATGCCCGCCCATCCCGTCGGCGACGATGCACAGTGCCTCGTCGTCGTGGGAGAGATAAAAGTCGTCTTCGTTGTGGTCGCGAGCATTCCCGACGTCGGTCATCCCGACACACTCGAGTTTCATCTCTTCGGTCTCGCTTGGGGGGTCGTTCGACGAGTCGGGGTCCGGCTCGGTCGTCTGGATGGCGGTCTCGGTACTTTCAGTCATGACGCAGTCAACTTCCACACACAATCAACGAATATCGGCCCTCGGTGCGACCGGGGAATCGCAGGGGGGATCCTTGCGACGGTACCCCTACCGTTCCGTCACCGATACCCCGTTTGACCGGCAGTCTATAGGAGACAACCCGGAGACGGCAATGCCATCGAGGCATCGACCCGCGTCGACTCGCGCCCCGGCCGGCCCAGACGTCACCCCCTCAATCGGCGAGGATCTCGGTGCTCGTCCGCTCGGCGCTCCACGTGCCGGAAATACTCGACTGACCGTCGGTATTCCCGGGGCTCGAGACCTCGATGTAGCCATCCCACGAGCCGTTTTCGATGTAGTCGACGCGACCGTCGGAGGTGGTCTCGACGAGATCCGCCTCGCCGCCGACCGTAATCCCCGTGTCGAATTCGAGTTCACTCAGGGCGATGTTGGCGGCGGCGAAGACCGTGCCCACGGCGGTCTCGCAGGCACTCGAAATCTGGTCGTCTTCGATGCACGCATCGATCGGATCGGGCGCACAGACCTCTCCGTCGCTTCCGGTGATCGAGCCGGCGAGCGAGTCGCATCCGAGCCAGTAGGCAAAGGCGTCGGAGAGCGAATTGGCGTTGCCGTCGGTCAATCTCGGAATGACCACCTCTTTGAGCACGTACTGGATCAGTTTCCCGTAGCGCAACGGAAGGGGATGGCGTTCGATCTGGAGTTGATTGTACGAGGTCAGCCGCCCCTCCCACTCCGACGACCAGACGCCGATATCGCCAATTTCGTCCTCGTCGTCCTCCGGCGCCAGATGGATCGCCGCGCAGGGTCGCTTGCGCTCCTCGACGTCTCCGTCGTCCTCCTCCCCCGAGCAGGCCTCCTCGAAGGCCCCCTCGCATTTCGCCCGCCAGTACAGGGTCACGTTCAACCAGTTGTCGCGGCCACTGAACTCGTAGTTCGACCCGAGTCGCCCGACGGTCAGCTCGCTGTCGATCTCGAGGTTGGCGACGACATCCCGCACGTCGCGGCCGATCTCGCGGATCTTGCACAGCGTCTCGTTTTGCTGGACCGCGTCGTTGATCATCCCCCGGAACTGATCGTCGAGCCCCGTCTGATCGAGGAACGTCTCGAACGCCGAGCCGACCAGATCGCCGACGAAGTTTTCGATCAGATTGATCGCCTCCTCGTAGATCGCCCCACCGGGATCCTCGAACAGATCGAGTACGCGAATGATGTTCTCACCAACCACCCCGGACTCCTCGAGGGCGTTCGAAAAATCGTAGTAGGTCGTCGCGTAGTAGCGTCCCGTCGGATTGAGCGGGACCAACTGCAACAGCAATTCCTTCTCGGCGACGCCGTCGGTCGGGATCTGGAGCCCTTCTTCACATCCGCCCGCCGCCACCTGCCCCCGCTCACCGCGGGCGACCGCCGTCACGGTGTACGAGCGGTCGGTCGTCAGGGCGCCGAACTCGACGGTCCGCCCGGCGGACTCGCGCAGCTTCGTGCGGAGCGATTCGGCCCGCTCGCTGGCGAGGGGTTCGAATCGGCTGCACTCGAGATCGTCGGTCTCGTACAGGCGTACCGAGATGTCCTGCAGCGCCATGACCGACCGCCCGGTGTTGACCAGTTCGATCTGCAGACGCCCGGAGGGTTTCGGACGGACGGTCACGTCGAATTGCACCGACGCCGCCTTCGGATGATACGCCTCGATCGTCGCCTCTCCGGGGGTCGATCCGGCCCGGAACGGCACACTCGCTTCGCCCTGCTCGCCGGTCGCCGACTTCTCCGAGCCGACCGACCCGCTCTGGCGGCCGTCGACGACGTCGTAGGCGATCGGCTCCCCGGAGACCGGCTCCCCGCTGGTCTTTTCGAGCAGATACACCTTCAGTGGGGCCGATCGGTCGACACGCACGTCGAGATCGGTCGCTCCCGCCGGCGCCAACGTGTAGGTCTGAGCCGCCGACGCCCCATCGTCCGACTCCTGGTCTTTACCGGCCTCGGTATTCGACGCAATGAACGACTGGCCGCAACCGCCCGCCGCCAGCCACAACAACACGAGCCCGGTCGCAACGACACCGGTGTGGCGACCCATCGCAGCGCCTCCGCGGAGAGATTCAGCTCAACAAATTGAATCGAGCGCACGTCCCCGAGATTAGCAGCCGATCCCGGGGATTGCAATCCGGGTGCCGGAGGACTGCCGGATGAACGCGATGGCGGGGCTTCTGCCTTCTCCCCTCCCCCGACGGCCGAACGATCGGCAGCCCCGCCGGCGAACGGCGTTCAAAAAGAAAACCCGACGCGGCACGAAAAACCGCGTCGGGTCGATACTGACGGAGCCTCGGCCAAACGGGACTCGGTGCCTCCACCCCAGCCAGGCCCCCGACCGAAGACTCGATCGGGCAACTCTAGAATTCGGGATCTTCGGAGGTCAGACTCAGACCGACGAAAGTTCCGATCGTCACGGCACTGACCCCGGCGATCGTCCCGACGGTCTTCCAGGTGCTGAATTCCCGGACCTTTGCTCCTTTGACGTTGTCGAGCGACATCAAAAGGTCGTACTCCGGCGAAACGATCTGCTGCTCGCTCATCATGAAATTGAACGGCGTCACCCGGCGCTGCTCGCCGTCGGTGGTGACGACGTTGATGGCATTGGCCGTCGAGACCGGGACTTTCGTGCAGCCGTTCGACGCACTCTTGTCGCTCTCTTCATCGCCCTCGCCTTTCTCGGCGGCCCCCGCCGGCGCCGCGTCGCTCGCCGTCTCACCTCCACTCTCGGATTCTCCGGCTTGCTCGGCCTGGGCGAGCTTCGGTCCGGCCTGCTCGTCCTCGGCGACCGATCCTCCCGCCTTGCAGTCGGCCTGGACGGTCACGACCTCCTGGACCTCCACTCCGCTCTCGAGCTTCTCGAGCTCGTCTTTGCTGACGAAGTAGGTGTTGTAGCAACCCAACTGGACGAAGGCGATCGAAGTGAGGATCGCCACACCGCGTGTCACTCGTTTCGTCATCGTCTCCTCTGTCCGGCGTACGAAAAGCTGGAGGGACTGCGTCGAGAAGCATCAGCCAGCGCGCATCCTATAAGATCCAGTTCGGTGAGCGCAACAACCGTCTCGGGAGGAAATTCGACGGGTCTTCTCCTCCGGCGTGAGGGTTGCGCACAGCACGGTTCTCGGCCATCCTCCGGGTGACGTCTCGCTCGACGAAACGCACGCCTCGATGGACGCCCGCATGTCGACGACCCGCTCGATCCCCGCCGCCGCCCCTCTTCCGGTTCTCCTCGCCACGCTGCTCGCCCCCGCCCTGTTCGTGCCGGCCCGGGCCGAGGCTCGGCTTCCGGCCTCCGGCGAGTCCGATGCACTTCCGCCGGCGGGGTGTCGCTCGGCCCCGTGCCTCGACGGCGCACGAGCCTTCGCACGGCAGCGCTACAGTGAGGCCGCCGCGGCACTCGAAGACGGCCTGCGCTCCTCCAACGCCCCGCCTATCGTCCTCGACGCCTACACCGAGATGACGCTGCTCGCGGCGGTTTCGCGCCAGCGGGCCGACTCCCCGCTGCGCGCCGCAGGCCACTTCCAGCGCCTCGCCAGCCTCCGCGACGCCGGACGCGCATTTTACGCCTTCAAGGCTCTCGAAAACGCCCTCCGCAGCGATTCGCCCTCGTCCCGCATGTTGCAGGACCTCGAAGCACGCGGGGCGCTCGAGCATCCCTTTCCCGGCCACCGGTTCGTCGAATTGAAGTACCGCCTGGCCGTCGACGGGGAGTTGCCCGCGGCCGAACAGGTCGCCCGCACACTCGACGCCGAAGAGAGCGAACCGATCTGCAAATGGCTCGCCGACGGACCGCTCGACGATCCGCCCGACCGCGAGTCCTCCGGCCGCACGCTCCGGTCGACCGTCTACGCCCACTGTCTGGAGGTCCCCGACGCCACCAGCCGCGAGGCGTTTTATCCCGACGACCCTCGTCCCGAGGACCGGCTCACCCGCGCCGAACACCTGTATTCACGGGTCGAGTACCGCGAGACACTCGCCGAGCTCGGCCATCTCGACTTCGAGCAGCTCCCTCCGGACGATCGCTGCCGGGCGCGTTTCCGGCGCGGCCGCGCCCTGTACCGCCTGAAACGCTACGCCGAGGCCGCCTCCGTCTATCGCCGCGTCGTCGACGAGTGCGACACCGATCCCTCCCTCGACCCCCGCATCCGGAGTCTGTACGCCCTCGGACGCCGCCACTTCCACCTCGACGACTACGAGACCTCCCGCGCCCACTTCGAAACCCTCCTCGAGGAGTATCCCTCCCGCAGCCACGCCGACGACGCGTTGATGTTCCTCGGCCGGATCGCCCGCAAACGCGACCGCGACGAGCGGGAAGAAAAACTCCTGAAGCGCACGCTCCGGGAGTATCCCGATGGGGACATGACCCACGAGTTCGTCTGGGAGCACCTCGAGCCCGTCTACCGCGACGACGCCTTCGAGACGTTCCTCGAGCGACTCGACGCCCTCGATCTTCCCGCACGCGATCAGGAGTATTTCAGCCAGGGCCGGCTCGGCTACTTCCGCGGACGGGCCCACCGACAACTCGACAACGAGGAGGCCGCCCGAAGCGCCCTGGAGGAGGTTTGGCGGCGGTATCCCTTCAGCTTTTACGGCTACCTCTCGCATGTCGCCCTCGACCGCGCCGACCACCGCCCGCCGCACCTGGCGACCGAGGCCGCCCACCGCCCACCCGACTGGTTTTTCGACGCCGACTGGAACGGCCGCGCCCCCCGCCAGCTCGCGGCCACCGGCCTGTACGGACTCGCCGCCGACCTGGAGGCCGGGCGCCTCAACGCACGCCGCGAGCGTGGGGCACCAATCGACGACGCCGACCGCTGGCGTCTGGCGTACCTGTATCACCGCGCCGGACGCTACCACGCCAGCCACAACGTCCCCCGCCGACTCGTCGCCGGCCGTCCCTGGAGCCAGCCCGAGACCGGCCGCCTGCTTCGATGGCGCATCGCATTCCCGACTCCCCACCTCGAGACCGTCACCCGTGCGACCCGCCGGTACCGGGACCGCGAGGCCGAACTGTCGCCGGAACTCCCCCTGGCCATCATGCGCGAGGAATCCGGGTTCGTCGCCGACATCGAATCCTGGGCCGGCGCCCTGGGGCTGATGCAGTTGATGCCGCCGACCGCCGAAGGCCACGCCGACGTCCTCGACGGAGAACTGACCGAAGAGCGCCTCCGCGAAGCCAGCCCGAACATCCGAGTCGGCGTCGACCATCTGTTCTTGCTCGCCGAGCAATTCGACAGCCACCCGACCGTCATGGCCGCCGCCTACAACGCCGGTGGAGGCGCCGCCGGCTCCTGGCTCCCCGACGGCGACGATGCCTCGATCGCCCTGTGGGTCGAGGACATCCCCTACCGCCAGGCTCGCCACTACGCCAAGCGCGTCATGGGGAGCTATGCCGCCTATCAGTGGCTCTCGGGCAGCCGCGACCTCGATCCCGCCCCCGCCCACCCTCCGCCGAGCGACTGATCACCGCCACGTTATCACCCCTCGTCTCCGGGCTCCAGATCGTAGGCGGAGACCTTCCGGATGAGGGTCCGCCGGCTGACGTCCAGAATCTCGGCGGCTCGCGTCTTGTTCCACCCCGTCTCGCGGAGCGCCTCGCGCATCATCGTCCGCTCGACGCGCTCCTTGGCCTCCGGCAGGGTCATCTCCTCGATCCCCGGCATGCCCGCCAGCGTCTCCTCGCCGTCGATCCGCGGTGAGAGCAGATCGACGCCGATCTCGTCGGCCTCTCCGGCCATGATTACCAGCCGATCGATTTCGTTTTCGAGCTCCCGCACGTTGCCCGGCCACTCGTATTCGAGCAGCCGCTCGCGGCAGGCGGCGGACAGGGTCGGCCGCGGCCGGTCGTGTTTTTTCGCCGCCCGATTGAGAAAATGCTCGATCAGCAGCGGAATGTCGCCCCGGCGTCGCCTCAACGGCGGCACCTCGAGGCGGACCACCCGGATCCGATAATACAGGTCCTTGCGAAACTCCCCGGCCTCGACCAGCTCCCCGAGCTGCTGGTTCGTCGCACACACCAGTCGCACGTCGACCGAACGCACCTCGTTGACCCCGACTGGCGTAAACCGGCCGTCCTGCAGAAACCGCAACAACTTCGACTGCAGCGACCGCTGCATGTCCCCGATCTCGTCGAGCAAAAGCGTCCCCCCGTCGGCCTCCACGCACAGCCCCTCGCGGTCGCGGTGGGCCCCGGAGAAGGCCCCTTCCCGGTGGCCGAACAACTCGCTCTCGATCAGCTCGCTCGGGATCGCCGCGCAGTTGAGGGCGACGAACCGCCGGCTCGTCCGCCGACTCCGCCGGTGCAATGCCCGAGCGACCAGCTCCTTGCCAGTCCCGTTCTCTCCTTCGATCAACACCGACGAGTCGGTCTCGGCGACGGTGGCGATGTCGTCGAACAGATCGCGCATCTCCGGAGTATCGCCGATCATCCCTTCGAACCGCGGCGGATCCCCCTCGACCAGTTGCACCGCCCCGCCGTCGCCCTCCCCACCGCGCTCGACCAGCCGGCGCGCCCGATCGGCGAGTCGCTCGACCACCTCGGCGACGAACCGGCGCGACCGCTCGTCGAGCACCGGCACGGCCTCGTAATCCTCCGGCTCGAGGGCCTCCCCGACCCCGCTCTCGTCGACCCGGCGTCGAAGCTCCCCGATCCGATCCGACTCCCCGTCGCCGACGAACCCCGAGGCATAGACCGCGCCGAGCCACTCGCCGTCGACGACGATCGACTCCAGCACGGCGCGCAGACCGGCGTGACACTCCGTTTTCACCTGCCCGCCCTGCTCGACCCGGGCCGCCCGCGTGGCCCACTCCCTGACCGACGCCGTGCAGCTCTCGGAGGTCCCCTCGCCGTCGACGAGCGCATTGGCCTTCAGGTGCTCGCAGATCGGCCGCCGCAACCCGCCGCGCTCGTCGCCCACCGCAACGACCACTCCGTCCGCGTCGACAAACCCGACCCACACCCCGCAGCGCCGCCGCAGCAGCGCTCCGAGCTCGCGCACCCCCGGGTCGCAGGCCAATGCGTGCCAGTCGACGACGGCCATCTCAGCGTGCCGGTCCCGTCTCGGAGAGTCACTTCAAATGCTTGCGAACCATCCTGCGGTGCTCCTGGAAGGTCTTCGAGAAGACATGCCCCCCTTGCCCTTCTCCTCGCGCGACGAAATACAGGTATTCCTCGACGTCCTCTCCCTGCGCCGGGTCGACCGCCGCCTCGAGGCTCGAGCGACTCGGATTCGCGATCGGCCCCGGCGGCAATCCCTCGATGACGTAGGTCGAATATCGGTTGTCCGGATCCTTGCATCGGTTCGGCGTCGGGTGAGCGAGATACGCATCGGGCCCGTACACGCAGGTCGGATCCATCTGCAGTTTCATCGACTCGTCGAGGCGGTTGAGTATCACCCGGGCGACCATCGGACGCTCCTCCGGAACCGACGATTCCTTCTCGACGATGCTCGCCAGCGTCACCACATCCTTGCGGTCGAAGTCGTACGCCTCCCGGATCGACGCCAGCGACTCGGCCCGCTGGCCGGCCACCTCTCGCCAGACGCGCTTCCACTCGCGGTGCATCCGACGCACCACGTCCGCCGCCTCCGCATCCTCCGAAAATCGATACGTATCCGGGTACAGATATCCCTCGAACGACGCCGCCTCCAGGCCCGCCCACTCCAGCAGCTTGTCCGATTGCGCCGCCTCTAAAAACGCCTCCCGCCCCGCCACGCCCCGCCGCTCGACCAGATCCGCGATGTGGTAGATCGTCAGCCCCTCGCGCACCGTCACCTCGACGTCCCGCGCGAGCCCCCCCTGCCGGAGGCGATGCCCGAGACTCGTCAGTGCCATCGGCCCCTCGAGCCGATAGGTCCCCGCCTTGACCTCCCTCGGCAGCTCCGACCACCGCGCCCACACCTCGAAATACGTCGGATACTCGACCAGCCCTTCGCGCCTCAACACCTGCAGCGTCGTCGACCAGCCCGCCCCCTCCGGGATCACGACCGTCGTCGACTCCCCCTGCTCGAGCACCGACCGTTCCAGCACGCTCGCATAGTGGCCGTACACCAGCCCCGCTCCCAGCGCACCGATGCACGCGACCGCCGCCGCGATTCGCGCTACCAGACGCATCTCACTCCCTCCCGGCCTCTCGATTCACCTTCCATCATCGATCGCATCTTCTCGACCACTCGTCTCGACCTCTACTCCGAGGCGTGCGCATCCAGATAATTCTGCAAAATTCGGGCCGCCGCCACCCGGTCGACCACGCCTCTCCGGCGACGGCGCGACAGATCCGCGTCGATCAACACCGATTCCGCCTCCGACGAGGACAACCGCTCGTCCCACCGATCGAGATCGATCTCCCAGTCGAGTGGTTCGCACGCCTGCTCGAAAGCCTCGAGAAACCGCCGCACCATCTCGGTCGCCCGCCCCTCGGTGCCGTCCATCCGGATCGGCCACCCGACGACCACCACCGAGACGCCTCGATCCCGTCCCAACTCGGCGATCTCACGGGCCGCCTCGGCCGTCGTCTCGACCTCGAGGGTCGAATGCGCCGTCGCCACACGCCCGTCGACGTCCGAAAATGCCAGGCCAATCCGGTCCGTTCCCACGTCGACGCCCATGTATCTCGCCACGCCCACACCTCCGTCACTCGCTGCCGATCCTATCGCACTTCGCCACACTTGTCGCACCGTCCCAATCATGCAAGGTACGGTTCGACCGTTTGGCGAGCCCGCGCAATGACCATTCCATGTACCGGCTGCTCGGACAATTCGTCGTCCGATACCGCCGTCTGCTGCTTCCGGCGGTGGTCGCCGCCGCGATCGCCTGTCTGTACTTCGTTCCCCAGCTTCAGTTCAACTTCACTCCCCAGCAGTTCTTTCGCACCGACTCCGATCTCGGCGACTTGCGCGACGAATTCGCCGGGGTGTTCGGCCGCGAAGACAACCTCCTGACCGTCACCGTCGGCGAAGGCGACGTCTTCGCCCCGGAGACCCTCTCGACGATCCGCAACGCCACCCTCGCCCTCCGCAACATCGAGTCGGTCAAACGTGCCGAATCGATCGCGACCTTCGGCCTCCCCCGCCCCGGCGAGTCGGCGGGCTCGTTGAGCGTCGAGCCGCTGCTCCCCCAGACCATCCGATCGACCGAACGCGGCGAGACCCGGCCGGTCGACGCCGAACTCGCCGATCGCCTCCGCGATCTGGCGCTCCCCGAGCCCCTCGCACGCGGCCGCTTGATCGGAGAGGAAGGCGAGGCCGCCGTCGTCCTGGTCTGGCTCGACGACGACATCCAGGAAGTCTCGCAGCTCGAAGCCGCCACCGAAAAGGCCCGCCGGGTCCTGGCCGAACATCCCCTCCCCGACGGCCTGGCCTACCGGGTCGGCGGCGTGCCCGCCCTGCGCACCGAAATCGTCGATTCGCTCCGCTCCGAGCAACTGTTCTTTTTGCCGATCACTGCGGTCGTCTTCCTGATCGTCCTCGTCTGGCTGTTTCGCCGCGCCGCCGGGGTCGTCCTCCCGGTCGCCGTCGTGTTGATGGCCGTCGCCGCGACCGTCGCCGTGATGGTCTGGACCGACTCCCCGATCAACATCGTCAACAACGTCCTCCCGTCGGTAATCTTCATCATCGGCATCGCCGACAGCATCCACCTCGTCAGCCGCCAGGCCGAAGCCTACCAGCGCGGCGTCGATCACCTCGAGGCGATCCGCGAGATGGTCGCCGAGACCGGCTTCGCCTGCCTGCTCACCAGCGCGACGACCGCCGTCGGCTTCATCAGCCTCCTGTACGCCGAGACCGCCATCTTGAAAGACTTCGGCTGGCAGGCCGCCGCCGGCGTCATGATCGCGCATCTGTTCACGATGCTGTTCCTGCCACCGGCCCTGGCGTACCTGCGGCCGGTCGAGCGGCGGAGCACCGTCGCCGAGCACTCCACCGACGATCTGGCGCCGATCGAGCAGGGATTGGTGGCGGGCGCACGACGCATCCTCGATCACCCGTACGCGAGCATCGCCGGCTCGCTGGCCGTCTGCGGGCTATTCGGCTGGTTCGCCTCCTGGGTCGTCATCGACACCACCCTCCTGGAGGTCTTCCACCGCGACCATCCCTCCTACGAGACGACCGAGATGGTCGAACGAAAATTCGGCGGCTTCCTGCCCTTCGAGGTCAGCCTCGAGTCCGACCGCGAAGGGCGCTTTCAAGACCCCGAGGTCTACCGCGCCGTCCATCGATTCCAGCAGCGCGCCTCCGAGTACGGCCCCGTCCTGTCGACCCGGAGCATCGTCGATTTCCACCAGTCCGCCCGCGCCGCCCTCCTGGACGACCCCGACGCCCGCGACGAGATGCCCGACAGCCCCGCCCAGATCCGGCAGTTGCACCTGCTACTGGCCGACTCGCCCGACGCCGACTCCGGCCCCGACCAGTTCGTCACCCGCGACTTCAGCCACGCCCGCGTCCTGCTTCGGGTCTCCGATGTCGGCGCCCGCAAACAACTCGAACTCGCCGACGAGATTCGCCGAGATCTCCGCCGGCAGTTCGGTCAGTTCGACGACATCGACTACCGCATCACCGGCGATGCCTACGTCGCCTCGGTCGCCCTCGATTCGTTCATCCGCGATCTGTTCTACAGCCTCCTGTTCGCCGGGATCGTGATCTTCGCGATGATGACCCTGGTCTTTCGCTCGATCAAAGTCGGCCTGGTCAGCATGATCCCGAACGCCACTCCCCTGCTGATCACCGCCGGCTACATGGGCCTGCAGGGGATCAACCTCAATTCCACCACCGTCATCATCTTCGCGATCGGCCTCGGCATCGCCGTCGACGACACCATCCACGTCCTGGCGCGCTTCCGCGAGGAGATCCGCGACGGCGACGACGCCTACCGTGCGCTTCTGGCGACGTACTTCGGCGCCGGACGCGCCATCGTCATGACCAGCCTCCTGCTGGTGATCGGCCTGTCGGTCTTGCTGTTCAGCGACTTCATCCCGACCCGCCGGTTCGGCTCGCTGACCTCCATCACGATCGCCGCCGCCATCCTCGGCGATCTGATCTTGCTACCGCCGCTGCTGCTGCTGGTCTACGGCGACGGCGACGACCGCGACCAGAGCTGAACAACCCACCGCACGCGGTGACCCGACTCCGTGTGATCGGGTCGCCGTGCGAACCGACGGGTCGCAGCGGGACGCAGGTATCGGTCCGGTGCGATCTCTGGCGGATCGGGCGCGACCCGGAGACGCACCACTCGCCCCCCGTTCGCCCCACTCCCCCCGGTCGGTGTTCACCTCTCGACCTCGCTTCTACGGCGTGATCCGCTCCCGACCCCCCATGTACGGCCGGAGCACCTCGGGGATCGTCACCGAGCCATCCTCGTTCTGGTTGCACTCGAGCAGCGGGATCAGAATCCGCGGGCTCGCCGCCATCGTGTTGTTGAGCGTGTAGCAATGGTGGATCTCGCCGTCCTCGTCGCGGTAGCGGATCCCCGAGCGACGCGCCTGAAAATCGTACAGGCTCGAACACGAGTGGGTCTCGCAGTAGCTCTCCCGCGAGGGCATCCAGGTCTCGATCTCGTGTTTGAGCACCTGGCCGAGCCCCGTCTCCCCGGAGCAGGCGGTGGCGACGCGGTGCGGGAGGTCCAACTGGCGCATCAGGTCCTCGGCGTTCCCGAGGATCGTGCGGTGAAACCGGCGGCTCTGCTCGGGGTCGTCCCTGCAGATGACCGCCTGCTCGACCTTCGTAAACTGGTGCACCCGGTAGACTCCGCGCACGTCGCGGCCCGCGCTGCCGGCCTCGCGGCGAAAACACGGCGATTTCGCCGACATGCGAATCGGCAGATCTTCTTCGTCGAGGATCTCGTCGGCCCGGGTGCTCATCAGATACACCTCGCTGGTGCCGACCAGATACTTGTCGTCCTTTTCAACGTGATAGGCGTTGTCGCGCTGGTAGGGAAACCACCCCGTCCCACGCATCGCACTCTCGTTGACCATCACCGGCCCGATCACCGGCTCGAATCCCTCCTCGGCGAGCTGGTCGATCGCCAGCCGCATCACCGCCATCTCGAGCCGAGCCCCGGCCCCTTTCAAAAGATACGACCGGGAGCCGGCGAACTTGATCGCCCGCTCCTTGTCGATGATTCCGAGTTCCTCGCCGAGCTGCTCGTGGTCCTTCGGCTCGAAGTCGAATTCGGGCGGCTCGCCGTAGCGGCGTAACACCTCGTTGTCGGCCTCCTCCTCGCCGACCGGCACCTCGTCGAGCGGCACGTTCGGCATCCGGAGCATCAGACGCTCGTAGTCGGCTTTCACCTCCTCGAGATCCTCCTCGAGCTCCTGGACCTGCTCTTTCAGCTCGCGCCCCTCCTCGATCAACTCGGGGCGCTCGTCGTCGGAGGCCTGCGGGATCGCATCGGCGACCTCGTTCCGGCGCTGCCGGATCGAGTCGACCTCCTGGATCAACTCCCGGCGCCGAGCGTCGACGGCGAGCAGGCGGTCGACGTCGACCTCGAAGCCCTTGATCTCGGCGGCGCGCTTGACCTGGTCGGCATTCTCGCGGATGAAATCGATATCGAGCATGGTGGACTCGTCTGCTTGAAACCCGATTGAAAGCACGTGCGCAACGCCACGGCTCTATCACGTTGGTGACCGCGTTGGCAATTCTTTACACTGGCCGCAGCGCAGCCGTCGTCGCCGGTGCCCGCCGCCGGTCGAACGCCCCTCAAGGTCTCTGATCATGGATCTGCAAACCGTCGTCTCGTCTCGACTTTCCCTCGCGG
>CAZRLK010000144.1:0-13488 GCA_964600555.1 uncultured Bradymonadales bacterium
CGCTCGTTGCACTCGACGATCTGGTCGACGATCGCCTCGAATTTCTCCTCGTAGCTGCGGTAGACGACGTCGTCGTAATCCTTGCGGATGACCGGCTCGTTGGTCGGGATGACGTAGGTGTCGGTCTCGTAAAACTCCTTGAACTCCTTCGCCTCCGTCTCGGCGGTTCCGGTCATGCCGGCGAGTTTGTCGTACATGCGAAAGAAGTTCTGGAAGGTGACCGTCGCCAGCGTCTGGTTTTCGTCCTTGATCGGCACCCCCTCCTTCGCCTCGACCGCCTGGTGGAGGCCGTCCGACCAGCGCCGCCCCGGCATCGGCCGCCCGGTGAACTCGTCGACGATCACCACTTCGCCGTCGCGGACGATGTATTCGTCGTCCTTTTTGTACAGCGTGTGCGCCTCGAGCGCCTTGTTGACGTGGTGGACGATCTCGATGTTGTCGGGGTCGTACAGATTCGAGACGCCGAGGCGACTTTCGACCTTCTCGACGCCCGAGTCGGTCAGCGTCGTCGACTTGTTTTCCTCGTCGACGATGTAGTCGTGGTCGCGCTTGAGATACGGGATGATGTCGTTGGTCTCTTGATACAGCTCGGTCGACTGTTCGGTCTTGCCGCTGATGATCAGCGGCGTGCGCGACTCGTCGATCAGGACGCTGTCGACCTCGTCGATGATGGCGTAGGTGAGGTCGCGCTGGACCATCTCGTCGAGGCTGGTTTTCATGTTGTCGCGCAGGTAGTCGAAGCCGAACTCGTTGTTGGTCCCGTAGGTGATGTCGGCGGCGTACGCCTCCTTGCGCTCGGCGGTCGACTTGTCACTGACGATCGTCCCGACGCTCATGCCGAGAAACCGGTAGATGTGGCCCATCCACTCGGCATCCCGCTCGGCGAGGTAGTCGTTGACCGTCACCAGATGCACGCCGTCGCCCTTCAGGGCGTTGAGATACAGCGGCATCGTCGCCGCCAGGGTCTTGCCCTCCCCGGTTTTCATCTCGGTCATGTTGCCTTCGTGCAGCGAGACGGCGCCCATCAGCTGGACGTCGAAATGCCGCATCCCGACCGTCCGCCGGCTGACCTCCCGGACGGTCGCGAACGCCTCGTGGAGGATGTCCTCGAGCTCGGCGCCGTTGTCGAGTTGGCGCTTGAATTTCGGTGTCTGCTCTTTGAGTTCTTCGTCGGACATCGCCCGCATCTGGTCTTCGAACTCGTTGATGCGGTCGACGTGCGGCTGCAGACCCTTCAGGTAGCGATCGTTGGCCGAACCGAAGATTTTCTCGAAGATTTTCAGCATAAGCGACTCGTCGTCTACCAAGCGGCAACGAATCTCGGGAGCGAGCAGGGCGCGCGGATGGCACCGAGGACCCGGGCTTACAGGGGCGACCGAGGTGGGTCAATGGCCATGCGCTCGTTCGAGCGTGTGAATGCTTGTTTTAGAGAGATGGCCCTGCGGGTGCAAGTGGCGCGCCGCCAGTCGCCTGAGTGAACAGCGACGGGCCATCGCGCATTCCCGACATTTTACACACCTGTTCACAGGTTTTCCACAGGCCGGAGGGCGCCCGGGAGGCGCGGTCGATGACTCCGACGAGGTGCGCCGATCGGGCCGAATCCGCGGCGCTTTCCCGACCTTCTGCGACGTTTCCACAACGGTTCACAGGTTTTCCACAGCCCCCACTCCTCCGGTTCCCCAATTTGAGGGATGCCCGGATGCAAACACCAAGAAACAGGAGGTATGTCAGTGGGTTGGGGGAGAGTCTATCGGGGGATGAGCCGTCGAGGCTCCCGTGAGTCAAACCTGTGGAAAACCCTCGATCGACTGTGAAAAGAGATACAGAAGCCGTCCTGCGGCGATGCGTCTCGGAGGAACACCGCCGATCGCTGGTGGCGCCGCCCCTCGGCGCTGTCGTGTGTGTTCCGGTGTCGCGACCAAGCGAGTTTCCCACAGCCGGCATCACCGCCGCGCGATCTCCCCGGGAGGATTCGTGCGCGAGGCAACGATCCGGCGAGTCGCGTCGGTAATTCAGAGTGTGGGGGACGCTGTGTGCGTCCCCGTCCGACCGGCTTGAAAACCGGACGAGCCGGAAGCGAGACGATCGAATAGACGAACCGATTTCGGATTGCAAATGGTTTTTGTCGACGCGACGGGATACCTTCGAGTCGCCCTCGCGGTGGCCGTCGGGACGGCGCTCGCCGCCGTGGGAGCGCCGGGGACGTGGGGGGCCCGCGGCGCCCTGGTCGCGGCGATCGCCGGGTGTGGACTCGCCGTCGACGGCGACGGGTCGGGCGCCCGCATCTGGGCGATGCTCGCGAGCCTGGCCGCCGCCTACGGGATCGCCGGGGCCAGCTTCGCCGCCGCCGAAAAGCCGGCGCCGCTGGGTGAGCGCCTCGGCGAACAGCGCCTCCGCGGGGTGGTGCGCGGGGAGGTGGTCGGCGGGCCGGAGCCGCTGCGCGGAGGCTGGGGGGTCGAGGTGCGCCTCGAGACGATCGACGGCGAGCAGGTGCGGACGGGAGGACGATCGGTCCGGTTTTTTCTCGAGGGTCGGCCCCTCGGCGGCGGAGAGGTCGACGGGGTTCCGATGCCCGGCGATCGGATCGAGACGTTCGCCCGGCTCGAGCAGTACCCGAGACAGCGCTTCCCGGGCCTGCCCGGCAGTCGGTGGCGGATACGCAATCGGGGGGTCGAGGCGCGCGCCGTCGTGCTCGACGAGACGGTCGAACGCCTCGAGCGCCTCGGCGGCCCCGTGCGGGTGCTTCGCCGGCATCTGGCGGGGATGCGCACCACCTACCTCGCCCGGGTCGCCGGGGCCCTCGAGACCGATCGCGCCGCCTACGTCCTCGCCATGTCCGCCGGCGCTCGCGGGCTGTTGGAGGCCGACCAGTCCGGCCCGTTCGAGCGAACCGGAACCGCCCATCTTCTGGCGATCTCGGGGCTGCATCTCGGCGTGCTCGCCTGGATGGTCTGGAAGCTGCTCGCCGTCCTGGTCGGCGCCTTTCCGCAGCTTTTGCGCCGGTTCGGTCGGCGGCGAGTCTGTGCGCTCCCGATGCTCGTCCTTCTGGCCGGCTACGTCTGGACGATCGGTGCGCCGGTTTCGGCGGTGCGCGCCTGGCTGATGGTGGCGGCTGTCGCCGCTGCGCACCTGAGCGTCCGTCCGGTCGACAGCTTCCACGCCCTCGCCACCGCTCTGCTCGCCGTGCTGGTCTGGGAGCCGGCCCAGATTGCGAGCCTCGGCTGCCATCTGAGTTTCGCGGCGACGGGCGCCATTCTGGGATTTTTGCGCAGGCGGCCGCCATCGCTCGAGGCCGCCGCCGAGGGGGACGACGAACAGGGGTGGACGGTGCGGTGGGCGCGCCGTGCCGGTCTCGGGGCGGGGGTCTCGCTCAGTGCGACGCTGGCGACCTGGCCGGTGCTGTTCGCCTGGAACGGGGCGGTGCCCGTCGACGGCCTCTGGACGAACCTTGTGGTGACCCCGCTCGCCAGCGCGGCGATCATCCCGGCGACCTTCGCCGGGGCGACACTCTCGGCGCTCGTTCCGGTCCTCGGCGAATGGTTGCTGTGGTGGGGCGGCGGCGGGATGGAACTTCTGGCGAGGGGACTGGGGGCGCTGGCCGATCTGCCGCCTCACTCGCTGGTGACCGGGCAGCTCTCCGGCCCGGCCCTCGGGCTTCTCGTGCTCGGAGTCGGCGCGGTGGTCGGGAGCCGCGCCCGGCTTCGCCCTCTCGCCGTGGGCGCGGGACTCGTGGCGGCGGTGGTCGCCTCGGCGATCGCCTGGCGGGGAGTGCCGGCGGGCGAGCTTCGCGTGCATTTCATCCCCGTCGGCCAGGGCGACGCGACGCTCGTGGAGTTTCCCGACGGCGGGACGATGCTCGTCGACGGAGGCGGCCGCCGCCTCGGCTCCGATCCGGGGCGGGAGACGATCGTGCCGTATCTGCACAGACTCGGAATCGGTCGGCTCGACCGGGTCCTCGCCACCCACGCCGACATCGATCACGTCGGGGGGCTGGAGGCGGTCGCCGAGCGGATGCGCCCCCGGGAGTTTCTGTACCCCCCGGTCGACGGGGTCCGCCGGCTGTGCGAGGTGGCCGCGAAGATGGCCGATCGGGGGGCGGAGCTGGTGCGGGTGAGACGGGGGCGGCGCCTGGAGGTCGGGGAAGCGAGGGTGCAGACGGTGCGGCCGGCGCCCGGGGGCGGGCTCGAGGGCAACGACGTGAGCCTCGTGACGCGGGTCGCTTACGCCGGCCGCCGTGTCGTGCTCCCCGGCGATATCGAGGAACGGGGCGAGCGCTGGTATGTCGAGCGGTGCCGGCGACGCGGGTGCGGAGCCGACGTGCTGAAAGTCCCCCACCACGGGTCGGCGACCTCGAGCACCGGGCGGTTTCTCGCGGCGATCGAGCCGAGCGTCGCGGTCGTCTCCGCCGGCAAGTTCAATCCATTCGGGCACCCGGCCGAATCGGTTCTGGCGCGGTATCGCCGCCGGGAGGTGCCCGTCGTCGAGACGGCCCGCCGGGGGCTGGTGCGCGTCGCGATCCGGCGATCGGGGCGGCTGGAGACCCGGGTGATGCGCCGGGAGGAGCCGTGATCGGGGAGAGCGGCCGGTCGGTCACGACGAGATCGGCGTGCGGTACGCCTCGAGGTCGACGGCGAAGGCGGCGAACGAGTCGGTCTGCTCGAAATCCGGATCCACCCGTTCGATGCCGAAATCCCGGAGCTCTTCGCCGATGAACGCCCGGCGGTCGAGGTAGTGTTCGGCGGAGTACTCGATGTCGAGACGCTCGATGGCGAAACGCCGCGGGTCCTGTTCGGTGCAGCGGCCGTCGGCGTGGAAGCGAAGCGCGAAGCTGGGGCCGGGTTTCAGCGAGTCGCACCAGGTGAACTCGGGGGCGCCGCCGACGAATTTGGTCAGATGCAGGCTGCCGGTCGGCGGATCGTGGCCGATGTGGACGGCCCGCGTGTCGAGATGCTCGACCAGCGCTTCCGAGGAGGCGGCGGTGACGAACCGGCGGTCGAACTCGACGTCGGGTTCGCCGACGAGCGTCAGCTCGCTGTCGCGGGCGAACGAGACGGTGTGTTCGTGGCCGGGGGCGGCGCGGTGAATCGGGTGGCAGGGCAGGTCGAACTCGCGGGCGACCTCCTCGAGGGCGGTGGTCACCTCCTCGACGGAGGCGTCGACCGCGAGCTGGGTGAACGGAGGCCACTCGCAGTGCTCGTGGGTGACCTTGATGCCGGAGACGACGCGTCCGGTCTGATGGTCGACGAGCACGTCGCGGCTTCCCTCGTCGTCGATGATTTGCCAGCGTTTGGCCATCGGTGTCGGTCCAATCGGGTGGATGAAAGCGAATGGTGGCGTCGGTGTTCGGAACGTTTCGCCGACGGGTCGTCCGGGGCGTCGGCCCGGCGTCGATCCGGAGCCGCCAGCGTAAATTGGATGGCGGACGACGCAAGAAATTGTAAGATGACTCCCGCTCGCATTTGCGAAAAGGCGCGGTGTAGGGCACACACTGGGGTTGAACGCGACGGACCGCGGAGACTCCCTGGAAGAAAGGTGAACACGAAGATGCGACTTCTCATCCAGCGCGCCGCTCACGGCCGGGTCGAAGTCGCCGGGGAGACGACCGGCGAGATCGGCCGGGGGCTGGTCGTCTTCGTCGCCGCCGGCGAGGGGGACGACGACGACGATCTCGGCTACTGCGTCGACAAGACCGCCAATCTCCGGATCTTCGCCGACGAGGAGGGCAAGATGAATCGGTCGGTCCGAGACGTCGGCGGGAGCATCCTGGCGGTCCCGCAGTTTACGCTGTACGCCGACGTCACCGAGGGGCGGCGCCCGAGCTTCTTCGAGGCGATGGATCCCGGCCCGGCCGAACGGATGTACGAGCGGTTCGTCGACGCCCTGCGCGCCGACTACCAGCTCGCCGTCGAGACCGGCGAGTTCGGGGCCTCGATGCACGTCGATCTCACCAACGACGGTCCGGTGACCATCTGGGTCGACAGCCGCGAGTGAGACGATCCCGGCCGCCGCCCCGGCGAGATCGCCGGTGATTTTCAAATCGGCCGGCGTCGCTATAATTGGCGCCGTTCGCGATCGTCGAGACGAGTGACCGAGACAGGGGAACGAGGTATGAGCGATCAGGGAGAGACCGTCTTTTGCAAGATCGCCCGCGGCGAGATGGAGACCGATCTCGTCTACGAGGACGAGTACTGCAAGGCCTTCGAGGATATGAATCCTCAGGCGCCGACCCATATTTTGGTGATTCCCAAACAGCACGTCACGAATCTGTTCGACGCCGACGAGCGGGATGCCGAGCTGCTGGGTCGGCTGATGATCGCCGCCCGGCAGGTGGCCGAACAGCAGGGCCTCGAGGAGGATGGCTTTCGGCTCGTGGTCAACAACAAAGAGGGGGTCGGCCAGTCGGTGTTTCACCTGCATCTGCACGTGCTGGGCGGCCGGGAGTTTTCCTGGCCGCCGGGATGAGCCGGACGGCGCACGGCTTCGGGCGAGCCGTCGAGGGGGCCCGCGAGGAGAGGTCGGCGGGCAGAAGTGATTTGAAAACTCCGCCCTGAGATCCTATCTTTGGGCGTGGAAGATGCCGGGGATGCAGAGAGGACGTTCGGGGTGGAGGATCGAGTTCGAGCGGTCGCAGCTGTTGGTTGGATGAGTGACGATCGGCCGGAATAATTCGGAAGTTCCCGCCTGTTCGATCTCCCCGGAGGCTTCCCGAGACGATCAACGGGCGAATTCAAGGCACGAGGGCTAGACCATGGCGATCACTCCACGCACCATCTTTTCGAGCGCGGCACCGGCGACCGTCGCGGCGGTGTCTCTGTTGGCATTCACGGTAGTCGGGACCGTCGCGTACATGTCGTCGACGCACTGCCCGAGCAACAAGGCGCAGGCCCCGCCGGCGACGGAGGCTCCCCAGGCCTGCCAGAACGTCCGCCAGGCCCTCGCCTCCGATCAGGCGCGCTGGTCGGAGCGGGACTGGATCCATTATGCGAGCTGCTTCGAGCGCCACGACGAGGCCGACCAGGCGGTCGAAGTCGCAACCGACGGACTGAAGTTTTATCCCCGCTCCGAACCCCTGTACAACATCAAGGGCTATCACGAGATCGAACTCGACGAGCACGCCCGGGCGATCGAGACGCTCGAGACCGGCCTCGATCGGGTCGGTGAGCCGTACTCCGGCGTCCTCGAAAACAACCTCGCCTGGGCGGCCCTGTGGCAGCCCCGCGAGATGAAACTCGACCGGGCCCAGAAGTTGTACCGCAGCGCCCTGCAAAAGGAATCGGACGTCTGCGCGTACCTGCACACCGGCCTGTGGGTCGAGTATGCGAAGGCCCGCCAGAGTTCGGGCGTGGAGCGCTTCGAGGCACTGCAGGCGTTCGACCGCCTGCGGGACAACTACGAGCCGTGCCTGGACCGCGTCCACAAGGGTGACTGGAAGACCCTCTCGGAGGTGACCGGCGCGGCGGTGCTGTTCAACGACGTCGACAGCCGACACGACGCCGCGGAGGGCGACGTCGGAGGGGACGAGCTTCTGCGCAAGGTCGCCAAGCTGCTCGACCGCCGCTACAGCGGGGTGACCGTCGACTCCATCTGCGAAGATGCGATGCCGATGTCGACGACCCACCACCAGTGCGTCGACCAGCTCAACGAGGCGGTCGCCAAGATCTCGCATGGCGAGATCAAGACGACCGACGCCGATTCGGCGCCCGGCGGAGGATCGGGCGGTCAGCCCTGCCCGGCGAAGATGCGCTGAGCCGCATCGTCGTCCCTCGACAATTTGCCCGTTGACGTGATCGGCCGCCGGGAGAAGCATCTCCCGGCGGCCGATTTTCTTTCTTGCCCGCCTCCTGACGCTCGCTGCGCCGACTGCCTCGAAGATCGCGCGGATATCGTGTACTCTCAGGGGTGAGCCACGATAGCGACCGGTGCGGCACGAGCGAGATTATGAGCACGCGATCGACTCGTCCCGGCGGGGAGGAGACCGAGCCGTTCGATGCCCCGGAGTCGCTCGTCGGTCGTATGCTCGACGGGCGCTACCGGCTCCAGGAGACAATCAGCCTCGGCGGCATGGGGATCGTGTTTCGCGCCGAGCAGTTGAGCACCGGCCGGACGGTCGCCGTCAAGGTCCTCAAACCGACCCGCGCGGACGACCCGGATCTGGTGCGGCGCTTCGAGCGCGAGGCGCAGGTCCTCGAGCGGATCTCGCATCCGTACGTCGTCTCGCTGGTCGACGCCGGACAGGACGCCGGCGGATTGCACTACGTCGCGATGGAGTACGTCGACGGCTCGACCTTCGAGCGGGTCCTCGAGCAGGGCGATCTGTCGCTGATCGAGATCGTCGAGGTTTTCGCCAAGACGACCAGTGCCCTGGCCGAGGCGCACGCGATGGACGTCATCCACCGAGACCTCAAACTCGCCAACATCATGGTCTCCGGCCAGGCCGACGGGCACATCCGCGTGACCGTCCTCGATTTCGGCATCGCCAAGCCCGTCGCCGAGGACAGCGACATGGAGCTGACGCGCAAGGGCCAGGTCCCCGGAACGCCGGGCATCGTGGCACCGGAGCTGATCGACGAGGACCCCCCGACGGCCCGGAGCGATCTGTACAGTCTCGGGGTGTTGTTGTTTACGGCGCTCGCCGGCGATCCCCCCTTCGAGGGGGCCAACGACCTGGAGCTGATGCGTGCCCACAAGCACGAGCAGCTCCCCGATCTGGCGGAGCTCGTCCCGGAATACGTGCCGGAGTCGCTCGTCGAGCTGACCGAGGAACTTCTGGCCAAGGAGCCGGGCGGTCGCCCGACCGACGCCTGGCAGGTGCGTCGGCGACTCGATGCCATTCTCCGCCAGCTCTGGGAGCTGCCGATCGAGGGGCATACCTACGTCCCGGCCGACTCCGAGCGGCAGGACCTGGAGAGCGAGGCCGACGGCGGCGAGGGCGAGGAGTCAGGGGAGAGCGGCGACGAGACGGAGCCGGCCGACGAGCGGCGCAAGGGGCCGGGCTGGATGGAGTCGCTTTTCGGCGAGTGAGGAGCGGGGGCTGCTAGGCGCGGACTCTCGGCCGCTCCTTTCATCCCTCCGACTCGATGCCGAGCCGCTCGAGAAGCCGCCGCGGCCCGCCGGCGAGCCGCTCGAGGTTCGCCGATCCCCGGGCGAAGAGATCCCCGACAATCCAGTCGCGCAGACGCTCCGGGTCGTCGCCGGGCAGGACGGTGTGGTAGCTCACCGGCGAGTCCGGCGCGGGGTCGTCGAGGCGTGCGACGCCCCCCGGCTCGAAGACCATCTCGAAGCCGACCCGCGCCGCCTCGCGGGCGACCAGCCCGTCGACCGTCCGCCCGTCCGCCGTCGGGGTCGGCACCAGCAGCCGGACCGGAAAGCCGGCGGCCTCCGAGAGGCGCCGGTGGCTGTCGCGCAGCTCGTCGCGAAGCCTGGAGACCGACATCCCGACGAGCGGTTCGCCGGAGCACCCGCGCGAGGCCAGGGCGGCCCCCGAGCCGGTCACCAGCGCGAGATCCGACCGACGCACCCGGCCCTCGCGCCCCAGATCGTCGGCGGCGACGGCACAGACCGACGAGAAGCCGTACATCCCGAGCGTGTGGCACCAGGCGGCCAGTGAACCGCGCCGCGGATCGGTGAGCAGCAGCAAAAACGGCACGTCGATCGAGGCGGTTGGCATCAGGCCGGCGTTCAGCATCGCCACCGACGGGGTCGCCGCCTCTGCCTCCGCCAGAAGATCCGCCAGTCGGGACAGTTCCCCGCCGCTCAGCCGGCCCCCGGCTTTGCCGGAGGCCCGCCGCCCGACGAGTCGCTCGATGTGGACGATGGGAAGGGGGCGAGACATCTCGAGGCGAATCTAACGGGGGCCCCACCCGCAGTCAAAGTCCCGGTCCCCCCGCCACGATCACAGACACGACGATCGTGTGCACACCTGGCTGCCCGTGCAGTCGCTATCCTCGTCGCACTCGCCGCACTCTCGCTGGTGGCACACGTCGCCCCCGAAACAGTCGCCGTCGTCGGAGCACTCCGGATCGACGCACAGGTCGTCGACACACTCCTCGCCGATGTCGCAGTCCGAATCGAACGTACAGGTGTCGGTGACACAGGCCCCGTCGTCACACGCTTCGTCGTAGCTGTTGCAGTCCGAGTCCGACTGGCACTCGTAGCAGATCCCCTCCGAACACAGCTCCTGGTAGCCGCAGTCCGAATCCGAGCTGCAGGTCGCCTGTTCGCACTCCCAGTTCGAATTGCACCGCCACCCCGGCCCGCAGTCGTCGTCCTCGCTGCATTCCTCGCAGGTGTTGTCCGGGCTGCACTCTCCCTCGCCGATGATGTTGCAGTCGGAGTCGACAATGCACTCCCCGCAGTAGCCCCCGGCGTTCGCACACAGCATGTCGCCGGGACACTCCGCGTCCGAATCGCATTCGGTGCACGAATTGTTCCGGCAGATCAGCCCGTTGTCGCAGTCCGAAAACGAGGTGCATTCGACGCAGTTGCCGTCGTACGAGCAGACCGGAGCGTACGACGAGGTGCAGTCCGAGTCGCCGGTGCATTCGACGCACTCGCCGTCCGAGGTACAGATCTGGTCGTTGTAGCACTCCGAGTCGCTCGTACACTCGATGCACTCGTTGTTCTGGCACGTCTCTCCGGTGTCACAGTGGTAGTCGCGGTCGCACTCCTCGCAGATGCCGTGATCGCACATCTCGTCGGGGCCGCAATCGGCATCCGTCGCGCAGCCGACGCAATTGCCGTTGTCGCAGACGTCGCCCCCGGAACAATCCGCATCCGAGAGACAGTCGACGCAACTCTGCGCGTCGCAAAATTCGCCGCTCGGACAATCCGCATCCGCGCTGCATTCGACACAGGTGCCCGACGAGCAGACCTCCCCGCTCGCGCAGTCGCCGTCCCCGGCGCAGTCGACACAACTGTTCGCATCGCAGACCTGATCGCTGCCGCAGTCGGCGTCGGCGGCACATTCGACACACGAGTTGGCGCTGCAGATCTCCCCGCTGGGGCAGTCTCCATCACCGGCGCAGGCGACACAGGTGTTCATGGCACACACCTGATCGGTGGCGCAGTCGCCGTCGGCGGTGCATTCGACGCACATGCCGTTACTGCAGTCCTCCCCGCTCGGACAGTCCCAGTCCCACTCGCAGTCGACACACGTGTTGGCGTCGCAGACCTGGTCGCCGGCACAGTCGCTGTCGTCGCTACAGTCGACGCAGCTCGCCCCGCTGCAGACCTCGTCGTCGGCGCAGTCTCGGTTGGTGGTGCAGTCGACGCAGCTTCCGCTGAAGTCGCACACCTGGTCGCCGCCGCAGTCGGCGTCATCCGCACAGGCGACACACTGATTCGCGTCGCAGACCTCGGCGCTCGGGCAATCGGCGTCGGCGGTACACTCGACACACTGGGTCCCCGAACAGACCTCGCCCCCGGAGCAGTCTCCGTCGACCCGGCACTCGCCCTCGAGCACGCACTGGTTGTTCTCGCAGGTCTCCCCCGAGAGGCAATCGTCGTCGGACGTACACTCCACGCAGCTCTGCGAGGCGCAGATCTCGCCGCCGCTACACTCGGCGTCTTCGGTACATTCGACACACGATTGGCCCTGGCAGACCCAGCCGTCGGCACAGTCCTCGTCGGAGGCACACTCGACGCAGGACTGCATCGAACAGACGTCCCCACCGCCACAGTCGTTCTCGGTGGCGCACTCGACACACTCCCCGCTGTGGCAGACGTCGACCCCCCCACAGTCGTCGTCGGAGGCGCACTCGATACAACTGCGGTCGTGGCAGACATGTCCGTTCGAGCAATCATCGTCGCCGGCGCACTCGACGCACTCGCCGTCGTGGCAGACATTTCCGTTCGAGCAGTCGCCGTCACCGGTGCACGTGGGACAGTCGCCGCCGGTGCAGGCGTCGATGGTGGCGTCTGCTCCGGCGTCCGGCCGCTCCTCGCTCTCCGTATCCTCTCCCCCTGCATCGCCTTCCTGGTCCTCTTCGCCCCCCTCGGCGTCGTCGACCGCCGCATCCGTGATCTGGTCCATCCCGCCGCCGTCTTCGTCGACGACGATCGGGTCCGACGAGGAGGTCTCGTTCTGGCACCCGACGATTGCGAAGGCCCACACGAACCCCGCCACCACGACGGCTCCGATCGTTGCGATATTCACGCGCTCCATGACGTTTCCTTCGCTCACACAGCTTCACATCCAATCCATGCACTGGCGCCGGCCTCGACGTTCGAATCACCCCACCCCGATCAGGTCGAATCGCCGCCGAACCTAACAATTCGACCCGCCGCTTTCCAGCCGGCACCTCTCGACAGCGATCACGCCCCGTCGGTTCGATACACCACGGCTCACCCATCACGCAGGAGTGCCCTTGCAACTACTTGACCCCACCATCGGCGGAAACTACCTTTTCGCTGCCGTTCGGCGCCCCGATGCGACGGGGCCCTCTCTCGCGCGGCGAACCGCAGTCACTTCGCCGCTCTCCGTGCCACTTGCTTCCCGGGATCGTCGTGGACGACACTGATCTGAGCAAACACGAGCTGGACAACGGCCTGACCGTCATTTTGAAGCCGAAGCCGGCCGCGCCGGTCGTCGCCTGCAACGTCTGGGTCGGCGCCGGAAGCGCCGACGAAACCCCCGAGCAGGCGGGTGTCGCCCACGTCCACGAGCACATGCTGTTCAAGGGGACCGAACGCCGCGACGTCGGCGAGATCGCCCGCGAGGTCGAGGCCTCCGGCGGGCGGATCAACGCCTTCACCTCCTTCGATCACACCTGCTATTTCGTCGCCATGTCGAGCCGGTATCTCGACAGCGGCCTCGACATCCTCTCGGACGCCATCCAGCACTCGGCGTTCGACCCCGACGAGCTGGACAACGAACTCGAGGTCATCCGCGAGGAGATCAAGCGCACCCGCGACAACCCGGCGAAGATGGCGATCTTGAAGCTCTTCGAGACCGCCTACCGCGAGCACCCGTACCGCGTCCCGGTGATCGGCACCGAGGAGTCGGTCAGTGCCTTCGAGCGCGACGACATCGTCGGCTTTTACCGCGAGCATTACGTGCCCGACAACATGGCGCTGGTGCTCGCCGGCGACTTCGAGCGCGGGGAGGCAAAAGCCCGCATCGAGGAGTATTTCGGCGAGATGCCCCGCGAGAAAGACTACACCCCCCGGGAGCGCGACACCGAGCCGACCCAACAGCAGTTTCGGGCCTGGACCGACGCCCGCGACCTGCAGCAGACCCACCTCAGGCTCGGCTTCCACATCCCCGACGCCCTCCACGACGACATCCCGGCGCTCGATCTTTTGAGCGCGATCCTCGGCTACGGCGACGCCTCGCATCTCGTCCAGACCATCCAGCGCAAACGCCAGTGGGTGCACTCCATCTCAGCGAGCGCCTACACCCCGGAGGACGAGGGGCTGTTGATGGTCTCGGCGGGCTACCGGCTCGGCGACGACGACCGGACCGACGCCGAGACCGTCCGCGGGATCCTC
>CAZRLK010000145.1:0-13381 GCA_964600555.1 uncultured Bradymonadales bacterium
CCCTCGGGGCCGAGGGCGCCGGCAAGGACGTCGACCTCGTGATGGGCAACGGCTATGCGGCGGGGCACGCCGAGTACACGCTCTCCCTGGTACGAAAACTGCGGGACGGCGAGACTGCGGCTTCAGTCTTCAGTCTCTAGTCCCTGACAAAAACCGCGGGGCTGCCGCGGGGGGAATCGCATCTACGAGCCGGCGGCGGGCCAGGTAGCGAGGACGTCGGTCTCCCAGATCGACTCGGGGGGCTCCTCGAAGGGATCGCGATCCAGGGCGATGAGATCGGCGGCGAAGCCGGGTCGCAACTGGCCGAGTCGCTCCTCCCAGCCCGCGGCGTGGGCGGCGCCGGTGGTGTAGGCCGCCAGAATCTCCTCGCGCGAGAGGGCGTCGTCGGGGCGGAAGACGCCGCCGTCCGCGGTTCGCCTCGAGACGGCGGTGGCGATGCCGTGCCAGGGGTTCGGATCTTCGATCGGAAAGTCGCTTCCGGCAGCGAGCGTGGTGTGGGCGAGCTGGCGTTTCCAGGGGAACAGCCGGTCGAGTTGCTCGTCGGAGAGGACCTCGTCGGCCCAGGCGGCGTCGGAGTGCAGATGGATCGGCTGGATGCTCGCCACCGTCGACAGTTCGCCGAGTCGCGCGATGTCGGCGTCGGTCATCATCTGGGCGTGCTCGAGCCGGGGCCGAAGCCGCTCGCGCGCCTCCGCCGGCGCCGCCTCGTAGGCGCCGAGGACATGGCGCGCCGCCCGATCGCCGATCGCGTGAGTCGCGACTTGCCAGCCCGATGCCATCAGGTCTCGAGCGCGGTCGCGAAGCCGCCCCGGCGGAGTCACCTCCATTCCCTCGCTGCCGTCTCGGTAGCCGTCGATCAGTAAGGCGCCCTTCGAGCCGAGCGCGCCGTCGGCGAAGAATTTCACCGCGCGGACCGCCAGCTCGCAGGCCGGGTCCTCGATCGGGCCCTCCGCGAGCAGTTCCGGGAGCCGCTCGTCCTCTCCGTCGGCGTTGACGTGCAGGCGCAACGGCAGTTCGCCGGCGGCGTGCATCTCGCGGAGCATCTCGATGTGGTCGAGCTCCGACCAGGCGATGTGCGCACAGGTAATGCCGAGGTCGAGATACCGGTCGGCGGCCTCGCGAAACATCCGGCGATCCTCGTCGAGTCCCGCGGGCGGGATCGCCTCGAGCACCGGGTCCATCGCCTCGTCGATCAAAAGCCCCGTCGGCCGCCCACTCGCGTCGCGGACCACCCGCCCCCCCTCGGCCTGCCGCGAGGCCGTCCTCCCCGACGAACGCTCCGCGCCAGCGAGGTAGCCCGCCCGCCGGAGCGCCTCGGTATTCGCCGCCACGGCGTGGTGATCGACCCGGTGCAGACAGACCGGCGTGTCGGGGAAGACCTCGTCGAGTTCCCCGCGCCAGTCAAACGACTCGGCCCCCCGGAGGTCACCCCAGTCGTGTTCGTCCCACCCTCGCCCGATCACCCATCCCGCCGGCAGATCGCCGGGCTCGATCTCACGCAGCCTCGCCCAAACCTCACTCCAGCTATCGGCGCCCCCCAACTCGAGGCTCCCCGCCCGCCGCCCGAGCCCCCAGAGATGGCAGTGCGCATCCGCGAGCCCCGGAAACAGACACGCCGCCTCGGGCTCGACCACCCGCTCGCCGGCCTCTCGCTTCTCACGCGCCGCCTCCCCGACCGCGACGACCCGCCCCCCGCGAGCCAGAACGGCCCCGGTCGTCCCCCCGCCCGGACCGAGATAAATTGTCGGATGCTCAAACAGCATCGCCCTCTCCACCAGGCTCTCATGTCATCGAATTTCCCCCGCAGTATCCTCACTCATCCACACAGTACCCGCAGTATCCCCGCTTACCCACGCTTATCCTCGCTTACCCCCGCTTTTCCACGCAGTATCCACGCTTACCCACGCTTTTAGAGTCGCAAGAGTCGAGCCCCCCGCCGCAAGATCCCCTGATCGCAGCCCATCGCCCGGAACGTCTCGAGATTTTGCTGCAGCGGATTGTCGATCGCCGCCAGCTCGCGACTCTTCGACCAGCCGAGGTGATGGATGAACAGCCACGGGGTGACCGGGATCGGAAAGTCGCTCCCGAGCGCCACCCGCTCCCGGGCGACCTCGTCGTCGAGCACGCGGGTCAGATAGGGAAACCGCGCCACCGACCCCATCGCCGAGATGTCGCCGTACAGGTTCGCGTAGCTTCGCAGCATCGCCAGCCACCGGTCGATGTGCTCGGTCAGATGGGCGAGGCCGGCGCTGGCACAGTGGGCGGCAATGACGGTCACCCCCTCGTCGAGCACCGCCTTCAGCCGTTCCGGCTCGCCATACCGCTGCTCGATCACCGGGACGGTGTGTTCGAACGAGACGTGGGTCAAAAGCGGCACTCCGAGCTCGGCCATCCGCCGCCAGAACGCCTGGTGGACGGGATCGGCCAGATCGACGCCCTGGCTGTTGGGGAGAAGCTTGATCGCCGCCGCCCCCGCTCGCACCACCCGTCCGAGTTCCTCGAGGGCGTCGGCCCGGTCGGGATTGACCGAACAGATCGGGATCAGCGCATCGGAACCGGCGCACACCTGCAGACAGTAGTCGTTGCCGACCAGCACCGAGGTGCGCTCGCGGTCGAGTTGCCCCCGGGCGTCGTAGACGCCATCCAGCGCCAACACCCCGACGCCGTCCAGCTCGCTTCCCTCGGCCCACTCGACGAGCTTCTCCCGGTAAGCCCGGTCGAGTCTCTCCTCGTCGACTTCCCCGAGCCCCACCGTGTGTTTGAGATACCGATACACCAGCCCGCCGCGCATCTCCTCGGCGAGATAACAGCCGTTGGCCTCGTCGAGGCCGATCAGGTGGGCGTGGACGTCGATGATCATCCCGACACCTCTCGCCGTCGATCGTTGCGCCGAGCCGCGACCTGCTCGAACGCCCCGAGCCGCTCGAAGGCGTCTCGGACCGCCCGCCGAAGATCGGGGCCGTGCAGGGCCCACCCGGTCGTATGCCCGGCGTCGATCCAGCGAAGCTCGGAGCCGAACCAGTGGCGGTGCAACTGGACGACGCCCGATGGGGGAATGAACTCGTCGCGCAGGGTCCCGACGATGATCGCCAGATCCGGGTGCGCCAGCCTCCCGTGCTCGCTGATTGCAAATCGCCGCATCAGCTTCGTCATCAGGCGTTTCGGCGACTGGCGAGTCGTCAATTCGCGCTCGAGTGCCTCCCAGTCGTACAGTTGCGAGAGCGGACTGTGAACCATCGGCGGGACGGCCGTATTGGCCGTCGCACACGGGATGGCCGCCAGCGGAAACGGAACCATCTGAGCGGCCATCGCCGCCATGTACCCGCCCATGCTGTAGCCGGTGATTCCGACGTGGCGGTAGCCGTCCTCACGCAGCCACCTCAAGAGGGCGCGTGCCTCCTCGATCGTCGCCAGATTCATCGTAAACTGGTCGGTCACCCGGCGCAGATTCGTCCCCGACTGCCCGTCCGGCCGCCGCTCGCCGTAATAGGGGTTTTGCAGGATCAACGCTCCGATGCCGGCACGTTTTGCCAACGGGGCGGCCTGCAGGCGTCGGCCGAGATAGCTGGCATCGCCGCTTCCCGCCAGATGCACGCACACCGGCGGGCGCTCTCCCTCGAACGCTCCTTCGGGCAACAGGAACTGAAAATACGCCGTCCGGGATTCCGGCGGGAGCGGAAGCTGCATGTCCGGCGACTCGAATCGACCCTCGAACAACCACAGTCCATCGCGGCGCCGGTGGCTGCCGTCCCAGTCGATCTCGATCGAAGCCGGAGCGCCGAAATCGGTCGTCCGTTCGATCAGATACGACAAAACGTCGGGATCGCCCCAGCCGTCGGCATACATTTTCTGGAAGCCGACCGCGAAGGCGACTCCCCGGTCGATCCAACGCGCCATGTCGGGCATCATCGCCACTCTTCGCCTCGCATCTCCTCCAGTCCCTCCGCCCGCGAGGTGACCGGTGCGTAACCGAGCCTCTCGGCCGCCTTCGAATCGTCGATCGTCACCTCCACCCCCAGCAGGTCGGCCGCCGTCCGCGTGACGGGCGGGGTCCCGTCGAGCCGAAACAACCGCCAGACGCCCTCGGCGACAACCGCCGACCAGCGAGCCAGCCAGCGCGGCAACTCCCGGTCCGGCGGCACGACCTCTCGGGTCGCCAGAAGCTCCGTGACGAACTCCCGAAACTCGACCGGCTGCCGGTCGGTCACGAAATACACCTCCCCGGGCTCGCCGTACGCCGCCCCCCGGATCAGCCCCTCGACGGCGTTGTCGACGTGGCAGGTCGAGGTCCGGTGGCGGCCCCCGCCGATCCAGGCGAATCGCCCCCGCTCGACCGCGTCGACGAAGCCCGGCAGAAGCGACCGATCGCCGGCCCCCCAGACGAACCGCGGACGGACGACGACCGCCTCGAGGTGCGCCGGGTCGGCCGCCAGCACCGCCCGCTCCGCCTCGCGTTTACTCCAGGCGTACAGCGAGACCGGAAACTCCGCGTACGGCTCCGATTCGTCGACCTCGACCATCGGCGAGCCATCCGCGCAGACCGCCTCGGTACCGACGAACACCAGCCGGTCGACCGATGCCCCGCGCGCCGCCTCGACCACCCGCTCGGTGCCCCGGATGTTGACCTCGGCGAACTCCTCGCGCCTGCCCCACTGGTCGATCTTCGCCGCCGCGTGCACCACGAGCCCGCAACCGGCCATGCCCTCGGCCAGGGCCGCCTCGTCGCTCAGGTCGCCGCCGACCGGCCGAGCGCCCGCTGCGGCGACCCGCTCGGCGGAGGACTCCGATCGGGCGAGAGCTCGCACCTCGATCCCACCGGCGACGAGCCGCTCGATCAACCGCCCCCCCACGAATCCCGATCCCCCTGTCACGAAAATCCGATCGATCGCCTCGAGCATCGCGCCACCCGGCTGGTCGCAAAGCTGTTCACGCTGCGGCTCGTGCCCAGCCTCGGCGAGAGACAGCCTCCGGTCAACCGCGGCGACGACGCCAATTGCCCTCCCCGCCGCTTTCGCCGATAATGGGCCCGAGCCTCCCCATCCGCCCTCCAGCCGAGGTCCCATCGATCTCCGTGTCCGCAAACGACGACAGCCCCCGGCAACTCGGCGACTACGAGCTGCTGACCAAGATCGCCCAGGGCGGCATGGCGGACATCTTTCTCGCCCGCCAGACCGGTCTCGGGGGCCTCGAGCGCGTCGTCGTCATCAAGCGCATCCAGCCCGAGTACGCCGAAGACCCGGAGTTTACCGAGATGTTTTTGCGGGAGGCGCGCATCGTCGCCCGCATCAACGACCCGAACGTCGTCCGTATCTTCGAACTCGGCGAGCACGACGGCGATTATTTTCTGGCGATGGAGTACATCCACGGCCTGACCGTCGCCGAGCTGATCACCCGCTCGATCGAGGCCGACACCTGGCTGCCGCTCGACGTCTCGGCGGCGATCGTCGAACAGGCCTGCCAGGGCCTCCACCAGGTGCACGAAGTGCGCGATTTCGACGGCGAGCGCATGGGGCTAATCCATCGGGACGTCTCACATCAAAATTTTCTGTGCACCGAAGACGGCTTCGTAAAGCTGATCGATTTCGGCATCGCCAAATCGACCGAGAGCGAACGCGAGGCGACCCACTCGGGCACGCTCAAAGGCAAGTACGCCTACATGTCGCCCGAGCAGTGTGCGCGCCGGGAGCTGGACCGGCGCTCGGACGTCTTTTCGGTGGGCATCGTCGCCTGGGAGCTATTCACCGGCGAGCGACTGTTCAAGCGCGCCGACAAGCTGGCGACGATCGAGGCGATCACCGAGGAGGCGATCCCGCCGGCGAGTGCCCACAATCCCCGCCTGCCGGAGCCGATCGACCGGGCGATCCTCCGGGCGCTCGAGCCCGACCCCGGCGACCGCTACCAGAGCGCCGCGGCCTTTCGCGCCGGCCTGCTCGATGCCACCGACCAGGCGGGGATGGAGGTCGACCGCGATCGTCTCGGCGATTTTGTCGACCGGGTTGCCGGCGAAGATCTCGACCAGCGGCGAAGAGAACTGCGCGAGGCCGTCGATCGTGAGGCGAACACCGATCTGAGTGATCAGCTCGACAAAGGCGGGTTGAGCCGCCGGGGGGCGAAGTCTCAGCCGGCCGAGACCTCGCTTCGATCCCTGAGGCGTCTCGGTCCGCCGCTGCTGGTCGTCGCCCTGGCGGCCCTGTTGGGGGCGACCGGCTGGTATGTCTTCGCCACCGGACCCGGCGAGCCGCTCGCGATCGGCCGGGCGTCCACTCTCGACGGGGCGAACGCCGACCGGGAGCTCGAGTCGCTGCGCAACCGGCTCGGCGAGCGGCTCGGACGGCCGGTCGAGTTTCGCGGCGTCCCCGACCCCGAGACGCTCGTCGAGCGGCTGCGCACCGGCCAACTCGCTTACGCCCTCGTCCCGCCGCTCGCCTACGTCGAGGCGCGGAGGGCGGGCACGGCACTCGAGTTGCTCGCGGCCCGCGAATTCGACGGCGAGAGACACCTGGAGGGGGTGATCGTCGTACCGAAGAGCTCCGCGATTGAATCGTTCGCCGGTCTCGAGGGACGGCGGATCTGTCTGACCGACCGCGCGGCGCCGACGGGCAACATCCTGGTGCGGGCCCACCTCGCGAACACCGGGCGGGACACGTCGTTTTTCGGCCCGATTCAGTGGAGCGGCACCCACGAGCGGGTCTTCCGGGATGTCCGCGCCGGGCGGTGTGCCGCCGGCGCGACCTCCTCGGCCGCCCTTGCGGCCGCTCGGGCCGATCCCGACATCGAGGCCGATTTTCGTCGGATCGCCACGACCGGCACGGTCCCCAACGAGGCGGTCGTCGCGGGACCCGAGGTCTCCGAGAAGACCACCGGCCAGCTGCGCGATGCCCTCCTCGGGCTCGACGGCCGCGCCGTCGCCGACGGAGCCTCTCTCGGTCGGAGGTCGCGAATTTCGGGGTTTGCCGAGATCGAAGACGGCGCCTACCAGGGACTTCGCGAGGCGCTTCAAAAGACGTCGTCCATGCCGGTGCCGTGAAAGACGTTCCATTCGTCGAGCGCCCAGGCGGCGGTTCCGGCGACTTCGTTGTCGGACGAGCGGCTCAACTCTTCGAGCAGCCGCGGGGCCTCCCGCGAGTCGACGAATCGCAGACCCTCGATCGCCGCCAGGCGACACTCCGTCGAGACGGCGCGGTTGCGGGCGTACTCCAGGAGCTTGGCCTCGGCCCCCGGAACCCCCTCCCGACCGGCCGCCGAGCGCAGCGCCTGGCAGACCAGCCGCTCATCGTCCGCCTCGAGCGCCTCGCCGAGCAGCTCCTCAAATCCCCCGATCTCGCCCATCGCCAACACCGCCGTACACCGCCACTCCGGATCCCCGCCCTGCCAGGCTGCCCGCACCACGCCCCGGTGCCACTCGCACGGCGCCCGCACCGACGCCTCCAGCACTCGCCGCCGGACCAGCTTCGGGACCCCCGCCCGGCGGTACAGCCGCTCGAGGCGCTTTTGCGTCCGCTCGAAACACCGCTTCGACAGCGGGGGCCGATCGTAGGGCGCCTCCCAGCTTCCCCATTCACACAACTCGAGCGCCGGCCCCAGCGCCACCGCCGCCCGGGCCCGCACATCGGTCCGCTCGTCGTCCGATTCCACCAGCTCGAGATGCAGCTCGGCCATCTCGTCGTCGTCGATCAACTCGGCGGTAAACTCCAGCGCTCGGAGCTTCATATCGGCGTCGTCGCCATCCAGGATCTCGACGAGTGCCGGCCGCGATTCACGCGGGCACTCGCCGGTCTCCAGCAGTTCGAGGATCTCCTGGAGAGTCCGCGCCGGCACCGTCTCCTGTCGTCGAGAGTCGTTCATCGCTCACCCTCCGCTCACGCGCCGGTTCGACGCTCCTCGAGGTATCGTTCGGCCGCCTGGCGGTACCGGCTCATGTCCTTTTCGGAAAACAGCACGAACCGAATCTCGTCGATCTCGCCCGCCTGTTCCTCCTCGAAGAGAAACTCCGAGAGGGCCTGGAAGGCGACATCCGCCGCGCGGTTGATCGGGTAGCCGTACGCCCCGGTGCTGATGGAGGGAAAGGCGACTCGCCGCAGATCGTGGTCGACCGCCCGCTCGAGGCTGTTTTTGTAGGCCGCTGCGAGCTTGTCGGGTTCCCCCTCGTCGCCCCCCTTCCAGCGCGGCCCGACGGTATGGATGACCTGGCGAGCCGGTAATTGCCCGCCGGTCGTCACCACCGCCTCGCCGGTCGCCAGTCGCCCCTGGCTTTCACGAATGCGATCGCACTCTTCTTCGATCGCCGGTCCGCCGGCCTCGCGAATCGCCCCGTCGACGCCTCCTCCCCCGACCAGCGTCGAGTTTGCCGCGTTGACTATCGCATCGACATCCTGGCGCGTGATGTCGCCCTGGATGAGCCGAATCGTCGTCTCGTTGACTTCAAACTCCATCGTCACCTCGTATCCGGGTCGAAATCACCTTCTTCATCGCCTCGATTTCATAACGCACTGACACACTCAACGAAACAACGATCGCCCCCGTTCCCCGCCACCGCCCCCGACGCCTCGTTCGCCCTGCAAACATCTCGACGCCGCCAACTGTTCCCGACGCCCGCGAATTCGACGCTGTTTCCCCCGGCATCCGGGCATTCTGGCCGTTCGCGCTTTCCCGACGCCCGCAGACCGACCACTGGAGACCGGAGAGCGTCCCATCCTTTTGCCTTTTTTTTCCCGCCTCTCTAGCATGCATGCACCATCGTTCGCCGACCCCCGGCCTTCGATCACACTCTCGGGAACGCGCGTGAGCCGAAACGACGAGACATCGACCGGCGCCGAATCGGGGGCGCCCGACACCCTCGGCCGCTTCGAGCTGCTGACCAGCTTTGCGACCGGCGGCATGGCCGAACTGTTCCTCGCTCGCGAGCGCGGCGTCGCCGGCCTCGAGCGCGTCGTCGTCATCAAACGCCTCCTCCCGCACCTGACCGACGATCCGGAATCGATCGAGATGTTTTTGCGGGAGGCCCGGCTGGTCGCCCGCCTCAACCACCCGAACGTCGTCCAGACTTACGAACTCGGCGAGGAGCACGGCGATTACTTCCTGGCGATGGAGTATCTGCACGGCAGCACGCTCCGGGAGTTGCAGCGGCTGACCGACCGGGACGGCCTCCCGCTGCCGATCGCCGTCTCGGCGATCGAACAGGCCTCCCGGGGGCTGCACGCCGCCCACGAGCTGCGCGACCTGGAGGGCAATCCCGTCGAGCTGATTCACCGGGACGTCTCCCCGCAAAACTTGATGTTGACCGACGAGGGCTACGTCAAACTGCTCGATTTCGGCGTCGCCAAGGCCGCCGAGGGCAAGGAGGCGACCTACTCGGGACACATCAAAGGCAAGTTCTCGTACATGTCTCCCGAGCAGCTCCACCGCGAGCCGCTCGATCGGCGCTCCGACATCTTCGCGCTCGGGATCGTGACCTGGGAGCTGCTCGCCGGCGAACGCCTGTTCGACCGCGACGGCGAGCTGGAGACGATGACGGCGATCACCGAGGAAAAAGCGCCCCCGCCGAGCGCGCACAAACCGGCGGTCCCGCCCGAACTCGACGAGGTCGTCGCCCGCGCCCTGGCGAAAGACCGCCAGGACCGGTACTCGACCGCCGAGCAGATGCGCCGCGATCTCGCCGAGTTGGCCGAACGCCACGACCTCTCGCGCGACGAGGCCGACCTGGCGGAGTTCGTCGAATCGACCGCCGGCGACCAGCTCGATGCCCGCCGAGAGACCCTCCACGAGGCACTCGACGGCTCGCTGACGGCCGACGAGCGAGCCCGGCTTCGGCACGAGCGCGGTGTGCGGAGCGCGAATCGCGCCGGCCGGGAGGACGGGGCGACGACGGTCGAGACCCCCGGATCCGCCTCGAATGCAGCTCCGGCCTCGAACCCGAAAAACTCCCCTCGGCGCGCCCGGGCCGACAGGGGGAGTACTTCCTCCGACCTTCCTGTCCAGGATGATGCCTCGGGCACCCGCCGCGCAACCCGCTGGCAGATCGGATTGACGGGCGCCGCCGTCGTGTTGCTTTTCGCCACCGCCGCCCTGACCTTCTGGGATCGCACCGGCGGCGAATCGGTCGAGCCCGACCCGGAGGCGACCGCCGAACCCTCCGGCCCCCCGTTGACCCTCGTGATGCCCCCGTTCGTCACCGAGAAGATCCTCAACGACGACATGGGGCCGATCGTCGACTACCTCGAACCGCGTCTCGAGCGCCCGATCGAGCTGTCGGTCGCCGCCAGCTACGGCGATGCCTCTCGCAAGCTTCGCGAAGGCGAGGTCGATCTCGGATTGCTCACCCCGCTGTTGTTCATCCGCACGCGCCGCGCCGCTCCCGACGTCCAGCCGGTCGTCGTCCGGGAGTTCGGCGGCTCCCCGACCAGCGACGGTATGCTTCTGGTACCGAGCGACGCCGACCACCAGACACTCGCCGACCTCGAGGGGGCGACGTTTTGTCTGACCGACAAAAACTCGACGACCGGCAACTTCCTACCTCGCGTCTACATCCGCCGCCAGGGCTGGCGCCCCGAGCGGTTCATCGGCGAGGTGCAATGGAGCGGCAATCACCTGCAGGTCATGCGCGACCTCGTCGACGACCACTGTGACGTCGCCGCCACCTACTCCGGGGCGTTCGTCGCCGCCGGCGAACACGGCATCCCCGTCGGCCAGTTTCGCACCCTGGCGATCACGGGCCACTCTCCCTCCGATACCATCACCGCCCGACCCGGGCTCTCCCGCGAACTATTCGAGCGTCTGCAGAGACTCCTGCTCGACTTCGACCCTCGGAAACACGCCGGCACCTCGAAAGTCGGCGAGACCCTCCAGATCACCGGTTTCCAACGGCCGCGCGAGGAGATCTACCGCGACCTCGCCGACGCCGTCGACGCGCACCTCGACATTCTGGCGCGCTTCGACTTTCCCGGCGTCGACGAACTCGCTCGCGACGCCGGACTGCCCGCCGCCCCCGACGCCGGCTCCGCCCCTCCCCCGGAGACCGGCCTCGACTCCGGCGGATAATCCGGGAGGCGGTCACGTCAACTCCACCTCAAGCGCATCCCGAAGTTGCGGATATTCCCACTCGAAGCCCGCCTCCTTGAGGCGTGCCGGCTCGACCCTCTGCCCGGTCAATAGCAGCTCGTCGGCCATCTCGCCGAAGACCAGGCGCGCGCCGAAGGCCGGCACCGGCAGGATGGTCGGTCGTCCGAGCACCGCGCCAAGGGTCTCGGTAAATTCGCGGTTGGTGACCGGGTTCGGCGAGGTGACGTTGACCGCCCCCTCGAGGTCGGTCTCGAAGACGAGAAACGCGAGGGCCCGGAGATAATCGTCGAGCGCCACCCAGCTCATATATTGCTCGCCGGACCCGATCCGGCCGCCGAGCCCGAGCTTGAACGGCGTCGCCATCATCCCGAGCGCCCCTCCCCGCTCGGTCAGCACCATCGCGGTACGAAGCTTCAACGTCCGAATCCCCGCCTCGGCCGCCGGCTCGGTCGCCGCCTCCCAGACCCGACACACCTCCGCCAAATACCCCTCGCCGGCGGGCGACTGTTCGTCGACCCACTCGTCGCCGCGCGGTCCGTAGTAGTCGACCCCCGAGGCGGAGACGAACACCCGAGGCGGATCGTCGAGATCCGCCAACGCTTCGGCCAGTAGTTCCGTCCCCTCCCGGCGACTCTGCATGATGCGCCGTTTTTTCGCCTCCGACCAACGCCCGAAGATGTTCTCGCCGGCCAGGTGCACGACGACATCGAATCCCTCGAGCGCCTCGGCGTCGATTTCGCCGGCACTCGGTTTCCAGTAAACTCCGCGCGATTCGGCCTCCTTCCGGGATCGAACCATGGGGACTACCTCGTGCTCCTCCCCGCGCAGTCGGTGCGTCAGTGCGGAACCGATGAGTCCCGAGGCACCCGTGACCGCAAACCGCCCGAACCGGGGCCATTCCTCTCTGTCACCGCTCGTCTGCTCACTCATGGTCGGCTCCCTCGTCGGATGCATTGAAAAATCGATCCCGAGTGTACGAGCAACGGATGCGTTGACAAACGCCCCCGCACACTCGCCGGTCGGACTCGAGTGCGATCCGTTCCTTGATCGCGACATGCCGACCGGCGGGCGAGGCACCCGTTTTGATGTCACACGGCCGAACTGCTATTTTATGTCCGTTCAGTAACCCACCGATGCTCGGTCGTTCGACGACACCGGGGGTGGGCCCAATCGACGTCGACGTGACTGACGCATTCCGGGTGACGCGGTGATTCGACCTGCCAGACTTCTCGCCGTCGTTGGACTCGCAGCTTTTCTCTGCTTTGCAGCCGGCTGCGCCGACGAGCCCAGTTCGAACCCTCCCCCGGCCGACACCGGCCCCGCCGACGCCACGGCCGGTGACGCCGACCCGGCGGAGGGAGACGGCGGAGAGGAGCCACCGGATTCCGACCCTGCCGACGGCGACACCGAGGTCGACCCGCCCGACGTGCTCGACCCGGACACCTCGCCGATCGATCTCGACGCCGGCCCCGGCGACACGCGCGATGGGGGCCCCGATACGGACGTCGACAACTGCTCCGACCCCGGCGACGACGATTCCGACGGCCTGCTCAACTGCGAAGAGCGCATCCGTTGCACCGACCCGAACGACGGCGACACCGACGACGACGGACTCGGCGACCTCGAGGAACTCCAACTCCAGACCGACCCGTGCGACCCGGATACCGACGACGACGGACTCTCCGACAGCGAGGAGCGCGACTACCACCTCGACCCGACCCGCAGCTCGACCTACGATGAGCCCGACAAACTCGACTCCGATCGCTGGTTCGTCGGTCACTGCGCCGAGAGCGAGGCCGAATCGGTCGAACTGCACCGGGACTACACCGCCAACTGGACGATCGGACTCCCGTCGGCGTTCAACTACTCGGCCCTCGACATCGACGGGGTCTCCTCGCCGCACGGGGCGGCCGTCTTCGACGACCCGGCCAACGAAGTCGCCGGCGCCCTGGTGTCGGTCGAAATGCCCTCCGACCAAGTCTCCCCGACCGATCCCCTCGAGGGCGGCACCGGCCACTACGATCAGACGATACGGGACGTCGATTCCCTCGAGATCGCCGACAACTCGGCCGGGGGCGAATTCGAGACACACAACTACAAACCCGCCGCCCGCAATACGTATGTCGTCCCCTTGTCCGACGAACTCTCCCCTCGCCAGTTCCGGGACGAGGTGATGTTCGAACTCGCCCCCTTCGAGCGCGGCGCCGTCCGGGACGGCCTTCCAGATGCGACGGGCCGAACCTACTCGGCGTATTATCTCGAGCTCTCGGTCACCCAGCGCCTGCACACGGGCGGCGAGAAGACCAACCTCCTCGCCGTCGGC
>CAZRLK010000146.1:0-13157 GCA_964600555.1 uncultured Bradymonadales bacterium
CGACGACGATCGCGGCTCGACGAGGCGTTCGACCGACTGGAAGAGTTTTTCGAGGACCACAGCCGACAACCCAACACCGAGACGGACTGACACCATGGACGAACTCGAGAAGCTCGAGGAGATGGGGATCGACACCTCCGAATCAGACGAACCGAGCGAGTGGGAGGAGCGGTTCGAAAACCAGATCAACGCCTTTTTCGACGACGCCATCGCCCGCGTCCCGGGCTTCGTCGACCGCCACCTCAAGAGTTTCCGCAAGATCATGACCCGGAGCATGGCGCCGAAGACCGGCCTCGGGGACGTCGTCGTCAGCGTCCGCAACCTCGCTTCGAGCCTCTCGTCGGCCGTCGGCGGACCCGACTTCTCGCGCGAGAGCTACACCCACGACGAGCTGACCAACGCCTTCGAGCGCGAGGTCGTCAGCCCCGAGGAACTCGAGAGCCTCCTCAACCGGCTGTTCCGCGAATTCGAGCAGGGCCAATGGGAGAAGGTCGCCGAGGCGACCCGCAGCGACGAGGAGGCCGACTCCCGCGACCGGCCCAGCGCCGACGACATGCGCGAGCGGGTCGAGGCGCTGATGGAACAGGAGATCGCCCACGACCCGCTGCTCGCCCAGGTCATCCGATCCGGCGTCAAAGTCGGCCTCCCCGCCACCCTCGGCTACGTCCTGTTCGGCAAGGTCACCTTCGCCGGAGGGTTCGGCTCGGAGGCCGCCTCCAACATCTACAAACGCCGCCTCGACCTGTACAACCGGGCGCTCCTGAGACTCGGCAAATACAAGGTCCCCGGCTGGGTCGGCGCCGTCGGCTGGGCCGGTGGCCTGGTCGGCTCGCTCGCAATCGGCGGCCTCGTCGAATTCGCCGTCAACTCCATCCGCGACGTCAAGGGCTCGTACATCCGCCAGCTCAACGCCGCCCGCTACGTCATCCTGTACGGCGAGGACCCCGAAAAACCCGAGGGCCAGGGGATCATCCACCTGGTGCGCGGGCTCGAGCGCCAGTTCGATCGCCTCGCCGAGATGAGTGAAGACGCCCTCGAGGAGGCCGAGCAGGAAGTCGACACCATCGCCGACCCCTCCTCCTCGGACGACAACCGCTCCGAGGCCGGCGATCAGCCCTGACCGCTCGCCGCCTTTTCCCACCGACCCGCCCCGCCGTAGACGATGAAACTCCTGGTCGGCATCCCGGTCGTCGCCCTGGCGACCGCCTTGCTTTTCGCCTATCTGGCGTTCGTCTGGTGGCTCGACCGCTACGAGCGCGAGCCCCTGTGGATGGTCGGCCTGGTGTTCCTCTGGGGCGCGACGATCGGCGTCGGCTGCAGTTGCGGGCTCAACAGCTCCATCATCGGATCGTTCAAGACGGCTCTCTCCCCGGCCCAGACCGCGGGATTCGGCGCGATCGTCGTTGCCCCGATCGTCGAAGAGCTGATCAAGGGACTGGTCTTCGTCCCGCTGGTCCTCACCGACCATTTCGACAACCAGACCGACGGGCTGCTGTACGGTGCGGCGGCGGGACTGGGGTTCGCCTCGGTCGAAAACCTGATGTATTTCGTCAAATTCGTCGCCAGCCCGGAGCTGGGCGTCGCCGGGCTGATCGTCGCGATGGGGGTGCGCACGCTGTTCACCGCCGTCATGCACGCCATCTCGAGCGCCCTTCTCGGCATGTGCATCGGCTACGCCCGCCACCGGGCCGACGCCGCCCGGTGGCTCGCGTACGCCACCGGCGGCTACCTCCTCGCGGTCGGCAATCACGCCCTCTGGAATACCGCCGCCGTCCTCTCGAGCATCCACGCCGGCTTCCAGCTCGCCGGCGCCCTGGTCGTCCTCCTCGCCGCCGCCCTGTTGTTCGGCCTCACCCAGTGGTCGCTCAAACGCGAACACGACGTCATCCGCCGCCAGCTCCACGCCGAAGCCTCCCGCGGCACCCTCCCCGACGCCCACGCCGAGATCATCCCCTACTGGCTCGAGCGGCGAAAACCGGGCTGGCTGCCCGACGGCGTCGACCGCGACGCGTACGTCGAGGCCGCCACGCTCCTCGCGTTCCGCCTCCACCAGCTCGAGATCGCCCCCGACGACCGCCGCGAAGAGTACCTCGCCGACGTCGAACAGTACCGCCAGAAGGTACGCGACCTCCTCGACGACACCGCGTCCGCCTGACTCCCCCCGCCCTCTTTTACCTGAATCGTTCGCCCGCCTGCCCCCGACTCCCGCCGTCTTTTTCGCAGTCGCCCAGCTGCCTGGCCGCCGTTTTTCGCAGTCGCCCAGCTGCCTAGCCGCCCAGCTGCCTAGCCGCTCAGCTGCCCAACCGCTCAACCACCGTCCTCACAGCCAGTCGGCTCCATCTGCGCGATCCAGTCGCTGACGACCCCGACGCCAAACTCGTCGACCGTCCGCAGCGGCAATTCCGGCATCTTGATGTCCGGCTCCGACGAGCTCATCCGAAAGACCATGATCGACTCGTCGGGATATCCCGGCTTGATCGAGTATTCGTAGCCTCCGGTCCCGCCCCCCGCCGCCGGCGGCTCCTTGCAGACCCCGAGACTCCGCCGATCCTCCTGCCCCCAGTTCAAAAACAGCGCCGAGTTGCTGGCCGCCCCCTTCGGACGGTGGCAGTGCGCACAGTTGCCCTCCAGATACGCCCTCGCCCGGGTGTCGATCGCGAGCTCCTCGTTTTTCGGGTCCGGCAACTGATCGAGCTCGTCGACCGGCGGCACCTCCCGGTCGAACATCTCGAGCTGCTCGAAGTGCTCGATCTGGTTGCGCTCCCCCTCGGCGTATTCGTAGCGGCGATTGAACTGACGGGCCCGGGGGCCGAGCAGCGTGATCGTGTTGTCCTGCGAGTGGCACGACTTGCATTTGTTCTCGTCCGGCACCCGGTAGTTCGTCGTCACCTGCTCGCCCTCCTCGTCGGTCCAGTCGACCTCGAGGTTCTCCCCGATCCGGTGCCGGGTCGCCCGCGTCTGCTCGTCGTTCCACAGATACACCACCGGGTTCCACTCCTCCTCGCCGACCTTGCGCAACAGCCGCGTCTCCAGCAGCCGCCGCCCGTCCGACGGGTTGCGCGCGTCGTCGGGAAAATAAAACGTCTTGACGATGATCGTCCCCTCCGGAAATCCCCAGATCTCGGTGGCGTCGAACTCGATTTTCTCCCCGTCGGGCAGGACCACGAACCGAAACTTGTCGCTCTCGTCGGAGTACAGCTTGCTCCGGACCCCGTACGGGACGACTCCCTGCGAGGGCGGCTCGTGTTGGTCGGCCGGCTCTCCCCGGAAAAAACAGTAGTCGGCGAGCCGCTCGAACGAATCCTCGTCCGGCGCGGGGAGCGTCGGCGTACACTCCGCTCCCCCGGCGTCCATCCCCCCGCCGTCCGCCTCTCTCGCGTCCGCCTCTCCCCCGTCGAGCCAGACATCCGGACGCACCTCGACGTCGTCCCCCGGCCCGACGTCCGGCTCCGGCTCGGACTCGTCGGCCTCGCTGCTGCACGCCCCCGCGACCAGCAACATCGCCACCGCTATCGCTGTACGCCACGTCGTCTCGCTGCTCGTCATCGTCTCCAACCGTTCCTCACTCTCCGTCGACTCGTCGCACTCGCGGGGCTCACTCGGCCATCTGCATCACTCGCTCCGGCAGCTCCACCGGATCGACCTCCGAGCCGCTGCAGTCGTTCTCACAAAAGGCCGCCGTCGGATCGTCCGTGGAGTCGGGGCACTCGCTGGTCGACTCGAGCACCGTCATCTCGACCGGATCCCCTTCGGGCGTCGAATTGCCCCCGAAGCAGTTCGTCAGCGAGCCGTCCGAGTTGTCCTCGTCCGAATTGAACTTCCCGTCCCAGAAAATCTGCGGCGCCGTTCCGTCCTCCTGCATCGCGATCTGGGCCGCTCCCTGCGGGTCGGAGCCGTTGTCGCTCAGGGTGTTGTCGTGAATCCAGTTGCCCTCCGGGAACGGGTCGTATTCCTCGTCGTCGGTCGTCTCGATCAGATTGTAGGTCACCACCCCGATCCCGACCGACATGTGACCGGTGATGGTGTTGTCGCGAATCTCGCTGTCGTTCGCCGTCGCCACCAGCATCCCCGTCCCCTGGGGCATGTTCGAGACGGCCGTCCCCGACTCCCCGAAGTTCTCCTCGTTGTTGTCTTCGATGACGTTGTCGTAGATCAGATGCCCCCCGCCCCCTTTGACCTCCAGATCCGGCAGGTTGATGATCAAAAACCCGTCGGTGTTGTCGTACGCCTCGTTGTCGTAGACCTCGGCCCGAAAGGTGTTTTCGACCTCGATCCCGACGACGTTCCCGTAGGCGACGTTGTCGCGAAGGATCGCCGTGTCGGACTGGCCGAGATACACGCCGGCATCGCGGGCGTAGCTGACCTCGCAGCCCTCGACCAGCACATTCTCCGCCTGGACCGGATACAGCGCGTAGGCGCCGTTCTCCTCGCTGACGCCCGCATCCCAGGTCACCGTCAGGTTCTTCATCACGACCCCGTCGGTCTGCTGCGCGCGCAACGCGTCGCCCGCCGTATTCTTGATGGTGAAGTTGCGCGCCGCGAAATTCTCCTGGACCTGCGCCTGAATCCCGTTCGCCCCCGTCTCCTGGGGCGCGAAATCCAGCACCGTCCCCTCCTGGCTTTCACCGAGGAGCGTCACGTTGTTCGGATTGATCGACAGCTCCTCGTTGACCATGTAGGTGCCGTCGACCATGCAGATCACCGACCCCTCTTCCGCCCCGACGAACGCCGTCAACAGGTTGTCGGTCGTCTCCTCGGCGTCGTCCCCGGGACCGGTCGTCGTCGTGCAACTGTCGTCGAAGGCGACGAACTCCTCGCCCCCGCCGTCTTCTTCGTCGACATCCCCCTCGCCCTCTCCGCCGTCCGGATCGCCGACGTCCGGCACCGAGACATCCGGCTCGACGACGTCCGTCTGAGCGGCATCTGGCTCCCCGTCGCCGTCGTCTCCGTCTCCCTCCCCGTCGTCGCCGTCGCCGCAGCCGGCACACAGCATCGCCGTCACCGCCGCCGCCAGTACCAGCCGACAAGAAGTCGATCGCCACGTTCGCCTGTCCGTTCCTTCCATAACCTTCGCCTGTTTTGAGCCGTCGCCAATCAATGGACGCATCCGATGAGTTGTCATTCACTTCGCCCCCATCGTAGCGGAAGATCCCGCGGATTGAAACGGCCTCGTCCACAACCCGCACCGACCGCCTCGAACGGATTGCAATCCCCGGATCGTTTGTTATAAGACGTGCGCCGAATGCTACGGGGCCGTAGCTCAGCAGGGAGAGCGTCAGAATCGCACTCTGAAGGTCAGGGGTTCGAATCCCCTCGGCTCCATTTTTCTTCATCCCGGGGATGGCCTCCGTGTCGGCGAGGCCTCCCGTCACGAGTATCGTCCCCCGACAACTCGGCAGCCAGCTCCCCGACGCTCCCGACACGTCGGCGAGGAGTGAGTACGTGGCTGGCGCGTACGAGTATCGGCTCCTGGCCGAACCGTTGTTAACCTCGCTCCGTCTCCCGCCCGGTCTCCTGGACCAACTCGCGAAGCTCGGAGGGATCGACCGGCTTGACGAGGTGTTTGTCGAAACCCGCCTGATCGCTTCGTCGCCGATCGTCGTCGCGACCGTATCCCGTCATCGCAACGAGCTTTGTATCGCAGGTCGTCTCGTGCTCTCGAAGGCGTTCCGCCACTGTATACCCGTCGCACCTCGGGAGCCCGATGTCGACGAACGCGATATCGGGGTCGAACTGCGCGGCGGTGGTGACGGCTTCTTCGCCGTCCCCGGCGACCGCGACCTCGTGGTCGTCCAATTCCAGAAGCGTTCGAAGCGTCCTCACCAGATCGACGTTGTCCTCGACCAACATCACCCGGCGTGACTCCGACTCGCCCGTCGGCCCGTCCGAACGCCTCGGGGACGGCTCGTCCTCGCTGCTCGCGGGCAGCGAGACGATGAACACACTCCCGGTCCCCGGCCCTTCGCTCTCAACCTCGACCCTCCCACCGTGCATCCTCACCAACTGTCGGACGAGGGTCAGCCCCAGACCCAGCCCGCCTTCGGATCGCTCCAGTGACGTATCGGCTTGCACGAACCGATCGAAGACGTGCGGCAGCATCTCCGAGGCGATGCCGATGCCGTTGTCGATCACACGGACCACGACCTGCTCGTTGGCGCAGGTGACCTCGACGCGGATCTCTCCTTCCTCCTCCCCGTACTTCGAGGCATTGTCGAGGAGGTTCGTAAAGACCTGCACGAGCCGCGCCGGGTCGCCGTGCACGCGCACCGATTCGTCGTCGATCGAACATTCGATCTCCTGACCGCGATCCTCGAGCTTCCCGGCGACCGCATCGATGGCATCTCCGAGCACTTCGATGATCGAAACCGACTCCTCGTCGAGTTCGATCCGCTGTTCGACAATCCGGGAGACGTCGAGCAGATCGTCGGCCATCGCCTGCATTTGCCGAACCTGCCGTTCGATCGTCGCCACCGCCTCGGCGGTCTCCGCACGTCCCGGACGTTCGGCGAGGAGATTCGCAGCTACCGAAATCGCCGCCATCGGATTGCGAAGCTCGTGGCTCAACATCGCCAGAAACTCGTCCTTTCGCTGATTCTCCCGCAAAATCTGCTCTTTGGTCGCGACCAACTTCTGGTAGGCCTCCTGCAGTCGCATCTTGTTGTCCTTGAGCTCCCGGCTCCGCTCGTACAGCTCCGCCTCCAGGGCCGTCACCTGCGACTCCAGCTCGTCCCCCTGCTCCTTGATTGTCACCATCTCGGTGACGTCTTCGACCCGATGGATGATCGCGTACAATTCCCCGTCGTCATCGAAGACCGGGACATTTTTCGGACTCCAGTATCGAACCTCGAACGATCCGTCCGGTCGACGAATGTCGTATTTTTGGACGCCGACCGTGTCCGCCACTTCGTCCCGCCGGACCTTCTCCAGGGAGGTGCCGAGGTTGCGCTCGCCGGTCGCCCTGGGATCATCGGGATTGTCGGGAAACACCTCGAAGATGTGGCGACCGCAGATCTCGTCCCGATCCGTCATCGTCGCCTCCAGATAGGCATTGTTGACGGCGATGATGACCAACTCGAGATCGAGCACGAGAAACGGACTCGGCGTCGCCTCGAAGAGGACTCGAAAGTTGGGCGTGTCTCGGAGTTCACGCACGGCAAACCTGCAAATGCGATCGAACGACTCGCTCCCCTGGTGCGATGTGATTCACTCGCGTCACGGCAAAGTGTGAGTGCACGGGAGGGGCTGTCAACTGAATTCGTACATTCGACCAAATCCACTCCCGTGGCTGAGAGCCGGTTTCAGAACCGGTCAAAAAACCTCGGACCGAGCGTGAGCGAGCCGATTTTCCGGCCATTTTCGTTCGTCAAACGCAGGTTTGGTGGGCCAAATCGAGGATTGACGGGCGAAAATGGGCCAAAACTCGGCCGTTCATCGCGACGCGGAGAGTTGTTTGACCGGTTCTCAGAACCTCGGCGAGGAGTGAGAGCGTGTATGGTACGTGCAAGCGTTTATGCTGCCCCGCAGTGCCAGGAGCCGACTCGCAGGCGATGCCGAAGCACTACACAATGCGCAGCATAAAGCATCGTCGAGATTCGGCGACGCCGCGATTGTCGTGCCAGACGCGCTCGTAGCCCCCACCCCCGCCACCGTATCCTCCTCGCGCAACCCTTCTTTGAGCCGACTCGCCGCCCGGCGCATCAACGCGTCGCCCGCTGCTCGTTGACCAGCCGGTACTGCCCCTCGCTGTCCTTGATCACGACCGCGTCGGTCGTGTTCTCGACGACCGTCTCGTAGCGTTGCAGCCGGTCGCGCTGCTCGCTCAACTTGTGCTCCGCCTCCACCCGCCGCGTCACGTCGCGCTGGAACCCCACGAAATGCGTCATCTCCCCCGACGCGTCGCGCACCACCGAGATCGACAGTTCGTTCCAGACGGATGGTAAAGCGGCAGTCCCGGCGCCCCCCGGCAATCTCACGGCCGCCTCGACTCGCAGTAGCTCTCGAGCGTCTCCAGAAGCTGCGCCGGCCGCACCGGCTTCAACAGCGCGTCATCCGCTTCGATCTCCTCCTTCTCCGCCGCCATGTCGCGATCCGCGCCCGACAAGATCACCACCGGGACGTCCCGCAACAATCCCTCCTCGAGCTGCCGCTTGCGCACCTCCCGGCCATCCATGTCCGGCAGCAGCAAATCGAGGACGATCGCATCGACCTCCCCGGCCGTGCGCATCCACGACAGGGCCTCTCGCCCCGCGGCGGCGGTCGCTACCCGGCACCCCTCGTTTTCCAGAACCTGCTTGAGGGCCTCTCTCACCTCGGATTCGTCTTCGATCAACAGCACGTGCGCATCCATGTCGCCTCCGGCGTCTCGGGGACGTGTACTCGGGAACGGCTCGTCCGATCGGCGCCGACACCCTTGTCGGAACGCCGTCCAGACGGCACGATGGTCGACGTCTCGCTCACAATCCTAGCCCCGAGACGCCCGCTGCCATCCCGGTCCCATGTTTTTTTCCCTCACCGTCGACGACGAGATCGACCTGCAGTTGGTCGAACAGGACCACGCCGAGGCCCTGTTTCGCCTCGTCGACGAGTCCCGCGAACACCTCGATCCGTGGCTGCCCTGGGTGCGCCACAACACCCAGGTCGACGACTCCCGGCGGTTCGCCAAACGCGCCCGCTCGAACTGGGGCGCCGGCCGCGCCGTCCAGACCGCCATCGCCTACCGCGGCGAGTTGTGCGGCACGCTCGGCATCCACTTCGACGACCCCGACGGCGAGATCGGCTACTGGCTGCACGAAGCCTACCAGGGCCACGGGATCGTCACCCGGAGCTGCCGGACGCTGGTCGACTACGCCTTCCAGCACTACTCGCTGCGCCGGGCCGTCGTCCGCGCCGCGCCCGCAAACGACAAAAGCTGGGCGATCCCCGAGCGGCTCGGCTTCACCCTCGAGGGGACCGCCCGCAAAGCCGGCGACCACCCCGACGGCCCGGTCGACCTGCGGGTCTACTCGCTCCTGCGCGAGGAGTGGCACCAGGGCTGGGACGCACTCGCCCCCGAGAGTTGATCGATGCTATACGACCGACCTCCGACCATGCACCGATCCGACCGATGGCCACCGTCTGCGCTCCCGACCGTGCTCTCGACCGGGATCGTGCTGTTCGTGCTCGTCGTGCTGGCGGCCGCCGCGACCGCCCAGCCCGACGCCGGCGTCTCGGCGGACAGCGGGCCGGCCGACAGCAGCCCGGCCGACACCGGCGTCTCGGCCGACGTGCAGGGGACGCGCGACGCCGGCGCGGACCGGTCCGCCGCGAGCGAGTGCCGGCGATCGGCCCGCGACTTTCTGTCGGGGCTGGCCGACATCGGCGCGGCCGAGCGGCGCCGCCAGGTGCGAGAGCTGTGTGCCGACGGCGGCCCGGCGTCGATGTCGACCGACGAGGCCGTCGACGTCATCCTCGACGACACCGACGACTTCGACTTCCTCGGGGGCTCGGGGCGAAGCTGGATCGACTGGCTGTTCGTCGCCCTCGAGCTCGGCGTCGTCCTCGCTGTCATCTTCGGCAGCGTCTGGATACACCACCGCCGCAAGGAGCGCTTCGACGCGATCATGGACGAGGCCGACCCGGCCTTCGATCTCGAACTCGCCATCGACGAGCTGCGCGCCGACCCCGACCTGCTGGAGCGCATCCGCGAGGACGTCTCCGAGGTGTGCATCATGCGCCTCCCCAGCTCCCAGGGCGGCGGCACCTACGGCGGCTCCCGGATGACCGTCTCGTACGCCGCCTTCGTGCTCGACACCCACGGCGAAACCCACGAGTTCACCCGCGACGACTCCTGGGAGCAGGTCCAGAACGACGCCGCCTGGCTCGCCGACCGACTCGACGTCGAGATCCGCGACGAATCGTACGGCTGACCCCCCGCCCCGCCGCCGCCGACCACCCGCCGCCCGACAGGGGATTGCAATCCCCGCCCGCTTTGTTTACACACCCGACCCCACGGGGCCGTAGCTCAGTCGGGAGAGCAGCTGCTTTGCACGCAGCAGGTCAGCGGTTCGAGTCCGCTCGGCTCCACTACTCGCCACCCATCGACACCGAACGCCACGATCGAGGGGGCACGCATCCGGCGGCCCGGCGGCGAATGCTCGTCATGTCACCCCGGCCTCCGGCTCCCGGCGGTCGCCTTCGACCGGGGCCAGAACGACCACAACGTCGGGGGCCGATCGGAGCTGACACGCGGAGCGTAGAGTCGCCCGCATTTCCCGGCTGAGCCCTCTATTCGTCGTCCGACCTCGTGCGGTAGTCGACGGGTCGGAGACGACCCGAGGTGTCGGCGACGAGCGTCTCGGCGCCGGGGATGACATCGGTGTTGTGGGCCGACGCACAGCTCCAGTCGCCGCCGCTTCGGTGGACGACGAACGAAAAGATGTTGCGGCGCACTCCGGGGGCGTCGACATCGTCGATCGGGGACTGGCCCTCGAGCCGCATCCTGGCGTGGACGACCGCCACGGCGGTCTCGCTGGTCCGGCCGCCGACCAGCCACTTGACCCGTCGGTCGAGGACCGAAATCTCGGAGTCCCCGAAGATCTCGCGCAACCCGTACGCGTGGGCCCGCCGGATGGCCTCGCGGTCGTGCCACCACAGACCGGTGACGTTGACGAATTCGGCATCCTCGTCGAACAGCGCGGCCAGCCGTTCCGGGTCGCGCCGGTTCCAGGCGGCCACCCAGATGTCGACGATGCGTCCGGGACGGTCGAACGTCGGGTAGTCGGTATCAGCGGGCATCGAATGGTCTACGAAGTGAGGGGCGATGATTCGATCGAACCGGGCGGGGTTGACCGTGGCCGATCCGCGTCACGGTTCCCATCTCGCCAGGACCCACCAGTGGTGCTCGTCGGCCTCGGGGCCTCCCTGCTCGGCGTCGTCGAGGATCTCGAAGCCGGCCTTCGCGAAAAGCTCCCGGTAGCTCGACGGAGCGAGACTCGTCCAGGCCATCCCCGCACCACACCAGTCCTCGTCGACCGACTCGCCGCGCTCGGTGCCGAGGGTCACGAGAAGCGCACCGCCCGGCTTCAGCCACTCGGCGATGCGTCCCACCACCACCCCGTGCTCGTCGCGCGGGAGGTGAAAGAGGGTGTACAGACAGACGACACCGTCGAAGGTGTTCGCTCTCGGCTCGTACTCCAGGATGTCCGCCTGCTCGAAGTTCGCCTCCGGAACGTTCTCCCGAGCCCGCGAGAGGTGGTCGGCCACAAAGTCGACCCCGGTCGGCCTTCCGGAGAGTCGACAGGCCAAGCACCTCAAACGATATCTCGCCGATCTCGGTTCTTCGGCTTCCAGACTACAGATTGACGAAGGAGAATTCGTCGGGATCTCGGCGTACTTCTGGAAAGAAATCGTCCAGTTCGTCGGAAACGGCTTCCTTCAGTGCTTCGAACTGTGCGTCGTGATTCTCTCGAAGTGCTTCAAGGTTACCACGCGAAAAAGTAGCCGCGATGGTGTCGAGGCGTTCGGTTTCCCATTTGTATCGCCGGGCAATCGGCTCCCATCGTCTGCGGACCCACTCCATCCACTCTTCGTGGAAATAATTCCGATAGAGAAAATCGAAGAAGGCAGCCAATAGACTCCGTTCCCCGGGACATGAGAGCCCTAGTCGAGGCTCGCCGGAGGGCTGCACGTGTAGATGAGGCTGCGGTTCCTTGAAAAGTGGGCCGGGCGCGTGGGGGTCGTAATCGAAGCGTAGGTAGTGGGGGACGGCGTCGGTGAGATAGGCATCGACAATTGTGGAGGCCCGGGTGACGAAGCATTCTACGTTGATTTGCTGGAGCGTTTCATCGTTGCAACCCAGGGAGATGAGAACCAACGCCGACTCCTCGATGGTATTCTGCTGCAACTCCCCTTCGACCCCCTCGTCTACCACCCGTTTGAAATAGTCCAGGAGTGTTTCGTCTGGCCCTTTCCTTTCGAAGTCGCCAGGCGCCCATGATGTAGGAAAACTGGCATGGGTAGATGATCGTTCGGAGATACCCCGAACCCAACTGGCGACGTAATCGAGGCCCGGCGTGAAGTAGTCGGCCATGTCACGCGCGCATTCGTCCGTCGGAGAGCCTTTCCCGGATCGGATCGGCCGACTCGGCTTCTTCGCCCGGGAAGAGATAACCTTCGAGCAGGCTTTCATGCTCCACGAGCGTCAGAGTACTGCAGACATCCGGTCGGAGATGCATCGGCTTTCCGGTCTGCAACCAGTTTTCGTATTTCGCCGAAACGGGCTCGTCGGTGAGCGAATCGAATCCCTTTGCATACAGAGAAGGATCCTCATCGAGGAATTCCGACGTCTTACAGTAGAGCGGATCGACTGAGATGCCGAATTCGCTCTGAATGGCCTCGTGCAGCACCTCGCAGTAGTTTCGATGATCGCCGAAGAGACGATGCTTGAGACTTTCGAAATTGTCGCGAATCCCCTCGACATCGTCCTTGCGTATGACTTGCCGGTCGGCGTCCCAGTCGAGCAAATGCTCGTCGATCAATCGTTCGGCCAGGTCCTGAAAGGATTCCCTGGTCATACCAAGTTTCGCGCCGGCCCATTTTACGGGGAGCAGCTTTTCGTTCTGTAAAAATGTCTCGAGTCGCCAACGGTGGATGCCCTCGTCGCCGAAAACCGACGCTTCGCGATCGTAGTGCCGCTCGGCCCACGCCTTGATTCGTTCGGTCAGTGAGTCATCTTCCCGGAACTCGAGTCCGTACAGCCGTCGAATTAACCTGTCGTCGGCGAATTCGCTCTCGAGCTCCTCGAGACGTTTCCTGATCGTGTCGTCGCTCAAACGTGGCATGAGCGGCTCCTGTAGATGCGGGCGTTGCGAAATGGCCCTCCACGTCCATGGAGGATCATACACACAGGGCGGGCTGAGGACTAGCAGGGATAGGAACACACGACTATTCGTGGTCCTGCCAGGGTGAGTGGTGCGACAGAGGCGGCCTTGAGTCCCGAAGGAGCTGTGGATTACGGGGTTGGTGCGTTTGTTCAGTGTCCGTAAGCGGCCGGGTTCGTATCGGGGGGCCTTCTTCGAATCTGCTCGATCTGAATTTCACTTCGAAAGGAGCTCCTCGTCGTGTCCCCCCGGCCTCCGGCTCCCGGCGGTCGCCTTCGACCGGGGCTAGCTTCAACGACG
>CAZRLK010000147.1:0-12923 GCA_964600555.1 uncultured Bradymonadales bacterium
ATCCGGAAAGGCATCAGGGAAAAGCTGGGTGAAATGCCAAGGACCCACCTCGCACACCGGAGGCCGCCATCGTGCAACCTTCGGTCGATATATTGTCTCCCCCGGGTATGGTCTCCGATGTGCGAAGTAAGTCGGCGAGCCAGTTTGGAAGCTCAGTGAAAGGAGCCTTGAAGAGCATCAGGGAAAAGCTGGGTGAAATGCCAAGGACCTACCTCGCACATCGGAGACCATACCCCAACTGTCTGTCCCGTCATGTTGTGAACTGCACGTCTATGAATTCTATTCCAGAATTTCCAAAAAATGTCAACTGCATTGGAAAAAATCTGGAGAGTTTCTCGCGAACAAATTCACGACTTATCCACAGCCGCCGAAGTCCGCATGACGTCAAACCTTAATTTTCACACACATTGAAAAATGTCAATAATACTAAAAATCACGCCGTGCTCACCGCCTAGATTTCAATATTTATAAAAACAAGCAATTCTATTGAAATCGCGAGTGAAGCGTGTAGTCGAGAGTGTATCGGCGGGTGGGAGGTGTGTCAAACCGAAATCGGCGAGAAGGTCAGTCGGTGGTCGATTTGCGGAGTTCGACGCCGAGGATCCGGGTTTGATCGTCGCGTCGGAGGGTGACGGGGTGATCGTCGAAGCCGGTCTTTTTGACGACGAGTTCGAGCGGGGAGTCGGCGAGGCGCTCGGGCGGGATGGCCAGTGGAGTTTTGCCGAGTTTTTGTTGCTCGGCATCGAAGACGGTCGCCCCGGAGGGGGTCGTCTCCAGGCGGAGTGATTCGGGAGGGGGGCGGGTTTCGGGTCGGTCCTCGGAGGAGAGCCCCGCGTCGTCCGAGCGCATGAAGAAGACGAACCAGGCGAGGTTCGAGGCGGCGAAGACCACCAGTACGAGGGTGACCAGGAGGGAGGCGGGCCCGCCCGGTTCGAGTTCGTCGTCGCCTGCGGTATGGGAAGGGTCGGACGGTGGTCTCGAGTCGCCCTCGTCGTCGGACTGGATCGAAGGAGCGGACTCGCGGTCGTCGGAAGTCGTTTCCGCCTCCTCGGGGGTGAGATCGCTGACTTTGGCGCGGGCCCGCTTCAGGGCTCGCGCGAAGGCGTCGGGTGTTTCGAAGCGCTCGTTCGGGTCCGGCGCCAGGGCGCGCGAGACGACGTCGCTGAGGGGGGGTTCGATCCCGAAATCGGCGAGGGGGCGGGCCTCCTCGTGCTGCAGGCGTGCGATCCCGTCGCTGGCGTCGCCGGGCTCGTCGTCGTCGAAAAACGGGTGGAAGCCGACGAACAACTCGTAGGTGACGGCTCCGAGCGCCCAGACGTCGGCGACGGGTGTGAAGGTGGTGGTCGGATCGTCGTCTTCGTCGAGTTCGGCGGCGGCGGGGGTTTCGCGTGCGAACGACTCGGGGGGATAGGCACGCACGATTTCCGGAGTGAGCACGGCGCCGTCCATGCGCCGCAGCTCGTCGAGTGTGAGGCCGACGTGAAAGTAGCTGAGACGGGGGGCGGTCGGGTCGTCCTCGTGCAGGTGGATCCAGTCGGCGGTGAGGTTGCCGTGGGCGAGGCCCGCCTCGTGGATCGTCTCAAGTCCATCGGCGACGGCTTCGACCAGGGGGACGAGATCGGCCGGCGGAAGCGGCCCATGTTGTTCGATGTGGTCGGCGAGACTCGTCGACGGGATGCGCTCGGAGACGACGAAGGGGACGCCGCGATCGAGGGTGCCGTAATCGAGGATGCTCAGGACGCTGGGAGCGTCGACGCGGTGGGCCCGTTTGGCGGAGGTTTTGATGCGGTTGTACACCCGCGAGTCGGCCGCGGCGTCGGTGAGCCGATCGTAGACGCCGAGCCAGACCGGGCGCTCGAAGGGCAACTGGTGGCCGTCGTAGCGGGTGATGAAGCCGATCTGGGCGTCGCGCTCGTCGACGCGATACTGATGTTCGAGCGAGAAGGTCGCACCCTGGAGCTTCTCCATGCTCGGCCTCGGCGCGTGGGGAGACAGCGATCGGCGGTCAGTTCGAAGTGGAGCTTTCGGGGGGGGCGGTGTCGATCGCCGCCGGAGCGCCCCCCTTTCGGGGATCGGAGACGCCGGTAAAGGCCCCGTCCTCGTCCCGCACGACCAGCTGGACGGTGCTGTAGGTCGGCCGGACGGTCACCTCGTGGCCGATCGCCTCGAGCTTTGGTTTGGCGGCGAGCGGCTCTTCGAGAAACAGCTCGTAGGGAAGCCACTGGTGGTGGAGGCGCGGGGCGGTGATGGCCTGCTCGGCGTTCATCCCGAAGTCGATGCTGTTGAGGATGGTCATCAGGGTCCCGGTGATGATCGTCGGGCCGCCACTGGCGCCGACGGCCATGTAGGGGCGGTCGCGTTCGTCGAGCACCAGAGTCGGGCTCATCGAACTGAGGGGGCGTTTGCCGGGAGCGACGGCGTTTTGTTCGGTGCCGACGAGTCCGTAATTGTTCGGCTCTCCGGGTTTCGGGGTGAAATCGCCCATCTCGTCGTTCAAGACCAGTCCCCATTTCGGCAGGTAGACCATCGACCCGAAGCTCAGGTTGATCGTCGAAGTACACGACAGCATGTTTTGCTCGCCGTCGACGACGTTCATGTGGGAGGTGCCGCTGTCGTCGGGCAGGGGAGCTTTCGAGCCGTAGGCGTCGGGTGGGAGGACATCGTCGCGTTTGATCTTTTCGCGCAGCCGGTCGGCGTAGCTCTGGGAGGTGAGCTTGTCGACGGGGACGTCGACGAAGTCGGTGTCGCCGAGCCAGCCGGCCCGGTCGGCGAAGGCGTGCTTGAGGGCCTCGACGATCAGGTGGATGCCTTCGGCCGAGCGGCCGAGGCCCGACAGATCGTAGCCCTCCAGGATGTTCAGCGTCTCGACGATGGCGGTCCCGCCGGAGGAGGAGGGGGGCATGCTGTAGACGGTGTGTCCGCGGTAGGTGCCCTCGACCGGCTCGCGCATCGCGATGGAGTAATGGCGGAGGTCCTCAAGGGTGAAAATGCCGTCGTGGGCGTTTACCTCGCGAACGATCGCCTCGGCGATCTCGCCGTGGTAAAACGGCTCGGTGCCGTGCTCTCGGAGGGTGGCGAGGAGCCGAGCGAGTTGCGGGCGCTCGAGGGTCTCACCCTGGTCGACCCAGTCTCCGTCCTCGCGTTTGAAGACGGAGGCGAGCTGTGGGCGCTGTTCGAGTTCGTCTTCGACTTCGTGCAGTCGCTCGGCGAGTTCGGCGTGCACCTCGTAGCCGTCGGAGGCGAGCCGGTGCGCAGGGGCGAGCAGTCGCGGCCAGTCGAGTCGGCTGTACCGGTGGGTCATCGCCCAGAGACCGGCCGGTTCGCCGGGGACGCCGACGGACTTGCCGCCGCGGGTCATCCACGCCTCTTTGACCTCACCGTCCGCGACATACATGTCGCGGCTGGCCTGGCGGGGAGCGACCTCGCGAAAATCGACGACGTCGACTTCGCCGCCGTCGGCCGGTCGGTACAGACAGAAGCCGCCGCCGCCGAGTCCCGAAGACATCGGATTGACGACGCCGAGTGCGAGCAGAGTAGCGACGCCGGCATCGACGGCGTTGCCCCCCTGCTCGAGGATCTCGACTCCGACGCGCGAGGCGATCGGGTGGTCGCTGGCGACGACCCCCCGCTCGGAGCTCGCCGTCTCGGCGCGATCGGGGGCGGTCGGCGGCGACTCGGCCGATGCGCCCGTCGACCCAAGGAACGTCGCTGCAGCGGCGACCATGCACGAAAACATGCATGAGAACCAGATTGCGCACGCGAAATAGCGGCGTCGACGGGGGAATGTGACAATCGTGTGAACAGGGGGCACGGCGGTTGACAGTATCAGTCTGAAAACTAGTCTGCGCGGCGACATCGGGAGGGCCCGGGCGCCTCGTCGCTCGGCCCGCGCCGACGGTCGTTGTACTAGGCATCGGAGCGGATTCGCAAGTACCCGCCACCCCCGGCTGTAATGATGGTTCGTTCAATTCTCGGCTTGTTCGCTGAAAGTCCGTTCGGTCCGCTCCGGGAGCTGGCCGACAAGGTGCAGACCTGTGCCAAAGAGGTCCCGAGCCTGTTCGACGCCCTGTTCGAGGGGGACTACGAGGCGGTGCGCGCGAAGGCCGAGGAGATCAGCCAGCTCGAACACGAAGCCGATCTGGCGAAGGACAAGGTGCGCGACCGGCTTCCGAAGACGATTTTCTTGCCGGTCGACCGCCGAGACCTGCTCGATGTCATCGCCATTCTCGACGCGGTGGCCGACTGCGCCGAGGATGTCGGCATCTTGTTTACGCTCCGCGAGATGGAGCCGCACGACGAGCTGGTCGAACCGCTCAAAAAGCTGCTCCGTCGGGTGATGAGAGTCGTCGATCAGGCGGTTGACATCGTCGACCAACTCGACGTGCTGGTCGATTCCGGCTTCCAGGGGCCAGCGGCGGTGCGCGTCAAGGAGATGATTGACGAGTTGAACCGCCTCGAGCACGAGGCGGACATCGTCCAGGACGATCTGGCTCGCAAACTGTTTTCGCTCGAGGACGAGATTTCTCCGGGGAGTCTGTTCATCTGGAACAAGATCCTCAACAAGGTCGGCGACATCGCAAACACCGCCGAGAAGATGGGCAACCGCCTGCGCCTTTTCATCGCTCAGGGATGAGCACCCGGGCGCGCCAATCCGGAGCCGCAATTCATACGCCTTCCGGGGGGATTCGATGAGATGACGGGGGACAATCGAGACCTCTTGTGTACCACGCATCCGGAGTACCAGCAGTGGATTACGTACTGTATCTCGCGTTGGCGTTCGGGTTTTACATGGCCTGGAGCATCGGGTCGAACGATGCCGCCAATGCGATGGGCACGAGCGTCGGCTCGAAGGCGATTTCGTTCAAAGAGGCCGTGATCATCGCGGCGGTCTTCGAGTTCGGCGGTGCAATTGTCGCCGGCGGCGACGTGGCGAACACGATGCGCAAGGGGATCGTCGATCCGACGCTGTTCAACAGTGCGGCCCTGTTTCCGGCGGGCAACGGGGCAGAGTTGTTCGCGCTCGGAATGATGGCGGCGCTGGTGGCGGCGGCGATCTGGTTGCACATTTCGGCCTTTCTCGGGTGGCCGGTCTCGACCACTCATAGCATCGTCGGTGCGATCACGGGATTCGGGGTCGTCTCTCTGGGCGCCGGCGAGATCGACTGGTGGCAGCTCGGCCAGATTGTGGCGAGCTGGGGATTCAGTCCCGTGCTCGGGGGACTGCTGGCGTTTGTGTCGTTTTGGTCGATACGCAAGTTGATCTTCGATGCCGACGATCCGATAGCGGCAGTCAAACGCTGGTCGCCGGTGTTGTCGTTTCCGGTCTTTTGGGTGCTGGCGTTGGTGACCTTTTTCAAAGGGTTGTCGAACGTCGATCTGGCGGGAGAGTACGGCATTCATCTCTGGGAGAAGATCGGGATTTCGGCGGGATGTGCCGTCATTGCCGGCGGGATCGTCTGGGTGATCTTGAACCAGGTGGATCTGACGACGGGGCGGGCTGCGCGCTCGCCGGAGGAGGACGAAGAGACCGGTGAAAAGGCCGAGAAATTCTCCAGCGTCGAGCGAGTCTTTCGATACCTGCAGGTCATCACCGCCTGTTTCGTCGCCTTCGCCCACGGGTCGAACGACGTGGCCAACTCGGTGGGGCCGCTCGCCGCCGTCGTCGGGTTGTTCGAAGGAACTTCGTGGACCGGGGGACCGATCGAGATGTCGGTCGGAGTCCCGACCTGGGTGCTGGCACTCGGGGGTCTGGGGATCGTGATCGGGCTGGCGACCTACGGTTACAAAGTCATCCAGACGATCGGCTCGAAGATCACCGACATCACGCCGAGCCGGGGATTTGCCGCGGAGTTCGGCGCGGCGACGACGATCATGGTCGGGACGAAGGCGGGGATTCCGCTGTCGACCACGCACACGGTCGTCGGGGCGGTTATCGGCGTCGGGTTCGCCCGGGGCATGAATGCGCTCAACCTGCAGATCATCTGGGACATCATCAAGTCCTGGATCTACACGATCCCGTTCACGGCGGTGTTGACGATGCTCCTGTACCAGGTCTTCAAGTTCACCGTGGTGTGAGCGGCCGGGGGCGGTCGAATGGGGGAGCGGGCGAGGCTCCGGGAACGGCGTTTACTCGAGGGATACGTAGACCGGCTCGGAGGGGTGTCCGAACTGGGGAAACCCGCCGTCGTCTCGCGCAAGGGCAACGCGGTAAGCGTACACACCGCCCGGGCGGGCCGAACGGTCGACGAAGCCACCGCGGGCTCCCTGCCCGACGGTCGCGAGGCGGCGCGTCTCGGCGCCGTCTTTCAAGACGTTTCGGCGGAAGACGACCGCACCTCGGTGCGGTTCCCACTGCAGCTCGACGAGCCCGCCGGTCTGGAGGACCTCCGGGCGCTCGGGCCTGTCGGGCGGGGCCGCCCAGGTGAATTCGGTGGTCGGGGAGCGGGCAGCCCCGGGTCCGTCGGGGCCGTCGGAGGCGGCGTCGCGTCGGGCGGGCGGGTGGTAGACGACGCGGTAGCGGTGGCGTTTGCCTTCGACGACCGCGCGGTCGAGAAACTGCAGGCCCTCGTCCTTGCGGCGGAGTCGATCGATCCTTTTGGTGTTCAGCTCGATCGTGCGAGCGGTCTCGGGATCCGCCTCGCCGATCCGCCGCTCGACGACGAGTACGCCCTCGGGCGACAGGTCGGTCGACGCCGAGAGTCGAAGCATCAATCCCCGGGGCTGCCCCTCGATCGGGGCGATAGTCAGCGGGGGCTCGGCCGGCGTCTCCCCCGCGGCACCGCGATTCTCGGGCGTCTCGGAGCGGTTTGTCAGGGAGAATGGGACGGCGAGTGTCCCGCAGGCGCCCGCCGCCACAAGGGCGGCGGGAAGCAAAAGCGCAGTCAGGACGTGCGGTTTCAGCCGGGACATCAGAACTGCCAGACGAGGTTGCTCTGGATGGTCCACGGGATGGATGGTTCGATGTTTTCCTGGAAGGTCTCGCCGGTGGTGCCCGGCGGTCGGGTCAGTTTGGCGTTGTCGATCCGGGCCTCGAGCGGCTCGAAGGGAAACAGTACGCCCCCCTCGAGTTCGGCCTGGAACTGGTCGATGCGCAGGTAGCGCACCGCGGCGTCGAGCTCGAAGCCGAGCCAATTGCCGTCCTGGGCGGGGGTGCCCTGCGGGTCGGCAACGCGCGAGGCGATGGCATCGAGCTGGACTTCCATGCGCTGGTCGGCGGATTCGAAGAACCGGGCTTGTGCGTAGGGGTTGGCGTAGTAGGCGTTGGTGACGCTGCCGATGACCTCGCGGAACAAGATCAGGTCGACGTGGTAGTTCGGGTCGAAGCGATAAAAGTCGAGGTTCGGCAACCCGACCGACTCACCCTCGCCCGGCGTCGCATACCCCCAGTTGGGCGAACTGCCGCCGGAGGCGTAGCCGGCGTTGAGGCCGAAGCGGACCGGGCCGCCGAAATACAGCTCACTCTCGAAGGCGGCTCCGAGCTGGCTGATGCCACTGTCGGTCGATTCCCCGTCCTGCGAGGTGCAGACGTCCGGGTTGTCGCTTCGGTCGCCTTCGTCGAAGCAATTGACGCCGGTATCGTCCCCGCCGACGGGACTTCGGGTGGTGTTGTCGATGTCGCCGAAGACCCCGACGCCCTCGAGGGCGAGCCGAACGTAGGTCTCCGGGTTGGGCGCGTACTTGAACTGCACCCAGACGTCGGGGACGTACAGGCTCAGCCCGCGGTACACGAGATTGAAGGAGCGTTCGGTGGTCTCGGCGGCCGGAACCGACAGACCCTCCTGGTTGCGGAGGGTAAACCGGGCGCCTCCGTCGAGCACGGGGACCTGGTCGTCTTTGAGCTTTTGCTGGCGGATCTGCTCGTCCTTGTCGCTGCGCGGCTGGCGAAACAGCGAGAAGGTATACTGGCGGGCATCGTCGATCTGGGCGACGTCGTAGGCCTGGTCGTCGATCTGATCGGGCGTCTGTGTGGTGACGCCCTGGTCGGGAAAATCGATCGAGGCGGAGGCGTAGATTCCGAGCGGTTTGGTCAGAAACTCGATCCGGTCGACGTGGTCGCCGTAGTTGCAGTCGACGCAATCGCCACTGTTGGCGTGGATGCCCAGCCCCCAGTGGTTGTCCATGCGTCCGGCCCGCAGGCTGCCGAGGAAGGTGTCGATCTCGCCCCAGACTTCGTTGATGTTGACACTGTTTTCGAACCACTCGCGCTCCCGAGGCGGAATCTGGTTGGCCTGAAAGACGGTACGGCTCGGATCGGGGCGGTAAAACGGGTCGGTCCCGGGGCGGGTGAGTCGCTGATCGGACAGGGAGCCGAAGACGACGTTTTCCAGAAGTGCCGCCTCGACGTGGATACGGAGGTTTTCGGTCAGGTGGATGGTCGGGTCGAGCCGAAAGTTCATGTTCGTCGACCACAGCAGACCGTTTTGCTCGTTGGCGTGCTCGTCGGGGGGGAGGTTGTTTTCGGCGGGCGGCAAGATTGCGGACGTGCCGGCGGTTCCCAGGTCGAAGTTGACCGCGGCGTCGGTACGGACGCGGAACATACCGTCCCACTCGAGGAACGGATAGACGTCGGCCGGGGTGATCTCCTGGAGTTCTGTCTCGTCGATGTCGGCGACGGGCTCGAATCCTTCCTCGTCATCGTCGTCGGATCCGGCCAGTCCCGAAATCGGGGACTCGTCGCCGTCGGATTCTTCCGGTGCCCCTTCCGGTTGCTGGTCGGACTGGTCGGGGGGCGGTTGAACCTCGCGAGAGTCGGCCTCGTCCTGTTCGTCGGCAGTCGATTCCGACTCCGGGTCCTCCTCCGATTGGGAGTCGGCCTCGCCTTGTTGCTGCGGCGACGACTGTCCTTCTTGTTGTTCGGCGGGGGCCTGTTCGCTCTCCGCCTCGTCTTCGTCCTCGGGGGTCTCCTCGCCGGCCGGTTCGGTCTGCTCGTCCGGCGGGGATTGCTCGTCGTCGGCCTCCTCGTTCGTATCGTCGACCTCGGTCGAGGAGGTCTCCTCGTCATCGGAGGCAGGGGACGTCTGTGCGGCGACCGCCGCCGGCATGATGACGAGCGTCGAGGCGATCAGCGTTCGCGCAAAACACGTCTTACTCATTCACTCATCCGTCCGTCGGAAGCCCTCGCATACGGTTGGAGCGGGAGAACGACGCCTTCGAGGCGCCCGGGGAAAGAGGCGGTATGCGCACGCGGTCTCTCCCGGAAGTCCAGTAGCATGCAGAATTTTCGGGTGTCAAGAACGTCGGAGAGCCGGCAGCCGTGGGGCCGAGTGCTCGGCCCAGATGTCGACCTCCTGAGGCCCCGAGGGGAGAGGTCGGGAAGTCCGATGGGACTGGCATCGAGGCGAAAGTTGCGATAGTCGATCGGCGAGCGACTCGTTGCGCCCATCCGGGAGAGACCATGTTCGACAAAATCGATCACGTCGGTATCGCCGTGGAGTCCATCGACGAGAAAATGTCGCTTTACCGAGACGTCCTCGGGCTCGAATACGAGGGGACCGAGAGGATCGAAGAGCAGGGGGTGGAGGTGGCCTTTTTTCGGATCGGCGAGTCGCATCTGGAATTGCTCGAGCCGGTCGACGAAGAGAGTCCAGTGGCGGATTTTCTCGCCGAACATGGCGAGGGGATCCATCATCTGGCGGCCGGTTGCGGGGACATCGAGCAGGCGCGAAAGGCAGCGAAAAAAGGGGGGCTTCAGATATTGAGCGACGAACCTCTGGAAGGGGCCCGCGACAAGGTAGTCTCGTTTGTCCACCCGAAGGATTCCGGCGGGGTCCTGCTGGAGTTTTGTCAGCGTCGAGGGGAGTGACGATTAGCCGGGAGCGTCGGAGCCGGTCGGGCAGATCTCGAGCAGGGGGCACTGCTCGCAGGCGGGGTTGCGGGCATGGCAGATCTTGCGGCCATGGCGGACCATGACGATGTGGGCGGGGTAGTGCTCCCGATCGGGGACGGCGCGTCGCATCCGGGCGTGGGCTCGCCGGCTCGGGGTCGATTTATCGAGCCAGCCGAGCCGCTCACAGATTCGGAAGATGTGGGTATCCAGCGGGAACAGCGCCATCTCGGCGGCGTCCATCAGGGTGAAGGTGGCGGTTTTCGGGCCGACGCCCTTGAAGTCGAGCAGGAAATCTCTGGCGCGTTCGGGCTCCCAGTCGCGCAGAAACTCCAGGGAGTACTCTCCGCGCTCCTCGTGCAGGTGATCCAGGATGCGCTGGATGCGCGGAGCTTTCTGGCCGGCGAGTCCGGCGACCGCGATGGTGTCGGCGAGTTCGTCGCCGGGGGCGCGGCGGATGCGGTCCCAGTTTGCGCCGTAGCGATCGAGCAGGCGGTCGAATGCGCGGTCGGTGTTCGCGCGGGTAGTGTTTTGGCTGAGGATTGTGCGGACCAGCGAGCCGAGCAGGTCGTCGGGTCCCGGGTGCGAGGGCCGGCCGTAGTGGGCGTACAGGCGGTCGAGTGCGTCGGACAGGTGGTCGCGGGAGGGAGACGAGGTCATGGTGCCGATCGGTGAAGGGGGAGAAAGAGGCGCATCGGGGGCGATCGGAGCAGCGGAGCATGGGGGACAGCTTTCCGAAAATGGCGGTTGTTGGCAAGTAATCGCTGGTCACCGCGGCAGGTGTGCGGAAGATGTTGGCAGGGAGGTCGGACGGGGAGCCGGCGGGTCGGCGCGGCGAATGGCGCGGTCGGAGTCGGCGCGATATCGTCGGCTCATTGAAATTTCGCGACGCCGCCCCCTGTTTCCCCGATTGCAGGTTGGAAGACGGTTTCCCTCCACATTTCGACGGGTGCGTCGAGGAGGGGGACTCTCGGGTCCCCGGCGGGTAGCCTGCGGGTGAGCAGTCCGGTCGGAGCCGGCGGCTGCCTCGCGCGGAAAGGCGCTTTTCGGGGGCGAGAGAAAACTGACAAGCCGCGAGATTTGTGCAACAACGGACGTTGTCGTTATCCTGCTTGCAAGACAATACATCGAGCGTTCACAGCCAGGCAGTACTCGGAGGAACCACCCTACATGAACGACACAAGCCTGATACACCAGATCGGCCAGCACCACGACATCGACCGCTACCAGGATCTGCACTGGGAGGGATCCTTCGAGGACTACCTGGACCTGGTGCGCGAGGATCCGAAGATCACGCGGACGGCCTATCAGCGGCTGTACGACATGATCCTGTCGTACGGGACCGAGGAGTACATCGACAACAAAAAGAAGATCGTCAAGTACAAGTTTTTCTCGGACCCGATGAACGATGGCGAAGACGCCATCTACGGGTTGGATCTGCCGTTGATGAAGCTGGTCAACGTCTTCAAGTCGGCGGCCAACGAATACGGGACAGAGCGGCGAATTATTTTGTTGCACGGCCCGGTCGGCAGCTCGAAGTCGACGATTGTGCGGCTGCTGAAACGAGGGCTCGAAGACTACACCCGAAGCGAAGCGGGACGAGTGTATACCTTCTCGTGGGTGTTGCCGGAGAATCTCCAGCATCTGACCGGCGGGGAGGAGGTCTTCGAGGATCCGATGAACGAGGATCCCCTGAAGTTGATTCCGGTCGAGTGGCGGGAGGAGGCGATCGAGGATCTCGGTCTCGGAGACACCAACTACGAGGTCGTCGTGCGCGGCGAGTTGAACCCGGCGAGTCGGTTCATCTTCCGCGAGTTGATGAAACACTACGACGGCGACTGGACGAAGGTGATGGATCATGTCAAGGTCCGGCGGCTTCTGTTCAGCGAAAAGGACCGCGAGGGGATCGCCAGTTTCCAGCCCAAGGACGAGAAAAACCAGGATTCGACCGAGCTGACCGGTGACATCAACTACCGCAAGATCGCGTTGTACGGGTCGGATTCCGATCCGCGGGCGTTCAACTTCGACGGGGAGCTTTGTGTCGCGAACCGGGGATTGATCGAGTTCGTCGAGATTCTGAAGCTCGATGTGGCGTTTTTGTACGATCTGCTGGGGGCGACCCAGGAGCGCAAGATCAAGCCCAAGAAGTTCGCCCAGACGGACATCGACGAGGTGATCATCGGGCACACCAACGAGCCCGAGTACCGGAAGTTGCTGGACAACGAGTACATGGAGGCGCTGCGGGATCGGACGGTCAAGATCGACATCCCGTACATCACGAAGTTTTCCGAAGAGCAGAAAATCTACAAGAAGGATTTCAACAACGACAAGGTCAAGGGCAAACACATTGCGCCGCACACCATCGAGATGGCCTCGATGTGGGCGGTGTTGACGCGGCTCGAGGACCCGAAAAAACACGACCTGACGCTTTTGCAGAAGCTGAAACTGTACGACGGCAAAACCCTGCCGGGCTACACGCAGGACAACGTCAAGGAGTTGCGCAAGGAAGCTGAAGAGGAGGGGATGACCGGCATTTCGCCGCGATACATCCAGGACGAGCTGTCGAATGCGCTGGTCAGCTCGAAGACCGAATCGTCGATCAATCCGTTTTTGGTGCTCAACGAGCTGGAGAGTGGCCTGGAGAGCCACTCGTTGATCAACTCCGACGAGGAGAAAAACCGGTATCGGGAGCTACTGGCGGTGGTCAAACAGGAGTACGAAGACGTCGTCAAAAACGAGGTCCAGCGGGCGATCTCGGCCGACGAGGAGGCGATCTCGAAGCTGTGCGCCAACTACGTCGACAACGTCAAGGCCTACACGCAAAAAGAGAAGGTCAAAAACAAGTACACCGGCCAGTACGAGGAGCCCGATGAGCGGCTGATGCGCTCGATCGAAGAGAAGATCGACATCCCGGAGAGTCGCAAGGACGACTTCCGCCGCGAGATCATGAACTACATCGGTGCTCTCGCCGTCGAGGGAGAGCCGTTTACCTACGAGACGAACGAGCGGCTGCAAAAGGCGCTCGAGTTGAAGCTATTCGAGGATCAGAAAGACTCCATCAAACTCGCCAGCGTCGTCTCGAACGTCGTCGACAAGGAGA
>CAZRLK010000148.1:0-4710 GCA_964600555.1 uncultured Bradymonadales bacterium
AATCCGCCGCCGAGGCGAACATGAATCTATGTGCAACAGACTGCTAGCGCCGCCGGACCGTCATTCGCCGCCCTCGTCGGCCTCGAGCGCGGTGTCGATCATATCCTTCAGGCTGTTTTTGGTGATCTCGCCCATGTACTCCCGCCCGTTGACGTAGATGGCGGGCGTCCCCCGAATCCCCGCGCGATTCCCTTCTTTTTTATCGCGCGCGATCGCCTGCGCAACCTCGTCGCCTTGCATGTCGTTTTTGAACTTCTCGAAGTTCAGCCCGATTCGCCGCGCGAACCCCATGATCTTGTCGCGCGTGAGGTCGCGCTGGTGCTCGAAGATCAGATCGTGCATCGGCCAGAACTTCCCCTGCTGGTGCGCCGCGGCCGCTGCCTGGGCGGTCAATCGGGAGGTCCCCTGCTTGGAGAGCGGAAAGTACTTGAAATATTGTACGATCTTGCCGTCGTACTCCTTGCGCAGCTCGTCCAGCAACCCGGCCGCCTTGCGGCAGTGCGGACACTTGAAGTCGGCGAACTCCACGATCGTCACCGGGGCATCCTCCGGCCCCTTGTGGGGGACGCCCTCGAGGGTGAACTCGTGTTCCTTTTTCGACCGCTCGATCAGCTCGGCGAGCCGTCCCTGCAGGTCACTTTTGCTGAGCCCCGCCTGCAGCCCCTTGGCGACCGCCGTCGCACTTCGTTTGGCGAGCCCGCAGGTGGCATCCCGAGCCTGCAGGCACTTGTGCAGACTCTCGGTCGACTGCGGACACGGACATAGCTCCGCCTTCGCCACCGAGACGAATGTCTCGCGATCCTCCGACTCGAGTTCGCCGAAGTTCATCCCCGGATACAGATCCTCGGGCGGCGCGTCGCTCTCCTCGGAGCCTTCCCCGCCCGACTCCTCCCCGCCCCCTTGCTCGCCGCTCGGCTCCGAGGCTTCGGCACGCTCTCCGTCGTCCTTCTCCGAGGCCGACGACGCCGAGCCGTTGCAAGTGCAGGCGCCGAGCGCCGACAGGCACACCGCCAGCCCGACCGCGATCCAGTAACGAGTGCTTGGAGATTGCATGATGTCCACGTCCTTCGGCCTCGAAGATGAGAGAGAACCGGACCGCCGACTCGCTGCCGAGATCGGCGCCCCCGAAAGGCGCGCCCATTCAAACCGACTGCCCTTGCCGCCGTCAAGGTCGATGCGCCCCGCCCGCCACCGGGGGGAACGAACTCCCCGGGATCGGAGGCCCCGACAAACCGCCGGCCCACCCGATCCACGCCGGTGCTGCGCAAGCACCACTGCATGGCGCAATCGCCCACCGCCACCACAACGCAGTATGGACGACCCACGCCAGATTTTCTATGCACGGACCCGTGGCAGTGAGTTTTTCATTCCCGTACCCGCAAACCGAGACCGAGCCCATGTCCGACCAAAGCCCCGGCCGCGACGCCGACGAATACAGCCGCCTGTACCGCATCCGCCACTCGACGGCCCACATCCTGGCGACGGTCATCCAGCAGATGTACCCCGACGCCCGGTTCGCCATCGGCCCCCCGATCGAGGACGGGTTTTACTACGATTTCGAACTCCCGGAGACGATCTCGACCGACGATTTCGACGAGATCGAGGGTCGGATGACCTCGATCGTCCACAAGGACTTCGAGTTCGAACACGAAGTCTGGGACAGAGACGAGGCGATCGAGTACTTCGAGGAGCACGACGAGCCGTACAAACTCGAGCTGATCGAGGACATCGACGACGATGTCGTCTCGATCTACCGCGACGGCCCCTTCACCGACCTGTGCGCCGGCCCGCACGTCGAATCGACCGGCGAGTGCGCCAACTTCAAGCTGCTGAAAGTCGCCGGCGCCTACTGGCGAGGCGACGAAGACAACAAGATGCTGCAGCGCATCTACGGCACCGCCTTCGAGACCGAAGAACAGCTCGACGACTACATGTTCCGCATGGAGGAGGCGAAACGCCGGGACCACCGCAAACTCGGCAACCAGCTCGACCTGTATTACTTCGACGACCGCTCGCCGGGGTCGGTCTTCTGGATGCCCCGCGGCTGGACCGCCTACCGCGAGCTCAAAAGCTATTTCCGCGAGATCGAAGACGAGCAGGACTACGTCGAGATCAACAACCCGATGCTGTACGACCGGGAACTGTTCGAGCAGTCCGGCCACTGGGAGCACTACCAGGACAACCTCTTTACGATGGAGGAGCACGACCGGACCTGGTGTCTCAAGCCGATGAACTGCCCGGATACGATGACGTTTTTCGCCAAGAAGAAACGCTCCTACCGGGAGCTGCCGCTGCGCGTCGCCGAGTTCGGCCAGCTTCACCGCAACGAGATCCCGGGCGCGCTGTCGGGCGCCACCCGCGTGCGCCAGATGATGCAGGACGACGCCCACATCTTTTTGCAAAAAGAACAGATCGAAGAGGAGATTGGGAAGTTGCTGGAGATGGTCGACCGGACCTACTCGATGCTCGACATGCGCTACGACATCGAGCTGTCGACCCGCCCCGACGACTCGATGGGCAGCGACGAGCTGTGGGACGAGGCCGAATCCGCCCTCGAGGCCGCACTCGAGGCCAACGACAAACCCTTCGACGTCCACGAGGGCGACGGGGCGTTTTACGGCCCGAAGATCGACTTTCAGGTCCGCGACAGCCTCGGGCGCTCCTGGCAGTGCGCGACCATCCAGCTCGACTTCCAGCTCCCTCGGCGATTCGACCTCACCTACACCGCCGAGGACAACTCCGAGCGGACGCCGATCGTCATCCACCGGGCGATCGCCGGTTCACTCGAGCGGTTTTTCGCCATCACCGTCGAGCACCTCGCTGGCGCCTTCCCGACCTGGCTCGCCCCCGAGCAGGTGCGCATCCTGACGATCACCGACGACTGCCACGAGTACGCCTACGACGTCAAAGAGCTGCTCGAAGAGGACGACATCCGCGTCGAGGTCGACATCCGCAGCGAAAAGATCGGCTACAAGATCCACGAAGCCGAGAACATGAAAATCCCGTACATGTTCGTCATCGGCGGCGACGAGGTCGACGACGGGACCGTCGCCGTCCGCACCTACAAAGAGGGGCGCCGCGGCAACATGACCCCCGAAGAGGTCCGCGACGAGATCGTCGACAAGATCGAAAACCGCACCCTCGACGTCGAGGTCGAACGCTCCGGCCTGCGCGACGTCGCCGAAGCCCACGACGGTAGCGGCTCGGAGATGGAAGAGCGGGGGTACTGAACGCCCCGCCTCCCCCTCCGGGTCGACCCTCGGCGCCGCCGGATGCGGGCCGACTCGGCTCGAACTCGATCGAAAAATTTATCGGCCCGCATCCACTTTTTTTCGAACTCGACACCCGGGTGGGGGGTGGACCACCTGCAACTTTTTTCGCGCTCCGGTGCCGCGCGAGTCGGACCGGGTCCGGAGCGGCCGACGGTCGGGTGCTCGAGGCGTCGGAGCGCCGCCGACATCGCTGACGGTCGACCCGCCACCCGGGTCGGACGCACCCGTGTGCCGGCTGTCAGTCGACCGTCGGCGCCCGCGGACCGACTCGACCGCCCCCCGGGGGTCGACCGCCGGAGTTTTTGGACCCGGACCGGGTCGTTTTCGAACCCGACCTTCGCGCGAATCGGACCACATCCGACTTTTTTCGAACCAGACCTTCAGCCGAGTCGGACCACATCCGACTTTTTTTCGAACCGGACCTTCGCGCGAGTCGGATTGCGTCCGACTTTTTTCGAACCCGACCCCCGGCCGAGTCGGCCGCCCCCCCCGGGGTTCGGCGGTCGACCGGCGGCGGCTCCGGTGCACCTCGACCTCATTTTTTGCTCGACCGACCCGCTCACTGGATCGACACCAGCCCCGACGCCACGCGAGTGGCGGCCGCTGCGGACACCCACCACACCACCCCCGGGTGCCACCCCCCTCCGACATAAAAAACCCCGGCACCGCGCTCGATGCCGGGGTCGAAAAGGTCGCGCGATCTCTACGTGCGGGGTGTTCAAACAACTCGGCCCCTCAGCGGCCAGCGCACAGCCTTTATCCGGTCCGCTGCTCGCTCCCGCGCCTGACGGGGTGCCGGACAAGTACTTGCGCTGGCCGCTCAGGGGCCGCATCGATCGAGCGGAGAGGGAGGGATTCGAACCCTCGAAACCCGTAAGGGTTTACACGCTTTCCAAGCGTGCGCCATAAGCCACTCGGCCACCTCTCCTGACAAACTCTCTCGCTCAGGTCAAGCCGTCTTCGCCTCTCACACTCGGAGTCACCCGCGAATCGACGTCGGTGACGCCGGGTTCGGACCCGTTCATCACCACTCGCCAAAAGATCCGGCGAATCGACGTCGGTGACGCCGGGTTCGGACCCGTTCACCACCTTTCGCCGAAAGAGCCGGCGAACCTCGTGTAGTGACGAAGGGTTCGGACCATGCCACCAACGTACCGGATACATCGTCCGGCGAATCGGTGTCGGTGACGCCGGGTTCGGACCCGCTCATCACCCACTCGCCAAAAGATCCGGCGAACCTGTTGTGGTGGCGAGGGGTTCGGACCGAGTTTGAGCGAGATGATTTGTGTCGAGGTCGAGCGTCCAGTCCCGCAGTCGATGCCGCAGGCATCGTCGAGGAAACTGGACCTCGAGTGCGTCCATATCAGCCGCTCACACGACGGGAGAACCCGAGCTCACCACAACCAGGTTAGCCGAAACGGAGGGGGAGGGATTCGAA
>CAZRLK010000148.1:4720-12870 GCA_964600555.1 uncultured Bradymonadales bacterium
CTCCAGTGGTGCGTCAGATGTCAGATGGCAGATTTCAGATGTTTCGTCTGCTGCCAATCTGTCGGCCGAGTCGTCACTGCGCCATCCGAGCGATTACAAAGGATGTCGACTAGGTCAAGCCTAGATTCTCGTACGCTCGGAAGATCACAGCCAGTACATCCCGGATATCTGAAATCTGACATCTTCCATCTGCAAACAACGGAGGGGGAGGGATTCGAACCCTCGGTACCCAGAGGGCACACTTGATTTCGAATCAAGCGCCTTCGACCACTCGGCCACCCCTCCTCACAAACTCACCCGGGGCGTCCACACACGTCGCGAATCGTCAGCCTGTCAAAGATCCGGCATCTCTCCCGGCTCGGGCTTTCCCGGGGCTCGCCCTTCCCGGACGGCCTCGAAAAAGTCCGTCAGAAGCTCGCCACACTCGTCAGCGAGTTCCGATTCGACGACCTCGACCTCGTGGTTGAAGCGCGTGTCGTCGAGCAGCTCGTGCAACGATCGCACGGCGCCGGCCTTCGGATCGCGTGCGCCGAACACCACCCGCTCGAGGCGGGCGTTGATCATCAAACCGGCACACATCGCACACGGCTCGAGGGTCACATGAACCGTGCACCCTTCCAGCCGCCAGGTGCCGAGCGAATCGGCCGCACGCCGCATCGCGATCAACTCGGCGTGGGCGGCGGGATCTTGCCAGCTCTCCCGGCGGTTGAACCCGTCGGCGATCACCTCGCCCTCTCGGACGACGACCGCTCCGACCGGCACCTCGCCGAGCTCGCTGGCCTCGTCGGCCTGCTCGATGGCGAGCCGCATGAACTGCGCGTCTTTATCCGACGTCATCTCGTCGATCAACCCGCCTCTCGGCCATGGCACCGGCCCGCGGCCGGCGAATCGCTTTCGGTGACGCCGGGTTCAAACCCTTGCCACCGCAACACATCGCGAATCGCTATCGGTGACGCCGGATTCGGACCGAGTGTGAGCGAGCCAGGTCGAGCCGAGGTCGCATCTCCGGGCCCGGAGTCGATGCCGAAGGCATCGTCGAGGACATCGGAGAGCGAGATCGGCCGAGATAGCCGCTCACACGACGGGAGAATCCAAGCTCACCGATCGCGATGAGCTCAACGGAGAGGGCGGGATTCGAACCCGCGGTGCCCTGAACGGACACGCTTCCTTAGCAAGGAAGTGCCTTCGACCACTCGGCCACCTCTCCAGACTCGTTTCGGGCCAAATCGGGCGGCCCGAAATCGGGCCGTCCGAGATTGCAAAACTTTGCGACGAGGTCAAGGGACATTCGCGGCATGCCCGCCGATCGGGTCTGATCGGAACCGGTGGGACGTCCTTTCCGCTCCCGTCGGCCCGGGATCCGTTACGCCAAGCTCGCCAAGATCGCCAAGATCGCCAAGGCGCGCTCGGGCTCCCGACGCGAAGCGCTCGATCGGGGCACCGGCCCGGGAGACGGCTTCGCCGCCGGCCGGTGCCGTCGGTTGCGGCGAGGCGCGTAGGGGTGTTCTTGGCGTCTTGGCGTCATGGCGTCTTGGCGAATCCGACGCGGGACGCCGGCCCCCCGATCCCACGGAGTTGGATCACACCCCTCGCCCCCTTTCACGGCTGGTCACAGGAGTTCACGTTCCCGGACAGGGACGAGCATCGTAAATCCCACTCCGCGTAGTTCGTCTGCACCCAGACCGGGGGCTCGTCGGGCGGACGCATCCCCTCCGGCCGGTAGTCCCCGAACAACACCAGACTGTCCGACGAGGCCCGGTAGTCGTATCCATCCATCCGACTTCGGGGGACCCACGCCTCGTCGATGAAGACGCGAAGCGTACTCGCAATGGGACTGAGCGGCAGGTCCAACGGCGAGGGAGAACCCCCGGAGACCGAGACCTTGTTCAGGAAACAGTCGGAGACATGCCTCGCCGCCCGATCGGCCAGGTTGTTGGTCGTCGCATCGTCGAGCGCAAACTGCACATGCTCGTCGCCGTCGGCTTCGGTCTTCGGCGCCACGGCAAACTCCACGAGATGCGACCTCTCGCCCGAATGGTAGATGCGATATTTGACGACCACCTGGACGCGAAACTCCTGAAATTGACCGCCGGTCTCCTCCGGAAGCCCGCCGTCGACATCCGACTCCGAGAACGGCGCGATGGCGAACAACAATGCATCGCGCATTCCCCGGGGCGAACGCGGGGAATCGACCGACACGTCGAATTCGGCGCGGACCGTCGGTTTGCCGTCGTACGAGTGGAACTCGCTGCCGATCGACTCGCGGTCGATCGTCCCGATCTGCCGGTCGAGGGCATCCGTCACGGGCCCGCTCATCTCGTCGGCCGGCGAGGAGTGATCCGACGGCGCCTTTTTCGCGACCACCGCCCCGTGGACCGTGGTGTTCTCGTCCCCGAACACGCCGGCCGCCTCGAGCACGCTCGTCCCACTGGTCTGGAGGTTCGAATACTCGAACGTCGGTGGGAGGGCGACCTGCCACAGGCCGGTCTGATTGCTGTAATACGAGACCGGCTCGGCATCCGCCGAACCCTCGCAGGCGCCGACGAACCACAGCTCCGGGTCGGGCGTGTTCCCGTAGGTCGTCGGGTCGTTCGGGTCGAGTCCGTAGTCCAGCTCCGTCTTGTCTTCGAGCCCGTCGTCGTCGGTGTCCGGATCGCACGGGTCGGTCTGCTTATGAATCTCCTCGAAGTCCCCGAGCCCGTCGTCGTCGGTATCCCCGTCCTCGGGGTCGGTGCACCGGCGGCGCTCCTCGCAGTCGGTCAGCCCGTCGTGGTCGGTATCCTCACAGGTGGGCGGAGCATCCGGCTCGACATCGGCGCCCCCATCCGGGCCGGCGTCGGGCGCGGTATCGCCGCCGAACGTCTCTCCGTCCGAGACGTCGCCCGGCGCGGGCACATCCGGCGACGGCTCGTCGGCGTCCGGCACGAGAGGTGGAGGAGGGACCGGCGCGTCGGCCCCATCGCTCCCACCCGTGTGGGCGTCCTCCAGCCACGGCTGATTGGATTCTGTCTCTTCGGGCTCGCCCGACGAACAGCCCACCAGAGCGAGTGGACCGATCAGACAGACCGCCAACAGATATCGACCGATGGGGCGTTGCATCATTCCCCGGACTTCGAGAGGAGTTTCGAGCCGACCATCTGCATTCTAACGACTGTTCGCCCGCGAGACCAACCGCCCTCGCCTACTTTTCTGGGCCTCGCCCCCCACCGCGAGGCGTCGGCGGCACTCGCCCCCCCCCCACCTGTGGGGAGCGTCGCCAATAAATCTATCTGGAGCGTCGGCGGCCCCGCCGACGATCACGACGTGTGGCGAGCGCCGACGTCGCTCATAGATGCTCTTCGATCAACGACTCGAGGTGCTCGAGGTAGCGATCGACGTAGTTTTTCCCCTCCTCCTCGAACATCAACCACGGGTTCATCAGCGTGTTGCGCAGCAAAAGCAGGTGGTCGGCGTGCCGCTCCGAGGCCGGCGCATCGACCAGCGTCTCCGGGTCGAGCCCCAGCTCGGCGGTCAACTTCTCGATGTGCTTGTCGCTCATCTCGGCCGCCCCCAGCGCCGTCGAGGAGACGAAAAACGGCCGGTTTTGCACCGGCTTCGAGGCATCGACCCGCATCTCGTCGTACAGGCCCTGGACGAACGCGTTCATCTTCGCCGCCGAGTCGTTGTCGACGGGATTGACCGCCACGCAGACGACGTTGCAGTCGGGCTCGAACGGGATCTCGATGAGCACCTCGCTGGAGAGCCGGTCGGCGAGCTCGTCGATCTGGTCGAAAAAGTACTCGCTTGCGCGGACGGTCTCTTTGAGGATCGAGCCGAACGCCTCGGTGTGCAGCGGCAAGACGTTGTGCGAGACGTACACCGAGGCGGCGGCCGCGCCGGGCTTGGAGCCCTCGAGGATGTACTGGCCGAGGTTTCTGAGCTTTTCGCGAAGCGTCGGCCCCCCGCCCTCGCCCATCTCGGGGAAGGCGTACGGGGCGCGCTCGGCGACGAAATCGATCATGCCGGCGTTTTTCGCGACGTAGGCGCCGGCCGGGTACGGCACGTAGCCGAACTTGTGCGGGTCGATGGTGAGCGAGTCGACCTCGGAGAGCGCCGAAAACGCCCCGTAGACGGTGTCGCCCGGGAAATACCGGAAGTTCGCCCGCAGCCGGTCCTGGCCGACGAACCCGCCGTCGGCCCGCCGGAACATGCTCGCCAGATACCCGCCCCAGGCGGCATCGACGTGGATCGGCGCCTCGAGTCCCTCGTCGCGCCACTCGTCGCGCGCCTCGACGATGGTCTCGATCGGGTCGACGGTCCCGAACTCCGTCGTCCCCAGGATCCCGACGATCGCGAGCACCGGCCGCCGCTCGCGGTGCATCTCGGCGAGCCGCTCGCGCAGGTGCCCCGGCTCCATGCGCATGTTGTCGTCGACCTCGACTTCCACGAGCTGCTCGCGGCCGAGCTGGAGGACCTTCATCGCCTTCGGCCACGAGTAATGCGCCGTCTGCGGCGCCAGCACGACCGGCAACTGCAGATCCGGCCGGTCGCGGAAAAACGCCACCATCCCCCGCGATTCGATCCGGCGCGCCTCCAGCTCGTCGCGAAACTCGCGGAAAAACCCCTCGCCGCGCTCGTGGGCGTTCCGCAACAACTCGTGGCGCAGATCGACCGTCTCGCCGACCGTCAGGTTGACCAGCTCCCAGGTCGACGCCTCGCCGATCGGCTGGCCGAGCGCCGCCAGCTCGCCGAACTCGACGTCGAGCGCCTCGACGGTCTCGGCGGCCGCCAGCGGGTAGAATTTCAGGGCGAACAGGTTGCGCACGCCCTCGTAGTTGGCGACGGTCCCGCCGCTGGTGAGATGCCCCCAGCCGGCCTGCGTATCCTCCGGGTCGACCTCGAAGCCGAACATCTCGGCGAGCTGGAAGCCGACCTCGATCTCCTTGTCGAGCGTCGCCGGCGCCGCCTCCTCGGCGACGTTGTTCGGGTTGTACAGCGTCGTCACCAGGTGGGCGACCAGCCCCGGGATCAGCAGATCGGAGGCCATGTGGCCGATATACCGCGGGCTGAACCAGGGGACGGACTTTTTGAGATCCGCCGACAGCGACAAAAGCTCCCGGCGGGTCCGGGCCAGCACGTCGACGAAATCGTCGCGGTAGCGCGCCGAGGTCGGGATCGGCGGGCGGCTCTCGGGGTGGAAGTTGCGCCGCCAGTAGACGTGATCGCGCAGGAACTCCAGGACGAGCTCCTCGAGGACGTCGGCGTTTTCGGCGTACGAGCCGACAAAATACGGGTGCAGATCGTCGAGAGACATACGGGGCCGGGCGGGCATCGGGGAGAGGCGCACCACCCGGCCGGCCCCCTCGCGGGGAGGGCAGCCCGGCCGGGCGAGACGACGATGTGCCGCCCGTTATAGGGGAGATCGCCGCGCGTGGCGACAATCTCGATCACTCGAGGCGCATCATCTCGTAGACGACCGGATCGCCGGTCCCGTCGCCCTCCCAGGCCCGCAGCACCGCCGCGTCGCCCTCGGCCCGGCGGTTGTCGAACACCTCGAGGCGCATGCCCGACTCGACCAGATCGGCCTGGTCGTCCGGGATCACCACCGGGTCGTGCTGGTGGTCGACCTCCCGGGTCTTCTCGTCGCCGACCGGCCAGCATTCCGTCTCGTAGACGGCCTCCATGCGGTTGCCGCTGAGCTGCCAGTGGCTGAACTTGTCGGTCTCGCGGCAGTCGGTCGGCTGGTAGGTGATCGTCTCGGTGTGCGTGACGAACACGATCTTCGCCCCCTTCCCGTGGGATTCCTTGCGCTCGACGACGGGCAGTTTCTTGCCGTACCGGTCGGTCGTGCTCCGGCCGCGGTTTCGGCTCGACGGCTCACCATCGTCCCCCTCCTCACTGTCGTCCGGGTCCGGCCCGCCGACCACCGAAAAGCGCCCGCCGAGATCCTGCCAGATGATGCTGTAAAAGCTCGGCGTCCGCCGCGTGCTCCCGGGAAGCGGGATCGGGCTTCGCTGCTCGAGGTACTCGTAGTTCGGCAGCACCTCCGTGATCTTCTCCTCGTCGCCGTCGTATTGTTGTTCGACCTCGCGCAGGGCCTCCTTGCGGGCGTAGTAGATGAACTCCGCCCGGTTGACCTTGCGGGTCGCCTCGTCGATCGAGTCCGCCTCGACCCGGGCTTTCGCCAGATCGCCGTTGTTCATGTGGCAGTACGCCAGCGCCTCGGTGATCTGATAGCCGACCGCCGTCCCGCCCTTCAGCCGGTCGATGTCGCCCGGCGTCTCCAGCGAGATGCCCTCGCGTTCGGCGACCGTCTCGCGGGCCGACTGCAGGGTCTCGACGCAGTCTTCGGGCGGCGTGCTTTTCGGGTCCTCGAAGAGCCGCTCGGTGATCGGGTCGAGTTTCTCGTAGATGTCGGCGTAGGTCTCGCGCTGCTTTTCGTACTGTTGTTCGGCGCGCTCGGCCGGCTCGACGAACACCTCGCGCAGTTTCGGATACTTTTTTTCGAGTTTGGCGAACGCCGCATCGACCTCCTCTTTCGCCTTCGCCGCCTGCTCGGCCATGTACACGACGTTGGCCCGCTCGAAGTCCTGGCCCGGGTACTCCGCCTGCATCGCCTCTTTCGCCTCGCCCGGGGAGGGGACCTCTCCGGCGACGTCGCCGCATTTGAGATACGGCCCGTAGCCGTACTCGAGATTCCAGTTCGTCCGCGACCAGCAAAGATACGAGGCGACCGCCCGGTACAGCGTCCGCCGGCTCTCGGAGAGCTCCGGATCGCTGGCCGCCTCGCCGACGATCGTCCGCGGGTCGTCCTCCAGGGCGTAGCTGCCGAGCCGGTGATCGGCCGTCCCGTGTTCGTCGCTCGCTGAAAAGTACGGATCGATCCCGTCGACCTTGTTGCCGCACATGTATCGGGCCGTCAGCCCGCGCGCCGACGAGCCGGAATTCGGCGACCCGAGGCTGACCGGCGCCGGCCCGGTCTCCTCCTCGAGCACGTCGTCTCCGCTGATGTTGGCCGCCCCGTCGTCGTCCTCCTCCTCGACGAGCCCCATCTCCTTGTTCCAGACGTCGGTGCTCCGGCAGCGTTTCGGGCGATTTTCCCAGCGTTGCTTGACCTTCTCGCCGTCCCCGCCGAGCCCCTCCTGCATCGCCGTCTCGAGTTGGTCGGACTCGCGTTTTTCGTACTTGTCGAGCTTGCGTTTCGCCTCTCTGTAATTCTTTTTGACCTTCGCGTAATCCGACATGTTCTGGAACTTCTCGGCCTGGTTCCCCTCCAGGCACTCCTTTTTGACGTCCCGGATGTCCTGCTTGTAGCGCCGGACGTCGCGCTCGTACATCTCGTCGTCTTCGTCCGCCAGCAATTCGTCGGCCTTCGTGACGGCCGCCTCCGCGGCACTGACGCACATCGTCAGGTCGTTTTTCGTCTCTCGCGAGACGTCTTCCCCGTCGGAGTCGGCGCTGGCGGACGAACTGTCGGAGCTGTCGTCGTCGGAGCTGTCGTCGTCGGAGCCGATCGCCTCTTCGGCCTCCTCCGCCCCGTCGACCATCCCGTCGGAGGCCTCCTCGTCGACCTCCTCGTAGGCGTCCTGAACGGTACTGCAACCGACGAGCAACGAGACGACGAACAAACCTGCCATCCACGAACGCTGATCCAGCATGACGACCTCGCGTACACGAAACTCAAAAAGTTATCCGAATCGGCCGGCGAGCATAACAAGAAGGCGCGCGGATGCAACGCGGCACCCGCCGTTTCTTCAAGAGTGCACTCATTTGAACTGGTCCGAAGTCGAAGCGGGATCGGAGTCGTTGACTTACGAGGTTCGCCGAAATGGGACTCCGATTGCGCGGCCCGGGTACGACGCCGACAGCGCCACGCGGGGTGGGAGCCCGGCCGCCGATGCTGTGGCCAGACCATCCCTGGTCTGGAGCGCCGAAGGCGCATCGCCCGGCCGCCGGGACTGTGGCCAGACCATCCCTGGTCTGGAGCGCCGAAGGCGCATCGCCCAGCCGCCGGCCGGGACTGTGGCCAGACCATCCCTGGTCTGGAGCGCCGAAGGCGCATCGCCCGGCCGTCGGTGCGGCTGCCCCGATCCCGCCGTTCGTCCCGGCCCCGCCATTCGTCGGCTCTCCGTTCTCCGCTCCACGCTCGTCGCTGGTGGTTCCCGATTCGT
>CAZRLK010000149.1:0-12844 GCA_964600555.1 uncultured Bradymonadales bacterium
CGGTCAGAGCAAGCGGTTCATATCCGCTGGGTCGGGGGTTCGAATCCCTCCCTAGCTATTTTCCCCGCTCGTTCCTCCTTCCTGCGGACCCGTCGCCATGAGCCAGGATCTCGAGGAAGCTCGACGAGAGATCGACGCCAAATACGAAAAGCTCCAAGAGTCGACCTACTACGAACTCCTGGGCGTCGACGAGGCGGCCGGAGAGGAGACCATCTCGAAGCGGTTCCGCAAGCTCGCCCAAAAATGGCACGCCGATCGCTTCAGCGGCGTCGATCTGTCGGCCGAGTACAAGGAAAAGCTCCAGGAGATCTTCTCCGAGATCAACAACGCCCACCGGACGCTCAGCGACCCGGACAAACGCGAAGAATACGACGCCGAGCTGGAAGTCGGAGACACGGATATCGGTTCGGTCATCGACGCCGAGAGCGCCTTTCGCCGAGGTCGAAACCTGCTGGAAGCGGGGCGTAACGAGGGGGCTCACCGGAAATTCGAGCAGGCCGTCGAGATGAGTCCGGAAGAAGAGCCGGAGTACCGGGCGCATTACCTGTACACCGAATACCTGCTGATTCCGAAAGACCAGAGCGGTGAGCCGAAACAGCGCGAGCGCGCTCGAGAGATTTTCAAAGAACTCGACGAGATCGCCGACGCGATGCAAAACCAGAAACCCTGGCTGTTTGCCTACATGGGATTTGTCGCCCAGGGGATCGGACGCCGCCGCGAGGCCGAGAAGCTTTATCGGGAGGCGCTACGCTACAATTCAGACAACACACTCGCCAATCGCCAGCTCCGCCTGATCAAAATGCGCAAAGAAAAGGAACAGAACAAAGGGCTCCTCGAAAAGATCCTCGAGAAGTTCGATTTCGGATGAGCATCCACCTCTCGGCAGACGCCCCGATAGTAGGCGTCGACTGCGCGGTGTTGCGGGTTACCGAGGCCGGGGCAGCCTTCCAAACCCACCGAGCCATTGGACGAATTGATGCCGGACAGCGCATTTGCGTGAGAACTTTTTTGGACGGGCCATCGGACCCGACGTCCGATAAGATGTATTATGTAAACTATAGAGCGACGGCCCCACATAAAAGAAAGGCGGGCGCCAAAACGACGCCCGCCTCGCCTCATCATCGCAAGATGTCTGCCCGGGTTCAGTTCCCCTCGTACATCTCGAGTCGATCGCCGAGCGTAATCTCGCGTTTCGAGCTGGTCACGATCGCCGTCGAGAAGTTCTCCGTTACATCGAGTACCCGAACCCGTCCGACGCGCTGCCACGGGACTTCCTCCGGCACGTCGTTATCCCACTCGAGCGGTACGCCGCTTTTGTGCTGATACACGTACATCCGGTTTCCGATGCGTACGCCGTCCGACGCGCCCTTGTTCAAAAAAACGTAGTGTGATTCGCCGAAGTCGAACCGACCGCTCAGGCTATCGACGATTTTGGCCACCAGGTCCTCGTCGGCCGGGACGTGGTCGACCAGGTTCAATTGCCGTTCGTACGGCACGAGATACGCTCCGCGTTCGATCTCGCGCCACGACTGGTCGATGTAGGCCGTCTCGAGCTTCTCCTCGTTGGTGTCGGTGACGACCAGACTCCCGAGCACCAGATACTTGGTGCCGATGACGTTCCCATCTCCGTCGGTGACTTCGCCGCTCGGTTCGACGATTGCGAAGCGGTCCTTTTTGGAGACCTCGCCCGGATCCTGGAGATCCTCGATCTCCTTGTCGCGCATCGAATTGCGCTCGCGCTCGACGTAGCCATCCTCCCCGAAGCCGATCCAACACGAGTCGTGTTCGCCGAGAAGCGTCGAGCCTTTCGGCGAGTCGACGATTCTCCCGACAAATTCCGGCCGATCGTCGGTGATAAACGCCGCGGTCGAGACCCGCAGGCCCTCTTCCCCCATCATTTTCTCGTCGGATTGACCCTCGTCCTCGGACGAACTCTCCCCGTCGGCTTGCTGTTCGTCCTCGGGTTCGCGCTCCTGGGCAGATTGCAGATAGATGACGTCCCCGGGATAAATCCAGTGCGGGTTGGTGATGTGCGAGTTGAAACTCCAGAGTTTCGGCCACTCGCGTGGATTGCCGAAATACTGGCCCGAGAGATCGTACAGGGTGTCGCCCTCGGCGACTTCGTGGTAGTCCGACTGCACGTTCGAGCGTTCGTACCCGTAGCTGCTGCCGTATCCGCCCTCCTGGGCGTGTCCGTCGGCGGCCACACCGAGGCCGACCGCCAGCAGCGCCGCCCCGACCCTTGCCGCCGTGTCACGAGAGGTGTCGTCGAGCCAAAGTTGCGTCCACATGCTTGACTCCTTGAACCATCACTCGATGCTGCATCGAAAGGACCGTCGGCGTCGTCCGATCCGATCCCCGAGGTGACATCGTGAGTTATCCAGTATTACGATTCCATGTCAGAGAGCTTTTTTTCGCCGAGCCGACCGGCGTTCGTCGACGGATACCGCCGCGTGAGCTTTTCGAGAAGCCCTCGCGCCTTGTCGGTCATGTCCAGCTCTCGGTAGGCCAACGCCATCTTCAACATCGCGTCCGGTACCTTGTTGCCGTTCGGAGTTTCCTCGAGCAGCCGCTGAAAATACTCGACCGCAGTCTGATACTCTCCCATGCCGTAGTGACACTCGCCGATCCAGTAGAGACCGTTGTCCCGGTAATCCTCGCGGGGATCGTCGTCGAGAAATGCCTCGAATCCCTCCAGCGCCGTGGCGTACTCGCCGTCGCGGTATTCGGCGAGCGCCGTCTTGTACAGGTCGAGCCCCGATTTCCCGTCGAAGGGCTTCTCGCCTTTCGCCTCGCTCGGCCGCGGCTCGTTTTCCATCTGCTGGGCGGTCCCGAGTTTCTCGTCGGTCACCGGCTTTTTGGCCTCTCGTTTTTCCTCGGAGGCCGAAGAACTGGAGGATGCGTCACCCTGTTTTTCATCCGACGAGGAGTCGGAACCCGAACTTCGGGCGAATTTTCGAAAATCGCTGTCGGTGATGACGACATCGGCCTCGTCCGAGCCATCCGGCTCGGAGGTCGGGGAGGATGTTGCACTCGAACTCGGTTGCTCGGAGGACCCCGGGCTGGCCTCATCGCTGGAGGCTGACTCGTCCGAATCGTCGGTGTCCCTGCCCGAGTTGGAGCGTGTTTCTGCCGGCTTCTCTCGCCCCTGATCGTTGTTCAGCGGGATTCGCTTGACGGGACGTTTGTAGCCGTGCTCGTCGGTCGGTTGTTCCGAGGAATCCCGCGGGGATCGGCCGGGATTGCGCACCCGGTATCGCCCCTCGCCTCGACCGTAGTTCGTCTGGGGCGTCTCGGCCGGTGCCTGGGCTCGATCCTGGGACTGCGATCGATTTGCCTGCATTTGTTTGCGGCGCCTCAAAGCGAGACGGTGGGCTTCGACGCGGTCCTGGAGCAAGAATATCTCGTCTTCCATCTCATCGATCCGGACCGACAGCCGACCGTTGGTCTTTTCGACCTCCTCGAGGCGTTTTTTGAGTTTTTCGACTTTTTCGGTCGCCTGGGCGGCCTTGTTTTGTTCGGCCTTGTTTTGGTGGGCGCAGCCGGCCGCGATGCCCGCGCACAGAACGGCGACGGCACTGCTCGATGACCAGGCGGTGGGTGAAAACAACTCGGACGGATACATGCGGCGCGCCCTCCGGGGCGAAGCTACTCGGTCGGACCGGCGCTCGACGCGAGCGGCAGCGAGATGCGACCGGAACGAATCCCTGTCGATGCGAGATGCTAGCATGGGGGCAGATCCTGTCAAGAAATTGGTCGCGGTTCGCTCCTCCGCCATTCGAGGGGGGGAAGCTTGATCAGCGAATGCCCACTATCTATAGTCGCGAGTGAACATATCAGAATTCGCGTCGGCGAAGTGTTTGCGAATTCGCCGTGAAGTTGTTTGGCCCCGGGCTGGAAGTGTCTGGGTGGTGCCGCCCGCCGAACTGATAAACCCGACGGATGACTCGACGACTACGACAGGAGCGGACAATGCGTCGCAGCTATCGGAGTTTTCTCTCTAGTTTCTTGCTCGTGACACTCGTCGCCGGTGGAGGGCTGGCGGGATGCGGAGACATTGCCGAGTCGGAGAACGACGACGGCCCGCGCGAACAGGAAGAAGACACGGACCCGCCGCCGCAGGAGGGGGAAATCGTGCATGTCGAGGAGCCCTGCCCTGCCAGCGTGGCCGGAACGAACGGCGAGGAGAATCCGTGCTACCTGCAGGCGAGTCTCCACAATGCGGCGACTCTGAAGGCGAAGGTTCTGCGAAGCAACGGTGAGCCGGCCGGCAACCGACGTGTCGACTTCGAGGTCGTCGACAACGAGGAGCTTCTGAGTCTGAACTCTCAACGCGCCGTCACCGAAGACGAGGAAGGCGAGGAACTCGGAATCGCCTCGGTGACCGTCCAGACCGACTCTGAGATGACCGGCCGCGGCATCGTCAAGGCGTCGACGCCCAACGAGGATCTCGGCGCCGTCTTCTGGGAGATCAACGTCCAGTCGAAGGGAGGCGGGGGTTATCAGGTCGTCGTCTCCTACGAGGGGGAAGCCAATCTCGGCGACGCCGAGGTGGGCATCTACCCGTCGGACAAAAGTTGCGAAGACCTGCGGACCGAGTGGGGAATCAGTCCCGATGTCGAACGCGACGGCACCCCCGGCAACATCGTCGACGACGAACAGCCGCTGAACCCGAACAGCAGCGGATACGAACGCTCGTTTTTCTTCGGCGATGACTTCATCGACACCGGAAACTCCTACACCGTCTGGGCTCGAGCGTTCAAATTCCGCGAGGACGGCTCCGACGAGCCGCCGGTCGAGCGTGCCTGGGGATGCGCCGACGACAACGACACGTTCGAAGATGACGAGCAGGTCAATGTCGAGGTCGAACTCCAGGACCACTTGCCGAGCCTGCGCGAGACGTACGACGTCAATCACAACTTCGACCTGGTCGATGCCCTCCCCGACAACGTCGAGCGGTGGGTGCGGTTGGTCGGCCTGTTCGTCCGCTCGCCGGGGGCGTTCCTCGTCGGGTGTAAAGAGACCGACGAGACGGTCAATCGCGGCGGTGAGACCGTCGAACTGTGTCCGAACGGCGAGGTCGACGGCATGCTCGACTTTCTGCAGGATCTCGATTTCCTGCCGGATTCCCTCCAGGATTACGCCGAGCAGGCGACCGAAAACGATGCGATCCGCGAGAGCGTCCGAGAGATCGTCGACGCGTACGTCGTCGATCGCATCCTCGAGGAAGTCGGATGGGCCGATGCGGCGGCGAACATTACCGACGACATTTTCTCGACGATCACGAACTTCGGCGTTCGTGGCACGATGAACTTCGACCAGCACCCGACGCTCGATCAAAACGACGAGGGAGACCGAACGCTGGTCTTCTCCGAGGAAGAGACCGATCAGATCTGGGAGGAGTTTTCGTTTTACTGGAGTTACGGCCAGAACTGCGAGGACTCTCAGGACTTTTCCTCGTGCCGCACCGACTGGTTCGAAGCCCAGGAGCTTCTCGGGACCGACGAGCAGTTCATCCAGGGCAATTTCGAGGCCCGGCTGACCGGGGCGAACTCACTGCACATCGACTCGCACGGCATGTCGATCAACTTCGGGGCGCTCGTCATCGGAGCGCTCGAGAAGGTCGTCCTCCCGCGGTATTTCAGTGACCTCGGCAGTGGCGACCGTGACCCGATTCTCAACGTCGACGGGGAGTGTGACGGCTGCGCGGAGGATGGCGACGTCACCTTCCAAGAGCTTCTGAGTGGGACGCTCGCCAACTGCACCGAAATCGTCGACGGGCTCGAAGAGGAAAACGATCAGGTCGACGGCGGCCTCGAGAGCGCCGTCCACGGGCTGTGTACCGACCTGCAGGATACCCTCGTCGAGCGATTCAAGGGCGTGATCAAAGATCAGTTGAGCATCGACGAGGCGACACTGACCCTGTCGTTGCCGGGAGGAGACGCCTGTGAGCTGCACGAGCCGGATCCGTACCCCGGCGAGCCCGGCGCCAACGCGAAATTGCCCTACATCGAACGGCTGGGAACGGCGGATGCCAAGTGCAACTGGGATGCCGAGATCAGCTTCGCCTCGGATCCGATCGACGGCGAATTTTACGGCGACTCCCAGTAACGGTCGAGAGGTTGCTGAGAGCGGTTCCGGCACGGCCGGGGCCGCCCGGTCAGACCTGTTGCCCGCCGTTCCGGCTTGTGCCGGGCGGCGGGCTTTTTAGTGCGGGAGACGCCTCACTCTTCGGGGGGCTGACCTTCGATGTCGATCTCCATGTTCTCGCAGGTAAACAAGAACACTTCGAGTTCGGTATCCGAGAGGTGTTCTTCGGTGAGGGCCTCCCGGATCTCCTCCCAGCTCAACTTGCCCTTCTCCATGCCCCGTTTGAGAAGCTCGCGTTTCTGGCCGTGAAAGTCGGTCGGCTCGGGGTTGGAGAATTCTTCTTCGAGCTCTTCCTGATCACTCATCGCGCGTTCCTTGCATCGGAAGTCGCCTCGGAGGCTTCGGGGTCGGTCGGTGCGCCCGAAAGCGAAGCTAAGCAGAAACTGCGGTATGTGAAGAATTGAGCACGTTTTGTCAGGACGGATCGTAGGTCGTCAGGTCGGCGGCGGTCAGTCCCATCGCCTCGAAACACGCCCCGACGAGGTAGACCGACCCGAACACGAGGACCGCCTCGCCCCGTTCGCCGGCACGGCGGGCGGCCTCCTGCAGGGCGACGGGAGCCTCGAGGACATCCCGGCGGACCTCCGCCGGGATTGCCGCCTCCAGCCGCTCGCTACCCGCCGCCCGATCGGAGGCGAGCGTTGCGCCCCAGACAGGGGGGCCGTCGGAGAGCCGGGCGAACATCGTCTCCAGTGGCTTGTCGGCCATTCCGCCGCACACGATGGCGCCGAATTGATCGGTCCAGTCGGGGAGTTGGTCGAAAAGTGTCTCGACGGCACCGGTGTTGTGGGCCGCATCGAACAGCCCCCACCCCCCGCTCTCCGCCGGGATCTGTCTCCAGTCGAAGCGACCCGGCCAGCGCGTCTGGCGGATCCCCGACAGCGCGCGCCGGTGGTCGAATTCCTCGTCGAGGAAGAACGCACACGCGCGAAAGGCCGTGGCCGCATTCGCAGATTTCGTCCACGGAACCGTTTGGCGAGGGGCCGGACGTTGAGGCGCATCGAGCTCGAATGCCGATCGAACCGGCGAATCGTCGAAGTCTCGGCCGTACACCTCGAGAGGCCGCGCCGGCGTCGTCTCGACGAGCGTCTCGGTGGCGGTCCGGTGGGTTTGGCGTCCGAGGATCAACGGTCGATTCGGTCGGGCGATCCCGCCCTTCTCGCGGGCGATCTCATCGATCGTTTCACCGAGATACTCCGTGTGGTCGGTGTCGATGTCGGTGATGACGCCGAGCGTGGGTTCGATCGCGTTGACGGCGTCGTACCGGCCCCCGAGACCGACCTCGTAGACGGCGGCATCGACATCGTGCTCCTCGAAGATCAGGGTCGCCAGGAGGGTCGTCAGTTCGAAATATGACAGACGTGGGGCCGAGGAGGCGCCGGGCCCGTAGCGCTCGAGCACCCGGCCTCCGATCTCGAGTATCCGGCCGCGGGAGGCGGGATGGCCGTCGATGCGAAAACGTTCGGCGGGATCGATGAGGTGGGGGCTCGTATACAGGCCGACACGCCGACCATGCGCCTGCAAAATCCCCGCGGCGAAGGCGGCGGTCCCTCCCTTTCCGTTCGTGCCCGCCACCGAGATGGCTGGGGCCGCCATCTCGGGATGCAGTTCGGCGGCCAGAGCCTCCTGGATCGCCTCCAGGCCGAGCTCCCCGTCGAATGTCGCTTGAGCGCCGAGCTCGTCGCAAAACGCCCGCCACTCGTCTTCCAGGGGACCGGAAGTGGGAGTCACTGGTCGGCGTACTCGAAGCGGTCGCGAAGTTCGAGATACCGCAGGAATCGGTCGGCCGCCTCGGGATCGACGATCTCGAAGTGGCCCGCCTCGTCGACCGTGATCAACTCTCGGCGCACCAGGTCGTTGAGGTGTTTTTTGACTTCGCCGATCTCGAGCGCCAGAGCTTCAGCGAGGTCGCCGGGGATCGGGACCCGAGTCGTCATCTCGTCGTCGTCACCGGCGCGGATGGCCTCGCGACGCAGTTGCCTGAGCAGCCGACCTGCGGGATCGCGCAACACGAGGTTCGTGACCCGGTATTGCGCCTCGGTCAGACGCTGCCCCATCTTTTTGAGCATGCGCATCGCGATGTCGGGATTTTTGCGAACCATCTGCTCGAACTGCTCCGCGTTGACCTTCAAGAGCGAGGCCTCCTCGACGACGGTCGCAGTGACCGGTCGGGGTTGGTCGTTGATCAGCGCCAGTTCGCCGCAAAACGCCCCGGCTGCGAGCTCGTCCACCAGGACCTCCTCGTCGTGGACACTTTTGCGCAGGCGAATCCGGCCCGACTTGATGACGTACATGTGCGAGCCGGCCTCCCCCTCTCGAAAGAGAATTTTGCCCGCCGGGCACTGGACGACTGCCTTGTCGCTGTCGCTCGTCTTGGTTGCCATCTGTACCTTGTCCTCGACTTGGCGTTGCAGGTCACGAAGTCTCGATGTCGAACAACTCCCGTCTTTCGAGCCGGCGAAGCATCTCGACGGTTCGGGGAGAGATAGTGTGGTCCTCTCTCGCCAGATACGCAAGTAGATGCGTCCGGAGCCGGCGAAGGTCGTCGAAGGTGTCGACATCGTACCAGAACTCGAGAAGCTCACACAACAGATCGCCGGCGTGACACCGCCGGAGCGTCCCCCGGAGCACCGATCGGGTCGACCAGTCGATCTCTTCGAAGAGGGAGCGGCGGGGAGTGTCGAGGCCGATCAGATAGTAGCCGCCGTCGAAGCTCGGGCCGACGACGACGTCGTGTGTCTCGAGGGCCCGAAACGCCGCGGCGAGATGGCGATTCAGAAGCGTCGGGCTGTCGGTTCCGACGATCACGACGCGTCGGGCGCCACTCTCGACGCACTGCTCGACCGCCCGGTGCATCCGGGCGCCCAGATTCTCGCCGGTCTGCTCGAGGGCGCGGAAGTCGTGCTCCCAGAACCATTCGAAGGCCGAGGCGTTCGGGGAGTTCGCGAACGCGAGGACGGGACTGATCGGTGACGACGCCTCCGAGCAGAAGCGAACGATGCGTTCGCCCGTGTCGAGGAGGAAGGCGCGGTACAGTCGGGCCGCGTCCTCCTCGTCGATCGGTCCGGCCAGCCGAGTCTTCACCTCGCCCGGCTCGGGAGGTTTGGCGAAGACGACGAGTGCCTGCGAGTCGAGTCGAGTGTCGCGTTCGAAATCGCTCATGCCTCGAAGTACTCCGCGAAGATCGTCCCGAGGATCTTGTAGCCGGCCATCACAGTCCCCCGGAGGGTGCCGGTGACCTTCGATTGCCCGATGCGAGCGCGATAGCTGACGGGCACCTCGACGGCGCGGACGCCCTGTTTGGCGGCCTTGACCTGCATCTCGACCGTCCAGCCGAAATCCGGATCACTCATCCGGAGGCGTTCGAGCGTCTCCCAGCGGATCGCACGGAAGGGTCCGAGGTCCGTAAAGGTGTAGTCGTACAGCAACGCGAGCAGTCCACAGGCGAGGCGATTGCCGAAGCGCGCCTGCGGCAAAAGGGCCCCGGCTTCGCGCGGGCCGATCGTACGGCTGCCGATACAAAGCTCCGCCTCCCCTTCGAGAAGCGGTGCGAGCACTCTCGGCAATTCTCCGGGAAAATCGCTGTAGTCGGCATCCAGGAAGGCGACGATTTCGGGGGCGTCCGCCGCGAGGTGCGCCAGCCCCGCCAGACACGCCGATCCGTAGCCCTTGCGCGGCTCTCGGACCAGCTCCGCCCCGGCCTCGCGTGCGACCTCGGCGGTGGCGTCGCTGCTTCCGTTGTCGACGACTACGACGCGGCGAATCCAACGGGTCGGCAGGTCGTCGAGGACCCTCGGCAGACTGCGTTCCTCGTTCAAGGCGGGGATCACGACGTCGATCGAGGTTGCGTCGCCCCTGTTCGGCTCCCAGTCACCCGGCCACCAGGTCTCTCCGTTTCCCCGCTCGGGGGAGGCTTGTGAGGAGGGTCGTTCCACAGTCGGGGTCGATGGGGTTTGCAATTGTCTCGCCGGGCGGCATAGTAGGCGCCAACTCGGGGGCTCGCAACTGGTGACTCGCCTGTCCGTCCGCGCTTCGGCGAGTCTCTCGGACGGCAAATCGCGCGACGAAGGGGCTCGGATGCCGGCCCCGCCCATTCCCGCCAACCTCGGAAACCTCATGGGTGACTCGACCGACGACGAATCACTGACATACCGTGACGCCGGTGTCGACCTGGAGGCCGCCGATCGAGCTGTCGACGGCTACCGCGACGCCGTCGAGGAGACCCAAACTCCGGGTGTACTCGATGCCATCGGGGGATTCGGCGGTCTGTTTCGGCTCTCGGGCGCCGCCGATGCCGCCGACCTCGACGATCCCGTGCTCGTCTCCGGGGCGGACGGAGTCGGCACGAAACTACGGATCGCCCATCGCATGGACCGCCACGAGACGATTGGCGTCGATTGCGTCGCGATGTGCGTCAACGACGTGATCACGACGGGAGCGCATCCGCTGTTTTTTCTCGACTATCTGTCGACCGGAGAGTTGGAACCGGGGCGCGCGGCGGCGGTCGTGCGGGGGATCGCGGAGGGCTGTCGTCGGGGCGGGTGTGCCCTGCTCGGCGGCGAGACGGCCGAGATGCCGGGCTTTTACGAACGGGGCGAATACGACATCGCCGGCTTTTGTGTCGGGGTCGTCGACCGAGAATCGATCGTCTCGCCGGACCGGGTCGAAGTGGGTGACGCGATCGTCGGCCTCGAATCGACGGGAATCCACAGCAACGGCTTTAGCCTGGTTCGCGAGGTTCTCGACCGCCACGAGATTCCCCTCGACGCTCCCCTCGAGGCGATCGACGACGAGCGCCCCCTCGGAGAGGTCCTCCTGGAGCCGACCCGGTTGTACGTCGAGGCGGTCGAGACGCTCGTCGCCGAGTTCGAGCCACACGGTCTCGTCCACGTCACTGGCGGGGGGCTGCCGGGCAACCTTCCGCGGGCACTTCCCGACGGTCTGGAGCCCAAAATCGACCGGAATGCCTGGAGCCCACCACCAATCTTCGAGTTTCTTCGACGCACCGGAAACATCCCCGAAGCGGAATGCTACCGGGTGTTCAACATGGGCGTCGGTTTCGCCGCCATCGTCGACGACGCCCGCCGGGACGAGGTCTGCGAGCGGCTCGAAACACTCGGCTATCCGACGCGCGTCATCGGGACGGTGCGACGAGCCTGACCGACAGGCAGATCAAGGTCATCACGTCGAGTCGACTCTCCAGCAGTCGCTCGCGGCACGCCGAGGCGAAGGGGGCGCCGTTGCCGAACTCCCGGTCGCGGGTGAGATTCAGCTCGCGCGTCTCCAGGTGTTGGAGCCGAGCGCGCGAGGAATCGACGTGCAAAAGGTCGGGCACGTCCACCGGAAACTCGCCGTGGGACTCGGCGATGCTCAACAGAAGGACCCGGTCGAGGCCGTCGAGTCGTTCCTCGAGCCAGCCTTCGAGGTCGTCGACGGTATCCGAGAGGCCGTGCTCGAGCGTCAAAAACCCGTCTTCAAAGCGGCCGATCGTCCAGCCCGACGCCACCCCGTGCGCGCCGGGCAGGTGCTCGACGAACGCCGTCCCCTCGACCCAGCGTGCGCCGTACGTCTCGTAGATATCCTCGAGTCGCCGGTTTCCGTGCACGAAATCCGGAGCCCGCGTGTAGCTTCGGCGTCGCCGGCGCGCTCGGCTGCGCTTGAGAATCGCTCGAATCGAGCGCGACCCGTCGTCTCCCGGCACCGCCTCTCGCTCGGCGCCCTCGTCTGCGTCGTCGTTGATCGTCCAATCCGACAACATCTCGTCTCCTTCCGTGGATTCGAACAACTGAACATCCATGCAACCCTGAACACATGTATACTGAACATGCGTATCGGTTGCAAAGAATTTTTTTCGGAGGGGACGAACATGCTCGACGCGTCGGCGTATCGAAGGGGGCCAAAAGGTGCATCCCGCGGCCAGAACCGACCGAACCGACAGAGGCGATAGACAAAACCCTCTCGAAATATCGACTTCTGCCGTGAGCCTATCACCCGCGGCTCGGGGGGATCAACCCAGGTTCGGCGATCAGTTCTTCAGACGAAACGAGTGAGTCGCCCGGACGGTCGACTCGACGGCCCGGCAATCTCGGCGCGCGGGCTCGAAGGTCCACTGTTTGAGCGCGTCCCGCGCGAGTTCGTCGAGGCCGTGGCCCAGCGACTGTACCAGCTCGACCGAAGCGACCTCGCCGTCGGGCGTCACCGTCAACAACGCGACGACCCGACCCTCCACGCCGCGCCGCCGGGCCCGGAGCGGATAATCGTCGGAATCGACCTGTACGCGGTCGACCACACTCGCCTCGCGGTCGTTGCACTCTCGGTCCGGTTCGCCCGCGGGCGACTCGCTGCCACCGCGCCCTTCTCCGTCGCCGTCGCCGGTCTCGATGTCGTCCATGCGATCCGGGTCGACGTAGTTGTCGGTGACCTCGCCCCCCTCGAGTCCTTCGCCGACCTTGTAGGTCTCGCCTTCGCCTCCTTCGACGGTCGACTCCATGTCCAGGCCGGACAGCTCGCGGGCCTGCATGGACTCGGCTTCTCCTTCGCCCTCCGAACTCTCCTGCTCGGGCGTCGGGTCGGGCTCCGGCTGTTGCTCGGGGGTCGGTTCGGGTTCCGGCTCCGGTTCGGGCTCCGGCTCGGGGGTCGGTTCGGGCTCCGGCTCGGGTTCGGGCTCCGGCTCCGGCTCGGGTTCGGGCTCCGG
>CAZRLK010000150.1:0-12772 GCA_964600555.1 uncultured Bradymonadales bacterium
GTCTCCTCGGAGTCGGGGTGGGTCGCCTCGAGCAGCCGGAGGGCGTAGTCCTGGACGTGGCGGGCGACGGGGACGTTGTGGGCGAACTCGCGCATCTCGAGCAGGCGTTCCCGGGAGGCGACCTTGTCGACCTGCGGAGACTGCCCGGAGGTGGTCCGGTCCATGATCGTGTGCAGCTCCTGGCGGTCGGGAAAGTCGACCTTGAGTTTGAAAAAGAACCGGTCGAGCTGGGCCTCGGGCAGCGGATAGGTCCCCTCCATCTCGAGGGGGTTCTGGGTGGCGAGGACGAAAAACGGCTCCTCGAGCTGGTAGGTCTCCTTGGAGACGGTGACGCTGTGTTCCTGCATCGACTCCAGCATCGCCGACTGGGTCTTGGGCGTCGCGCGGTTGATTTCGTCGGCGAGGACGACGTTCGCAAAGATCGGGCCGCGCTCGAACTTGAAGTGTTTCTCCTCGCCGCTCTCGGATTCGACGACGACGGTCGTGCCGAGGATGTCGGTCGGCATCAGGTCGGGCGTGAACTGGATGCGGGAGAACCGCAGGTCGAGCACGTCGGCGAGGGTGCGCACGAGCATGGTTTTGCCGAGGCCGGGGACGCCCTCGAGCAGGACGTTGCCGCCGGCCAGCAGCGCGACGATGCTCCCGTCGATGATCTCGCCGTGGCCGACGATCATCTCACCGATCTCGTCGCGGATCTCGTCGCAGTCCCCGGCGAAGGCTCGGACCTCCTCCTCGATCTCGTCGGGGTCGGCCTCGTCCGCGCTCGGCTGCGTCGCTGTCTCGGTCGCCATACTGGATACCCGCCTTCGGAAAATACCGCGCCGGTGGTCAGTCTCTCGGTTTGATCAGCTCGAAGTAGCGTTTGACGTAATAGCGGTAGCCGGGAGGAACGTCCTCTCGGTCCATGACTTCTTCCACTACCGGTGAATAATCGCCGTAGACGTCCTTGTATTCCCGATTGGCAAAGCCCTTTTCGCTGGCCGCCCGGATGACCTGCGATCGGCTCTCGCCGGGACCCTTTCGGCCGTCGACCTTCGAGTCGTCCCGTTTGGACTTCATCGAACTCGCCTCCTCGCCGAGAGCTTCGCCGCCCGGCTGATCCCCGGCCGAGTCCCCCTGTTTTTCGGCCTGTTTCTGGCCCTGCGAGTCCCCCTGCTCGCCGCTCGAGCTCTCGTTGCCCTTTCGGCCGTCCCGACGCGAGTCGCCGTTCTGGTCGGATTGTCGCCGGCGTGCCTGCTGCTCGTCTCCACTCTCCTCGCCCTCGGAGTCGCCCTTTGCGCGGCGGAGAAACTCGCGCATCTTCTCGCCGCGGTCACTCCCCTCCCCGGAGCGCGAGTTCTCGGAGTCGTCGCTGCGAGAGCCCTCCGGCCGGGAGCGGCGCATCGACTCGCGCAGCTCCTCGAGTTGTTTGCGCGCCATCTGCTCGACGTCCTCGGATTCACCTCGCTCGCCCTTGCGGCCCCCTTGCTGCTGTTTTTTCTGGCGGCGCTCTTTTTGTTCGCCGGATTTGCGCTCGGCCTTACGGCCGGAGCGATTCTGATAGTCGGACTCGTCCTCCCGGCCCTCGTCGCCTTTCCCCTCGCCGCCCTCCTCGCCACGCTCGCCGGAGCGCTCTCGCATCTGGTCGGCAGCCTGCTCGGATTTGCGCTGCAGCCGCTCCAGGTTGCGGTCGTTCCCCTCGCTCTCGCCGTCGTCCTCCTCGCCGCCGTCCCGGTCGCGCAACTGCTCGACGTTGTCTTTCGCGCGGTCGAGACGACGCCGGTTGCGCTCCGAGAGGTTGCCCTGGCGGTCGAGCTTCTCGGAGAGTTTGTCGGCGAGTTCTTTGTTTTGCTCGAGCATCTTTTCGAGCTGGTCGCGGTGCTTGTCGACGTCGTCGGAGAATTGCTCGAGCATGTCGGCGAGTTTCTCGACGGTCTCGTCGTCGAGTTGTTCGTCGTCGGCGAGTTGCTCGGCGAGCTTCTCGAGCGCCTTCGAGGCCTCCTCCCCGTCGCCTTGCTCCAGGGCGTCGGCGGCCTGCTCGAGGGCCTGTTTGTGCTCGTCGAGTTGTTCGCCGGCCTGCTCGGCCTGTTCGCGGAGCTCGTCGGCGGCCTGGTCGAACTGCTCGCCGACCGATTCCTCGAACTGCTCGGCGTTCATCTGCTCGAAGTGCTCGCGCTCGATTTCGTCGAGGCGGTCGAGAAACTCCTCGCCGGAGATCTCGCGCTGTTCGACGTCCTCGAGCAGTTCGTCGATCTCGTCGACGAGCCGTTCGGTCTCCGGGTCGTCGCTCCCCTCGAGTTTCTCGCGCATGGTTTCGACCCGCTCCTTTTCGACGGCGATGGTCGCCTCGTCGAGCACCGGGTCGTGTCGGATCTCGGGGCGCTCGGGGAGGGGCTCGGCGTGGGAGGGAGGCTGGACGAGCGCCAGGGCGCCGAAGGCGGCCAGGCAGACGCCCAGGATCGCCAGGTCGGGGGGCCGATCGAAGGGAACCGCGCGGGTCGGGTCGACGCGGTCGAGGTGGTCGACGGCGTCGCGGATCTGCGCTTCGGTGAACGGATGGGAGCCGTCGTTGCGGGCGAGAGCGAGGGCGGTCGACAGCCGGTCGTGCAGACGATGCGACTGGTCGATGCGCTGGGCGAGGGCGACGGGGTCCTGGCGGCGCAGCCAGGCCGAGCCGAAGGCGGCGGCCGGGAGGAGCACGAGGCCGGCGGTCGCGAAGGCGAAGGCGGCGGCCCCGATCCAGCCGGTCTTCCACAGCGCCAGCGCGATGCACGCCAGGAGGACGGCGACGACGCCCGCGGTGGTGGCCCACTCGAGGCCGATGCGCAGCCGGAGTCGTCGGCGAACGCGGGCGATCAGCCTCTCGATCGCCTCGGGCGCATCGTTGTGCTCGGCGAATCCTCTCATGGGGCGTCCGTTCGATCGGCGACGACGAGGTCGGGGCCGCGAGCCATCGCACTCGCGGTGTCTTGAACGTGTGCACGGATCGACTCACTCAAAGATCGTCGAGAAGTCTTCGACGCTCGGCCCGCTCGGCTCGTCGGGCCGGAGTTTCGGCTCGCCGGACTCCGGTTTGTAAAATTCGGGTCGGTTTTGTTCGACCCGCTCGACGTCCTTCTGTTTGGCGCGGTCGCGGTCCCACATGATGTCGGCGTAGCTGACGAGGTTGGCGAGCCAGGCGTCCGAGATGTTGCCGCGTTCGTAAAAACGGTGGTGTTTTTTCGGGTTCGGGACGACGCTGACCAGCCACAGGACTTCGCCCAACGACAGCTCGTCGGGCCGCTTGCCGAAGTAGTGTACCGAGGCGTCGTGGATTCCGAAAATGCCGGGGCCGAATTCGATGATGTTGAAATACAGCTCCATGATGCGGGCCTTGGGCACGTCGACGACGTCCTCCATCAACCAAACGAGAAAGGCCTCGCGGATCTTTCGTGCCAGGACCTTGTCGAAGGACAAAAAGACGTTTTTGACCAGTTGCATCGAGACGGTGCTGGCGCCGCGCACGAAGCCACCGGCCTGGAGGTTGTCCTCGACCGACTCCTGGAGAGCATACCAGTTGAAGCCGGTGTGTTCGAAAAAGGAGTTGTCCTCGGTGGTCATGATCGCCCGCGGGAGCCACTTCGAGAGGTGGTGCAGCGGGACGTAGACGTACGGCCCGTACGGGTGGATGTGATCGCGCTGTTTGCGGCGGACGAGCACCGAGGAGTCGAGCGCCGGACCCGAGCGATCGTCGTCGCTGCGGGAGGAGTCGGCGTCGGTCTCGGAGGAGTCGAGGCCACTTCGCCAGGCGCTCGAGAAGGTCGGTCCGGAGGCGGGTGCGTCGGGCGAGTCGGCGTCGTCGGACTCGACGCTGCGGGTGGGCATGCTCTCGAGATCGTCCGGGGGTTGGCCGGAGTACAGGACGGTGCCGCGTTCGATGCGGGCGGGGTCGGATTCGGCGCGGGCGATCTGATCGCGGACCCACTCGATCGGGTCGCGGTCGTCAGGGATCTCGTCGGGGTCGACCGTCCCCAGCGGCTCGTCCTCGCGCCAGGGTTTCGGGGCGGCCATCGCTTCGGCCGGCTCGCTGGTCCACACCTCGGGAACCTCGAGCGGGGAGGGGTCGCGGCCGAGGTCGTCGTATGTCTCGGCCGCCTCGCGGAGGCGCTCGAGCTGATCGTCGTCGAACTGCGAGCGGGGAGGCAGCGGGGGCCACCGGCGGCGGCGCCGCCGTTCGTCGAGTTCCTCGAGGTCGACCTCGCTGTTGACCAGGCCGTGCTCGAGGATCCAGCTCGTCTCGACCGGGCGCATCGGGGGAATCTCGATGTTGCGCTCGAACTCCAGGTTGTCGTCGCGGATGACGTGCGAGAAGCCGCGGCGGAGTTTGCGGACGTCGACCTTCTCGGGAAGTTCGAGCAGCTCGAAGTCGGTCAGCTCCGGTTGCGTCTTCCACTCCATCTCGCCGGCGTCGTGGAGGGGAATTTCGACGTCGAACGTCCAGGCGAACGAACCGGCCATCTCGGTGCCGGTGGTCGGCCCGCGAATCGCCTCGGGAACGGCCTCGAAGATCTGCTGGACTTCGGTCTCCTCGAGTTCGAAGGCGACATCGAGGCGGGTCGGCATCTGCTGCAGGGACTCGAACCCGTAGACGGCGGGCCGGAAGCTGGCGGTCACGCCGTTCAGTTCGGCTTCCCCGGAGGTGAGCACGAAGGCCCCGCGGGTTGGCAGCTCGAGGGACGGTCCGGAGCCGGCGTCGCGCCCGGCGTCGGATCCGGCGTCGGCCTGCTCGTCCGGCGAGGGGGCATCGTCGGGGCGCAGATCGCGGCGGACGAGGTGTTGGAGCTCGGGCATCTCGGCGTCGGGAGCGTAGTGGCCTTCGAAATAGTAGCCGAGATCGAGCCCGTCGATCGGGTCGGCGGCGACGGCATCGAGCTCGAAGACGCCCTCCTGCAGGGCGAGATAGCCCGAGAAGGGGTGGCGTCCGCTCTCACTGTCGCGGGAGGTCTCGAGTTTGGCCTTCAGGCGACCGCCCTTGATCCGGCGTGCGGACCGGGCGCCGAGCATCTGCGAGAGCCACGACAGGTCGAGCGAAGTCAACTCGAGGTCGGTCTCGAGGGTGCCGCGCCGGTAGTTGCCGTCGAGTTCGGCCGAGAGGCTACCCGGGGAGGGTTTGTCGCCGGCGTAGGCGTCGAAGCCGGCCTCGAGGGTGACCCGCCCGGTCTCGACGTCGTGTTCGAGCACGAGCCGGCCGTCGCGCAGGCCGAGCTCGCGGGTGGGGGCGACCAACCCCATCCGGCGGCGGTCGGTCAGGTGGACTTCGGCGTCGGCGATTTCGAGGCGATCCGGGACACTGGCGGCCAGAAGTCTGTCGGACACGAGTTTGCGGAGTCGCTCGGCGAGGCCGGGCTTTTCGTCGGGCGCGGGGCGGTCGGCGTCGTCGAGATCGGGGCGGCGCCACTCGGGGATGTCGAGATACATGCTCCGGGCGACGGCGTGGGCGCGATCGTGGACGTGTCGGGCCCGAGGCGCTCGAAGCAACTGGATCAGGTCGTGGACCCCACTTGCGTGCTGGCGGTCGATGTCGGCGACGAGCGTCGGTTGCTCGAGGACGACCTCCTCGACAGCGAAGTCGGTCGGGGAGCTCGGCCACTCGTCGAACGAGACGGCGATGCGCTCGGCGTTTCCGACGGAACTCGGGGCGCCGCCGGTCTGGACGCCGAGCGAGGCGTCGCGAAGTTCGACGGTCCGGCCGTCGGTGACGGCGAGTTCGCCGAGGCCGGTGCGCAGGTACGGCAGGGGGCCGAGGCCGACGACCTCGAGCGGGGAGTCGAATTCGAGCCGGCCGGTCGAGTCGGCCAGGGGAACGCGGAGCTGGCCGTCGAAGTCGACGGCGTCCGGAATCGTCCAGAGGGGATGGGCGCCGGGGCCTTGCTCGACGGCGAGTTCACCACTCGCGCGAGCGGTCTGCCCGGAGGAGACGACTTCGACGCGGTGCGCCCCGATCCGCGAGATCGGCCAGTCGGCTTCGACCCGTTCGCCCCCGAAGCGAATCTCGGCGTCCCGGACCTGGAGACTCGGCCATTCGCCGCCGAAATAGCGAAGAAACGCCGGCGGCCCTTCGGTCTCGTCGCCGTCCGGGGGTGGGGCACTCTCGGCGTCGGAGCCGTCTCCGCGGCTCCGGTCGCGCAGTTCGGCGCGAATGCGCTGAAGGTTGGTCGATCCGTCGGACAGCCGGCGCCCGTGCAGCGTCGCCTCGCGCACCTCGAGGGCATCGAGGACCGGGGTCCCGAACAGGAGCGGATACAGCTCGAGCGAGGTCTTCAGGTAGGCGACCGAGGCGAAGGGCACCTCGCGCGAGGAGCGTCGCAGCTCGAAATCGCGCAGCGTGACTCCCTCGAAGGCACTCGTCTCGATGGCCGAGAAGTCGGCCTGGAGGCCGGCGCGCTGCTCGAGGCCGGCGAGGCGCTCGCGCAGTAGCGCGTCGGCGATGCGGGGGACGGCGAGCCAGTAAAACAGACTCGCTGCGGCGACCAGGAGCAAAGCGACGGCGGAGGCGACGATCATCCGGGATCTGGTCATCCAGCCGAAGCCGGTCTGCCGAGGGGGAGTCGCCATGCGATCTACAGAGGGGTTGCCGAGGGTGACTGCGCGGATTTAGCTACTAGATCCTAACATAAGCGTCAAAGCGTGTGTTCCCAGAGCCGACCTTGACTTTTCGACCCGCGCTCACCATGTTCTCGCACGGCAGCGCGACAATTTCGACGTTGATGCGACGGGAAGACGATGGGCAGCCTCAAAGACGAATTCATGAAAAAGGCGATGAAGGCGCTTCAGAACCCCAAGGTCCAGGAGATCATGAGCAACGAGAAGGTCCAAAAGGGGATGGCTGAAGCGATCAAGGCCTCCTACGAGGTCAAATCGCAGATCGACGACAAAAAAAAGGAGCTCGCCGAGAAGCTCAATCTGGCGACCTCCGACGACCTCCGGTCGATGAAACGGGAGCTGGACCGGCTGCAGCGGCAGGTCTCGCGGCTGAAAGAGCAGCAGCGTCGGGAGCGCGAACAGGACGACGCGGGCGAATGAGGTGTGCTGCGGGCGGGCCGTCGACCGAGGGCCTGCTCGACTTCTGGCCGACGGAACGGACGTGTCGACGCCGACGATCCTCGTCACCAACGACGACGGGTTTCGGGCCCCGGGAATTCAGGCCCTGGCCGACGCCCTCGAGGCGGTCGGCGAGGTGTGGGTGGTGGCTCCGGACTCCGAGCAAAGCGGGGTCAGCCATGCGTTGAGCCTCCACGATCCGCTCCGGGTGCACGAGCACGCGCCGAGGCGGATGGCGGTGACCGGCTCGCCGGCCGATTCGGTGTATCTGGCGCTCAACGAGATCCTCGAGGAGCCGCCGGATCTGTGCGTCTCGGGGATCAACCACGGCGCAAACCTCGCCGACGATCTCATCTACAGCGGGACGGTCGCGGGGGCGGTCGAAGCGACGTTGTGCGACATTCCGGGCATCGCCGTCAGCCTCGCGGGCCACGGGTCGCTCGAGTTCGACGTGGCGGCGGCGTTCGCCCGCCGGCTCTCCAGCGAGATCCTCGACCGGGGGCTGCCCCGGGACGTGTATCTGAACGTCAACGTCCCCGCCGAGGCGACCCCGGAGACCGAGGCCCGGGTCGTCAAGCTCGGCCGTCGCAGCTACCGGCGCGACGTGACCGAAAAGCGCGACCCGTACCAGCGGCCGTATTACTGGCTGGGCGGCTCGGAGCTCGGCTTCGACGACCTGCCGGGAAGCGACTGCAACGCCATCACCCGCGAGCACATCACGATCACGCCGGTCCACCTCGATTTCACGCACTATTCGTTTATGCGCGAGATGCGCGACTGGGACCTCGAAGCCTGGATGGACGCCGATGAGTAGCCAACCCGACGAGCCCGCGATCGCGACCGACCTCGAAGGCCGGATCAAATCGGCGGTGCACGAGATCCCGGATTTCCCCGAAGAGGGCGTGTTGTACCGCGACATCACGCCGATTCTGCACGACCACGAGTTGTTTTGCGACGTCACCGCGCGTCTCGGCGAGCGGTATGCCGGGCGTGGGATCGAGCAGGTGGCGGCGATCGAGAGTCGGGGGTTTATCTTCGGCTCGGCGCTGGCGCACGAGCTCGGCGTCGGGATGTCGCTGGTGCGCAAGCCGGGCAAACTGCCCCGCGACCACCACCGCGTCGAGTACGAGCTCGAGTACGGCACGGACGTGCTGGAGTTGCACGAGGATGCGGCGGAGCGGGGCGAGAAGGTACTGATCGTCGACGATTTGCTGGCGACCGGCGGGACGTGTCGGGCGGCGATCGAGCTGGTCGAACGATGCGGCGCGGAGGTGATCGAGTGTGCCTTCGTGCTCGAGCTGGCGGATCTGGCGGGGAGGGAGCGGCTCGGCGACTACCCGACGTATTCGCTGGCGGTGTACGGTGGGTGAGCTGCGGTTGCATCGGGGTGGGGCGGAGCTCGGTGGGGTGGCGATCGAGGTGCGGGCCGGCGGATCGCGTCTGTTGCTCGACTGCGGGGTCGGGGGAGAAGGTGGCGAGGAGTGGGTCGGCGAGGTCGACGAGCTGGACGGGGTCTGGGTGAGCCACGCGCATCTCGACCACTGCGGGGCGCTGCCGGAGCTTCTCGAGGGGCGTCCGTTTCTCGGGGGATGGGCGTCGGCGGCGACCAGGCGGTTGATGGAGACGACGCTGCCGGCTCGAGACGGGGTCGACGCGCAGCGGGCGGCGGACCTGGCGGATGCGATCGACCCGGTCCCGACGCGACGGTTCGTCGATCTCGGAGCGGGTGAGTTGCGCGTGATGGCGTTTCGGGCCGGGCACGTGCTCGGTGCGCGAAGCCTGGCCGTCGAAATCGCCGGGGAGCCGACGCATCGTCTGTTGTACACCGGGGATTTTTGCTGCCACGATCAGCCGGTCGTGGCCGGGGCGCGCCTCCCGGCGACCGACGCGGGATTTGCGATCGACACGCTCGTGATGGAGGGAGTGCTCGCGACCGATCGTCGTGCCGACGAGTCGGATCTGGAGGCCGAGTGGGGGCGGTTTGCGGCGTTTGCGGACGGGCCAGCAGGGGCGTTGGTGGCGGTCTCGCCGGTCGGCGAGGCGATCGAGGCGGTCGGGGCGCTCGCCGGGGCCGAGTCGAAGGTGGTCGTCGAGCGGAGTCTGAGGCCGGTCTTCGAGGTGTACGCCCGGTCGGCGGGGAGTGATGAGCTGGTGAGTGACCCGAGCGAGGGGGCGAGGTATGCCTCGGAGGCGGATCTGTCGGCCGCCGTCGACGCCGGGGCGACGGTCGTCGCGCCGGGTGATCAGTTGCAGCCGCGGACGCCGGCGGGCCGGCTCGCCCGACGGATTCTCGGCCGGGAGGAGGCCCGCATCGCCGTCCTCAACCGGGCGTACCGCTCGAGGTTTGCGGGCCGGCTGCTCGAGGCGGAGCCGGGCGAGGAGTTTTCCGGGCCGGCCGGCTCGGCGTCGCCCCTGCGAGCGAGTATCGAGCATTTCGTCGTCCCCAACCACGCGCCGCGCTGGCAACTCGTGGCGACGGTCGAGGCACTGGAGCCGGAGCGTGTGCTCCTGGTGCACGGGCGCGAGTCGCATCTGCAGACCCTGCGGCGTGCACTGGGAGAGGCGGGATACGGCGGGGAGGTCGTGGTGCCGGCGAATCGAGAGGCCGTCGTCTTGTGAGTGAGTGGCGGTGGAACTGCCTCGGCCCCGTGCGTTCGGGTTTCGCGAATTCGGAGGATCTGGTAGATTTGTCGGGTAAGCGACAGGACGAAACGTTATTTTTATTCAGGATGTCAGTGCGATGAAACGATTGTTCGGTTGGCTGTTGGTGTCGGCAGGAATGCTCGGTCTCGTGGCGGCGGCGGGGTGTGCCCCCGCCGACGATCCGCCCCAGGAGTGTGCCGGGAGCGGGTGCCCGGACGACGACAGTGAGGATCCGGACGCCGGTGGAGCGGATGCGACGTGCGGGGGATGCGTCGCCGAGGGGATGTGTGTCGAGGAGACGAGCGACGAGGCGTGCGGCAGCGGCGGGGAGGCGTGTACGGAGTGCGGGCCGACCGAAACCTGTAGCCAGGCGGGAGACTGTGTCGAGCGCGAGTGCCATTCGGGCAACTGCGACGGGTGTTGCCGGGACGGGACCTGCGTCGAAGAGGTCAGCGACTCGGCCTGCGGGAGCGGCGGCCAGACGTGCGCCGAATGTGGGGAGGCCTCGAAGTGCATCGAGGGGAGCTGCGAGACGTGTGGCGACGGGTGCTGGCAGGACGGCGAGTGCGTCGGCGGCGACTCCGGCGAGGCGTGCGGAAGCAGCGGGGAGTCGTGCGTGTCGTGCGGGTCGAACGAGACCTGCCGCGAGGGCGACTGCGTCGAGCAGTCGGCCGACGACTGTGCCGCCGACTGCGACGGGTGTTGCTCGGGCAACGAGTGTGTCCCCCAGGGGGAACTCGGCGACGCCCGGTGCGGGAGCGGCGGCGAAAGCTGTGTCAGTTGCGACGAGGGTCTGACCTGCAACGCCTCGGGAAGCTGCACGGTGGAGGACGATGCCGAGTGGGACGTCGTGGCCGTCGGCGCCGACATCGACGAGGAGACCGTCGAGGGCGATCAGGCGACCGGCCCGGACCCGTTCGCCGAAGTGACGATCGGAGACACGACCGAGCAGACGAGTGTCATCCACGACGAGTACGAGCCGCACTGGAACGAGACGACGGTGACCGGGGTGACCGCCGAGGAGATCGAGGGGATGAGCTACATCCTCTGGGACGAGGATTCGACGCCGTGGATCGGGGACGACAAAATCGTCGCCGACTGCGAGCCGAACTTCACGGGAGAGGATGTCGCCTCGGGGACGGCGACGCACAGTTGCACCGGCGGCAAGCACGAAAACAACCAGGCGACGACCGAGTTTCGCTTCGAGGCCGCCTCGTCGGACTCGGAGTGAGTCACCGCGGTTTCGGGGGAGTCATTCGGTCGGGGGACGAGCCGGCGCCCTCTCGGGTCATCGATCCGGGAGGGCGCCGGCTTTTTTGGCTTCGAGCAGGTCGGCGTCGAGGGCCTCGATGCAGTCGATGGCGCGGTCGAGCAGGCGTCGGGGGCGCTCGGCGCGGTAGCCGGCGCCGGAGAGGCGGACGCTCATCAAGCCCATGGCAATCTCGATGCGAACCGGGGCCCACAGGCTCCCGTGGCCGAGCAGTTCGAGAAACCGGGTGCGGAGCTCGGCGTCGGCATCGAGGCGGCGGGCGACGGAGGGCGAGAGGTTTTCGACGCTCAAAAGGTCGGTCAACGCCGGGTCGTGGCCCGGAAGCGCGTCTTTCAGGTGGGCTGCTCTCGAGGAGCCCTTCAGGCGGAAGTTCGGCAGATCCTGGGGGAGCAGAATCTGCAGATGGAGGTCGAATCGGCGGGCGGGTCCGGCCCAGTTGCGGCGGGTGAGGAGCCTGGCGGTGACGCGATGGCCGCGGTGGGTGCCGGTCACCTCGGCGTCCATCCCCTGTAGGCCCTTGTGGTACGTCAACTCCGGGGAGGAAGCGAGCGCCTGCCAGGCCTGTCGCACACGCGACTGCATCGGGATCCGGCGAATCGCACGCAGGCCCCCGGCGGCGGCGACCATGGCGACGGCCATGAGGGCGATCATGAAGACGGTTGTCAGCAGACAGTACACGGCGCCGAGAGGATAACACGGTGCGGCGGATTCTCGGAGTCGGTGGATTGTTGCCGGGGGCGAACCTGCTCTGTTATACGCTGGCGATGCAACTCGATTCGGGCCACAAACGACGGAGTACACGACAATGGCGCGCGCAGATCAGGATGCCGTCAGCGAGTACGGTCGGGAGATCTTCGACCGGATGGAGGGGGAGAAGCCATCGGTCTTCAAAAAGGACTGGTGGAGCGGGAAGATGATGGACTTCTCGATGCAGGATCCGGACTTCAAGGTTCGGATGTTCCGGTTCGTCGACGTCTTTCCGACGCTCGAGGAGCCCTCGCAGGTGGCGCGCCATCTCCAGGAGTATTTCGGCGGCGAGGATCAGGAGTTTCCGGTCCTCGGGTCGGTCGCCAAGTGGGGGCTCTCGAAGATCACCCCCGACAGTCGGTTCGCCGGGATGGCGGCCGACCAGATCGAAAAGCAGATTCGGTCGATGGCGGGGAAGTTCATTGCCGGTAAAGACGCCGAGCAGGCGCTGCCGGACCTGCGGGCGATGTGGGACGACGAGATGGCCTTTACGCTCGATTTGCTCGGGGAGGCGACGGTCAGCGAACAGGAGGCCGAGGCGTATCATCGCCAGTACAGCCAGATTCTCGAGACACTGATCGCGGAGACGGGCGACTGGGAGGAGAAGCCGCAGCTCGAGGAGGCGTCGTTCGGGCGGGTGCCCCGGGTGAACCTGTCGGTCAAGATCTCGTCGCTGTACAGCCAGCTCGACCCGTGCGATTTCGAGGGGAGCGTCGAGGAGGTCAAGGATCGGCTGCGGCCGCTGTTTCGGACGGCGAAGGAGCACGGAGCGTTCATCAATCTCGACGTCGAGCAGTACCACTACAAGGATCTGACCCTCGCCGTCTTCAAGAGCCTGCTCGAAGAGGAGGAGTTTCGGGACTACGAGCACGCCGGCATCGTCGCCCAGGCATATCTGCGGGATGCCGAAGAGGATCTGTACGATCTGTGCTCGTGGGCCGAACGTCGCGGCACGCCGGTCACCGTCCGACTGGTCAAAGGGGCGTACTGGGACTACGAGACGATCAAGGCCGAAAAAGAGGGATGGCCGAGTCCCGTCTTCACCCGCAAGTG